>JASBTB010000076.1 GCA_030148645.1 Demequina sp. | reverse complement strand
CCGCGCATCGCCTTGCGGTCGGCCCTGGCCTTGGTGGGATCCATTCCCTTTGGCACGGCCAACTGTGGGCCGCCCATGGCGCGAAGGCGCGCCCGCACCGTCTGGGCATCGGCCGACGACAGTCCCTTGCGTAGCCCACGGCCAAAGCGCTTGGTCTTGGTGGCCTTGATCTCCTTGGTGAGACGCTTCAGCGGCACCTCGCCCTCCCCGTGGCCCACGTAGATCGGGGTAACCGGCACGCCGGGAACGAGTTTCGCCAGCCGAGCGACGGTCTGAGTGACGGGCCGACGAGCGGCGTTACCGCCCTCTGCCAAGAGCACCACGCCACCATTGCCGACGCCCTGGAAGACCACGGAGCGAGTCTTCTGGTCCACGGCGATGGGTTCCTCGGCGAACTGCCAGCCCCTGGTGATGGACTGTGCGACGGCAAGCGAGCCGCCCAACACGCCCTCCATCTGCTGGAACATCTGTTTCTCGAAACGCCTCGTCAGCACGTACAGCGCCACCACGGCGCCGAGCAGGAGTGCAATGAGGGGGCTGTAGATCGTGGCGGCCAGGCCGTCCGTCATCACCCCCGCGACGATTCCGACCGCGAGGGGGACCACGACGATGCTGCCGAGTATCCACGGGAGTTTCTTGTCGGTTTTCGCGGTGACCGAATAGGCCTGCCACAGGGTCTTATACCAACGCTGTTTGGGTGCGGGGGATGATTTCTTCGCCATAATGCGCCCAGTCTAGACGCCCTGCGCGCACTTGGGCCCGCGTGCCAGATCCGCGGAGGTGGAACGCGGGTGTGTTTACCTCACCAACAGCGACGAGGCCTCTTGGCGCGCCGTCATCGGTTGGGCCAGATGACTCAACTGCGCTGGAATGCTGCGACCCTTGCGTGTCATGGCCTGTGCCCACAACCGCCCGGCGCGGTAGGACGATCGAACCAACGGTCCGGACATCACGCCCAGGAAACCTATCTCCTGCGCGGCAGTCGACAGTTCCACAAACTCCTCGGGCCTGACCCACCGGTCCACGGGGTGGTGGCGGGGGCTCGGACGCAGGTACTGGGTGATCGTCAGCAGGTCGCAACCGGCATTGTGCAAGTCCTGGAGCGCCTGGACGGCCTCGTCGAATGTCTCACCCATGCCCAGGATCAGATTGGACTTGGTCACAAAGCCATCGGCCTGCGCTGAGGTCAGCACGGACAGCGAGCGCTCATACGTGAAGGCGGGACGGATGCGCTTGAACACGCGCGGCACCGTCTCCAGGTTGTGGGCGAGCACTTCGGGTCGGGAGGAGAACACCTCGGCCAACTGGTCCGGCTCCGCGTTGAAGTCGGGGATCAGCAACTCGACGCCCGTGCCAGGGTTGAGCGCATGAATCTGGCGCACGGTTTCCGCATACAGCCAGGCCCCACCGTCGGGGAGGTCGTCCCGAGCCACACCGGTGATCGTCGAGTACTTGAGGCCCATCTGGTGCACCGACTCTGCGACCCGACGCGGCTCATCGCGGTCGAGGTTGGCGGGGCGGCCCGTGTCGATCTGACAGAAGTCGCAGCGTCTGGTGCACTGCGAGCCACCGATGAGGAACGTCGCCTCACGGTCCTCCCAACATTCGAAGATATTGGGACAACCCGCCTCTTCACACACCGTGTGCAGGCTCCCGCCCTTGACCAAGGACTTGAGTTCCTTGTACTCGGGGCCCATGGTGGCGGTAGTGCGGATCCATTCGGGCTTGCGCTCGATGGGCGTCTCGGCGTTGCGGGCCTCGACGCGCAACATCTTGCGGCCTTCGGGGGCGAGCGTCACGCGGTCTCCTGGGGTTGTGGGGCTTTCTCGGTGCGGTGCGGTGCGGCATCCGCACGCTCAGACTCCCATCGTATGTCGGCCAAAGCCGTCTCGAGTGCGGCCAGCGTTGCGGGCACCACCTCGGCTATCTCCACGGTGCGGCCAAGTTCGGCACTCAGCGAGGTGACGTCCGCATCGGCGATGCCGCACGGCACGATCTTGTCGAATGCCGTCAGGTCGGGACTGCAGTTCAGCGCGAACCCGTGCATGGACACGCGTGTGGCGACGCGGACTCCGATCGCGCAAATCTTGCGCTCGCGCCGCGTCTCGGTGGCGGGAAGCCACACCCCCGAGCGGTCCGCCACGCGGAGGGTCTGCAGGCCGTAGCCCGCACACACCTCGATAATGGCTTGCTCCAGGCGACGCACGTACTCGACGACGTCGAGAGGTTCCCGTAGCCTCACGATCGGGTATCCCACGAGTTGCCCCGGGCCGTGCCACGTGATCCGGCCGCCCCTGTCCACGTCGATGACCTCGGTGTCGTCCACGGGACGATCCCACGCGGCGGTGCGTTTGCCTGCGGTGTAGACGCTTGAGTGCTCAACCAGGATGGTGGTGTCGGGCCGGTGCCCGGCCACGACCTCGCCGTGGATCTCTCGCTGGAGCGCCCACATCTCGCGATAGTCACGGTGCTGGCCGTCAAGCAGGTTGAGGATCTGCATGCGTTCAGGCTAACCCAGGAATGCCATTGTCATACGCGCGTTGGGTAGTCACATGAAGACTCGCACCTGGTGGAGACCCGTCCTTGTGATCGCGACGATCGCCGTATGGCTGGGGATCGGAGGGGTCGGAGGTCAAACCTTCGGCGTGCTCAGTTCCGTCCAGGAGAACGACAACTCCGTGTTCCTGCCGTCGTCGGCAGAGTCCACTAAGGCCGCTGCAGCGCACGCCGAGTTTGTGCCGTCCGACGCGGTTCCCGGGCTGTTCGTCATCGACGGCGTGGGTGCCGAGCAGGCGGACGCTGTGCAGTCGTTCGTCGACGCGGTCGTTGCCGCGCCGCTCGAGGGAGACGATCAAGGCCGTACCGCGGGCGACATCCTCACACGGGACCCTCAAGTGGTGCCCGCGCAGGACGGCCAGGCCATGCTCGTGGTGTTTGACGTCGATGCCGCCCTGTTCGCCCAGGCTTCAGGGGAAGCGACCTTGGGAGAGCTCTTCGCCACGAGTGTGCGTGCCACCTGGGCGGCACAGGATCTGAACGCGAACGGCTATTTGACGGGTGGTGTCGGGCTGGTGGCAGACCTCGTGCAGGCCTTCTCCGGCATCGACGGCATCTTGTTGGTCGTGGCGCTGCTCGTCGTGTTGGTGATCCTGTTGATCGTGTACCGCAGCCCTGTGCTGCCGCTACTGGTTCTCGCCACCTCGATGATCGCGCTGTCGGCCGCGATTGTCCTCGTGTACGCCTTGGCCAAGGGCGATGTCATCACTCTGAATGGCCAATCGCAGGGCATCATGTTCATCCTCGTGGTGGGCGCGACCACTGACTATGCCCTGTTGTTGGTGGCGCGCTACCGCGAGGAGCTGCTACATCGTCGCAGTCCCTACGCGGCCATGCGCGAGGCATGGCGGCGGTCGATCGCCGCCATCGCCGCATCGGCCGGAACGGTCGTCGCCGGGCTGCTCGTGCTGCTGCTGTCCGACCTGAAGTCGAATGCGTCGCTCGGCCCGGCGGGCGCGATCGGCATCGCGAGTGCCTTCCTCGCCGCGCTGAGCCTGCTGCCCGCGTTGCTGCTGATCGGCGGCAAGCACGCCCGCGGGGTGTTTTGGCCCGCTCGACCGCGGTATCTGGGCGACGACGAAGCCGACGCCACGGCTATTGAGGCCGTCGAGGCGCGGTCGGGCGTGTGGGGTCGCGTGTCGCGAGCCGTGGATGCCCGCCCCCGACGTGTATGGATTGGCGCAGGTGCCCTGCTACTCGTCATGTCCGCGGGCCTGACTCAACTCAAGGCCGACGGTCTGGGCGACCGTGATGTCTTCCTCACCACGACCGAATCCGTCGAGGGGTTCGCGGTTCTGGAGGAACACTTCGCGGCGGGAGCCACCGCTCCCGTCAGGATCATCGTGGCCCAAGGGGACTCCGATGCCGTGTTGAGTGCGGTCGAAGCTGTGGAGGGCGTCGACGACGCCTACCTGCTGACTCCCGCAGTCGCGCAGGGGGCACCTGGAGGCACAGTCCCCGAGGACCCGATCGTGGTCGATGGGCGCGTCGAGATCGTTGCGGTGACCCAAGCATCGTCCACGGCCAGGGCGGCTCAAGACGTGGTGGCCCAAATCCGCGACGTGGTCCATCCGGTGTCCCAGGGCGCGCTCGTGGGTGGCGCGGCGGCCGAGTCGCTGGACACGCGCCTGACGACCGACCGCGACATCCAGGTGATCATCCCGGTGATCCTCGTCGTCATCTTTGTGGTCTTGGTCATGCTGTTGCGGTCCTTGGTGGCCCCCGCGATCATTGTGCTCGCGAACATTGTGTCGTTCGGTGCCGCACTGGGAGTGTCAGCCCTCGTATTCAACTATATTGTGGGGTTCCCCGGTATGGATCCGGGCACGCCGCTACTCGGCTTCGTGTTCCTCGTGGCGTTGGGGGTCGACTACTCGATCTTCTTGATGTCGCGCGCCCGGGAGGAGGCGCTCGTGCATGGCACCAGTCTGGGCGTGCGTCGGGCGCTTGCCGTGACGGGTGGGGTGATCACCTCTGCGGGAATCGTGCTGGCGGCGACCTTTGCGGCACTTGGGGTGTTGCCGCTCATCTTCCTGGCTCAGATCGCGTTCATTGTGGGGTTCGGTGTGCTGATCGACACCTTCGTGGTGCGGTCCCTGCTGGTCCCCGGCCTGATTTCGGATCTTGGCAGGGTGTCGTGGTGGCCCTGGGCGCGAGCGTTCCGTGACTGAGTCCGACGTGCCAATCTTGTCCTGTGGATAACGCCCGCGGGGGGCGCGGACGCTGCATCGTAGGTGCATGACTTCACTCAGCACGGCGGATCCGGTGGCTCGTGAGCGCGTTGTCGGCCAGGGGCACGAGGCGTTCGAGGCTGTGCGGGCCAGGGTGGCCGCTATCGCGAACGTCGGACACCCGGCTCTTGATGTGCCCTCCCGCGTCACCATGCTGCCAGGAGACGCAGTTGCCGTGGTCGAGTCGGGTCAGGAAACACCGACGCTGCAGGCGACGCTCGAGGGTCGCGGGCCTCTCAGGGCGGGAGAGTGTGTCTGGGTAGGCATGGCCGTGGCTGAGGCGCTCTCCGCGTTGCACCGGGCGGGTTTGGCGCACGGTGCGGTCGACGCGAGCGCTGTGCGGCTACCGTCGGGTGGCCCCGTCGTGGGCAAACTCATTGACGGTGCGGCGAACTCCACCCCGCCCGACGATGTCGCAGACCTCGGTCGGATGCTCGCGTCGTGCGTCAGTGGGCCAGAGGCGGAGCGCGTGCGGGCCTGGACCGAACCGATGACCCACGTCGACCCCGCTGCGCGCCCCACCGCCGCCATGGTGGCGCGGGCGCTCGGGTCGTGTGCCCCGCCGGAGCCACTCCAGCATCCGCCACGTGGCGTCGCCTCGTCGATGCGGGCGGCGGCCGCGCATACAGGCACGGTGAGGACACTGCCGCGTCCGCGCATCTGGCGGTGCTACCAGACGGCACGCAGGTGGTCGGGGAGGCGGCTTCTCGCGGTCGCCGTCGTCGTCGTGGCGATAGGTGCATGGGTGGCTGTGCCCGCGCTAACCGCGCCGTCCCCCACGACCGCACCCGGTGCAGGTGAGTTACCGGCGCAGCGGGAGCCTACCTGGGTAGCACGCGAAGCGACCCAGGCGCGTTTTCGCGCCCTGCAGACAGCCAATGGTGAGGCGTTGCTCCGATGGACAGCTGCAGGTACGCCCGCCCGTGCGGAGGCTGAGGCCACCGCCCTCGCGCTCGCGTCGGGCCGGATGGTCGTGGACGGACTGACCGCCACAATCGACCGGGTCAGTGTGGAGTCCGCCCCGGTCGCGACGCCGAATGTTGCGGTGGTGCGGGTGACCTACACTTTGAGCGATCACGCCGTCACCGTGGATGGCCAAAAGACGCAATTCGACTCCTACTCGCAGACAGTGGATCTCGAACTAGTGCGCGACCAAGCCAGCTGGCTGGTCCGCTCGGCGGAGGACGCCACGCCGGACGAAGGGACCTAGCGGCAGCGTCGACCTTGCTACTTCGCGCTATCCGCGACGTAGCGCGCCGCTGACTCCAGGGTCGGGTGTGACCATTCGAAGCCCAACCTCGTGAGGACTCCAGGTACGCCCGCTTGCGACGCGAGCAAATCGTCCGCAGCCTCGCCAATCACCGTGCGAAGCAACCACGACGGCACGGTAAGCCCGGGCCGCGAACCCAAGGCGTGCGCTATCGCGGCAATGATGTCCGCAAGCGATGCGGCCTGCGGAGCCACGAGGTTTGCCGGACCCTGGTGCCGCTTGTCTATCAGGAACCGCATGCCGCGCACGTGGTCCTCAAGTGTGATCCACGACTGCCGCGCATCGCCACCGCCGAGGGACCCCAGCAGACCGCGCCTGACGAGGGGAAGCAGTCGTTGTGCGAAACCACCGTGTCCCGCCAAGACGAGGCCAGTACGAAGGTACGCGACATTCGCGCCGGCGTCGACTGCGGGCGCCGCGGCCGCCTCCCAGTCCCGGCTGACGTCCGCCAGGAAGCCTTGACCGGGTTCGACGCGTTCGGTCAGTTCTTGCACGCCGCGGTCGCCGTAGTAGCCCATGGCAGAGCCCTGGAGCAGCATGACGGACGGGTTGACGGCGGCGATGGCGTCGGCGATTGTGGCCGTCGAGTCAAGGCGCGACGCTCTCACGACCTGCTTGTAGCGTTGGGTGAAGCGTTTGCCACCAATCGACGCTCCAGCAAGGTTGACCACGACGTCGGCCGACGCGATGACGTCCCGGTCGATCGTGTGAGTGGTGGGGTCCCACGACGACTCGTTGTCTCCACGTGACGGGCGTCTGACGAGCGCCACCACCGTGTGGGTGTCTGCACTCAACGATTCCGTCAGGGCCGATCCAATCAACCCCGACGCACCAGAAATGGCGACGCGCATGCGCTAGAGGTCGAGCGACGACTCGAAGTCGCCTGCCTCGACAAGGCTCTTGATGCTCTGGAGGAAGCGTGCTGCGTCCGCGCCATCCACGATCCGATGGTCGTAACTCAGCGGCAGGTAACACATCGGTTTGATGGACAGGACGTCTTCGCCGTGAGCGCCCTTACTCACGACCACACGCTTCTCGATGATGGTCGTGGCCAGGATTCCTACCTGCGGTGACGGCACGATGGGTGTGTCGAGCAGGGTGCCGCCGGAGCCGGTGTTGGTCACCGAGAACGTGCCGCCGCTGATCTCGTCGGCCTTGAGGCCACCCGAACGGGCTCGGTTGGCGAGGTCGGCGATCTGCTGGGCGTGCTCGGCGATCGACTTGTCCTGCGCGTTGCGCAACGTGGGCAACATGAGGCCCTTGTTCGTATCGACAGCGAGCGAAAGGTTCACCTCGCCGTGATACACGATCGAGTCGCCGTCGACGGATGCGTTGAGGTTGGGGTGCTCAAGCAGTGCAGAGGCGACCGCCTTGGTGAAGAACGGCAGGAACGTCAATTTGGCGCCGTGCTTATCCTCGAACGCGGATTTTCTCGCGGTGCGCAAGGCCCAGATCGCAGAGCAGTCAACCTCGATTACGGTGGTCAGTTGCGCCATTCCGTGCAACGACTCCAGCATCTTCTCTGCGGTGATCTTGCGGATTCGGCTCATCTTGACCGTGGTTCCGCGAAGCGATGGCTTCGTGTCGTCAGGCGCCGATGTGGAGGTGGTGGAGGCCTTCTCAGAGGTCTGCTGGTGCTCGGGGGCTTCCTGTGTGCTTGGTTGCGGTGCCGCGAGCACATCCTCCTTGCGGATGCGTCCTCCCACTCCGGTGCCCTCCACTCGAGCAAGGTCGACGCCACGCTCGGCGGCGAGTTTTCGCACGATCGGCGTGACGTATCCGGAGGTGGAACCGACGCCAGATTCGGCGCCACCAGTGGACTCCTGCTGTGGTGCTGGCGCGGGGGCCGCCTGGGGCGGTGGGGACTCTTGAGTGGAGGGCTGAGTAGCAGCAGGCGCAGGCTCCGGTGAAACGGTGGGTGGCTCAGCTTCCGTGGGGTGTTGGGCTGGGGGCGCCGCCGGTTCCTGGCTGGCTCCCGGTGCGCTCTCGCGAGTGGGCGCGGGCTGTACAGGCGCCCCGGATCCCACCCTCGCCAGTACTGTGCCTACGTCGACCGTCTCGTCTTCGCCCACCAGGACTTCCAGGAGCGTGCCAGCGGCGGGGGAGGGAATCTCGGTGTCGACCTTGTCGGTGGACACTTCGAGGAGGGGTTCGTCCACCGCGATCTCATCGCCCACTGCCTTGAGCCAACGCGTCACGGTGCCCTCGGTCACGGATTCCCCCAATGCGGGAAGGGTGATGTCAGTGGCGTCGCCGGATGGTGCGGCGGGGACAACGGGTGCGCTGCCGGTGGGCTCGCTTGGTGCTTCGGCGCTGGGCGGCGGGGTTGCTGGCGATGCACCGGCGGGAGCCGAAGGTGCGGCGGGGGGCGCCGAAGGTGCGGCAGGGGGCGAAGGTGCGGCAGGGGGCGAAGGTGCGGCAGGGGGAGCCGGAGGTGCGGCAGGGGGAGCCGGAGGTGCGGCAGGGGGAGCCGAAGGTGCGGCAGGGGGAGCCGAAGGTGCGGCAGGGGCAGCGGTCGGCGAGGCAGCGGGTCCGGAACTCTCGTCGGACGCATCGCCTAGTCGGGCCAACACGGTACCGACCTCCACGGTGTCGTCCTCGTTCACGAGGATCTCAAGCAGGGTTCCGGCTACGGGGGAGGGAATCTCGGTGTCGACCTTGTCGGTCGACACTTCAAGCAGGGGTTCGTCCACTGCGACCGTGTCGCCCACTGACTTCAGCCAGCGGGTCACGGTTCCTTCGGTGACGGACTCTCCGAGCGCGGGAAGGGTGACGTCGGTGCTCATTGCGTGTCTCCTTGAGGCCTAGTCGTGCGCGTGAAGCGGTTTGCCGGCGAGCGCGAGGTGCGCCTCCCCGAGCGACTCGTTTTGGGTGGGATGCGCGTGGATCAGTGGCGCCACGTCTTCGGGGTGGGCGTCCCAACTGACAATCAACTGAGCCTCGCCGATCTGCTCACCGACGCGAGAGCCAAGCATGTGGACACCGACGACCGGGCCGTCGACCACACGGACGAGCTTGATGAAGCCTGCGGTGCCGAGGATTTGACTCTTGCCGTTGCCGCCCAGGTTGTACTCGAGCGACTTGACCTTGTCTTCGCCGTATTGCTCCTTGGCTTTGGCCTCGGTCAGCCCGACTGACGCGACTTCGGGCTCGCAATACGTGACGCGTGGGATGTTCGCTTCCACGATCGGCGCGGGGTTCAACCCGGCGATCTGTTCGGCCACGAAGATGCCTTGTTGGAAGCCGCGGTGCGCAAGTTGCAGCCCTGGGACGATGTCGCCTACGGCGTAAATATTGGCGACTCCGGTGTGAAGTGTGTCGTCGGTGAGGACAAAGCCGCGGTCGACCCGCACACCCTGTTCCTCGTAGCCGAGACCCGCGGTGCGGGGGCCGCGACCGACCGCCACCAACAGCACGTCCGCCTGGATGGTCGACCCGTCCTCCAGGGTGACTGTCACCCCGTTGTCGTCGTGAGTGACGGCCTTGAACCGCACCCCCAAGGTGAAGGTGATGCCGCGCTTGCGGAAGGCGCGCTCAAGTCCCTTGGACAGGGATTCGTCCTCGTTGGGCACCAAGTGAGGTAGCGCCTCGATGACCGTGACGTCTGCACCAAAGGACTTCCACACGGAGGCGAACTCGACGCCGATGACGCCGCCGCCAAGCACGATCGCCGAGCGGGGCACCCATTCCATGGCGAGTGCCTGGTCGGAGGTCATGACGCGTCCGCCGATCTCAAGGCCGGGGAGGCTACGCGCGTAGGAGCCACTCGCGAGGACTAGATTCTTGCCGGTGTAGCGCTCCCCCCGCACCTCAATCGCGTCGGGCCCGACCAGTGTGCCGTGGCCGTCGATGACGGTGACCTTGCGGGCCTTCACGAGTCCTTGGAGGCCCTTGTAGAGCCGGTCGACCACGCTCTGCTTGTAGGCGTTGACCTTCGGCATGTCGATTGAATGGAACTCGGTGTTGACGCCAATCGACTCACCATGGCGGGCATGGTCGGCGACTTCGGCGGCGTGTAGCAGCGCCTTGGTGGGGATGCACCCCCAGTGCAGGCAGGTGCCACCCACCTTCGCCTCTTCGACCATTCCCACGCTCAGGCCGAGTTGGGAGGCGCGCAGGGCTGCGGCGTATCCGCCGGAGCCACCGCCGAGGATGAGAACATCAAACGAGTGAGGTGTGGGCTCGGTCACGGGGCTCAATTCTCCTTGTCAGGATGCGGGTAGGTCCCATCTTGCCACTCGTGGCGCGCCACGCGAACTCGACATCCATGACTACTCTGTGAGAATGAGTTTTCTGGGGCGCCTCTTTGGCCGCAATAAGTCGACCGTGACTGCGACGGGATCTGGATCGCGCGAGGCGCAAGCCAAGACCATGCAGCACTTCCGCGAGTTCATTGCGCACCGGGAGGGGTGCGAGGCCTTCATTGAGCCCGCGACCCGCGTGACGCAGACGACGCTCGTGGTGGTCGCGGGAACGGGGGAGTGGACGCGCAGGAAGGTCCCCGATGCTTCTGCGGCACGCAAAGTCGCCAAGGATCTGTCGGTGCCAGTATTTGACGTGAATCTGTCGGGCTACCCTTCGCGCATGCGCGAGTGGAACGAGAAGCACCGGCGGATCTAGTGGCCGCCGTCCCCCGGCGCCCACTACGTGGTGGCTGATCAGGCGCGACGCTCGAGAAACTCGAACAGCGTGCGCACTGCCGCCCCGGTGGCGCCCGGCACGGTGTACCCGTAGGCGCTTCCCTCATGGAATGCGGGTCGGGCGATGTCCAGGTGTGCCCACGTTGCGTCGCCCACAAACTGTTTGAGGAACATCCCTGCCGTGAGCATTCCTGCGGCTCCGCCAGGGTCGCCCGTGTTCTTGAGATCGGCCACCTTGGACTCCACCAACTCGAGCAGGTAGTCGCGCAGCGGCATGGGCCACATGTCCTCGTCCACCGCCTGCGCCGCCGCGACAATCTCGGCTTGGAGGTCCGCGGAGCCCATGACGGCGGACGTGCGCGTGCCCAGCGCGACGCCCTGGGCGCCGGTGAGGGTCGCCACGTCGATCACCACGTCGGGCTTGTCTTCGAGGGCGCGCACCAGGCCGTCGGCGAGGACGAGGCGACCTTCGGCGTCGGTGTTGAGGACCTCGACCGTCTTGCCGCCGTAGATCCGGATGACGTCCGATGGGCGCTGGGCGGTGCCGGACGGCATGTTTTCCGCCAAGCACAACCAGCCGGTCACGGCTATCGGCAGGTTCGCGCGACCGGCGGCAAGAACCGTGTGAAGGACGGCCGCCGCTCCGGACATGTCGGACTTCATGGTCTCCATCGACTTCGGGGGCTTCAGGGAAATGCCACCGGTGTCGAAGGTGATGCCTTTGCCCACGAGCGCGACTGTCTGTTTGGCGCCCTCGGGGGCCCACGCGACCCGCACCAGGCGCGGCAGGCGGGACGACCCCATGCCAACGGCCAAGAGCCCGCCGAAGCCCTCGTCGGCGAGTTGTTGCGGTTCCCACACCGTGACATCGCACCCCAGTTGACCTCCAAAGCCCTGCGCGATCTCGGCAAACGACGCAGGGAAGAGGTCGAGTGGGGGAGTGTTGACGAGGTCGCGTGTCGCGGCCACCGCACCAGCGATCACCTTGGCCCGCTCGATCGCGGCGTCCGTCGCGCCCGCGATCAGCCATGTGGTGAACGACTTCTCGTCCTCGTCGTCCGCAGCGGACTTGTAGTCGGTGAACACGTACGCGCCCAATAGCGCCCCTTCGGCCACAGCGGAAGCCGCGCGAACGTCGCCACACGGGATGCCGACGACGACGGTTCCCGGCTTCTTCCCACACGAGCGGGCCGCCGCTCCCGCGGCGAATCGCAGGTCGCCGTCTGTGGCGTCGCCCAGGCCGACGAGTACGACGCGGCGGGCTGCGGTGGAGCCGCCAGGTAAGACTGTGACTGCGCCCCGCTTCGCGCTGGCCTCCAGGACAGTGGCGGTTTCGGACAAGGATTCCTGGACATCGGCAGGCAGTTGCGGGTGTGCCAGCACCTTGCCTTGGGCGTCCACGCCGAGGACGAGGGCGTCGCAGTTCAGGGTGGAAAGGGACTCTTGGGTCGCGGAGATGGTGGTCATGCTCCCGAGCCTATCCCGCTAGGTTGTCAGCATGTACGACCTCCTGTTTCGCCAGGTCCTGCTGAGGATGAGCCCGGAGCGAGCCCACCGTATGGCGGTAGCCGCCTTCCGGTGGGGGTGGCCTCTCGTGGCGCTGGCACGATCGCTGAGGCTCATGCCAGCGGCCCGGGCATCGGCCGCCGTCGAGGCGATGGGAGCCGTATTTCCGGCTCCGGTGGGACTGGCAGCCGGCCTGGACAAGGAAGGCGTCGCTGTCAAGGGTTTGTGGCTTGCTGGCTTCTCGCATGTGGAGATTGGGACCGTCACGCCCAAGCCGCAACCGGGAAATGACCCACCGCGCGCGTGGCGAGAACTGGATGTTCGGGGTTTACGCAATCGCATGGGTTTCAACAATGCGGGGGCCGATGCCGCCGCTCGCAGGTTGGCGGCGTTGCGACGCTCGGCGCTTGGCCGGTCGGCCCTTGTGGGCGTGAATATCGGCAAGAACAAGAACACGTCGGCGGATGATGCACCGCTCGACTATGCCTATTGCGCGCGAGTCCTCGCACCCTATGCGGACTATCTCGTTGTGAACGTGTCATCGCCGAACACGACGGGGCTTCGTGACCTGCAGTCCGTCGGGGCGCTGCGACCCATCCTGGAACACGCCCGTGCTGGCGCGATCGAGGCCGCGAGCAGTCGCAAGGTGCCGCTGCTGGTCAAGATCGCGCCTGACCTGGCGGACGAGGACATCGACGCTGTGGCGGGCCTCGCGCTGGATCTTGGCCTGGACGGCATCGTTGCGGCCAACACGACCGTCAGGCATGACCGTGGCCCGGGTGGCCTGTCCGGCCCGCCGTTGCTCAGCCGCTCGATCGAGGTGATTGCGCGCCTGCGCCTGCGCGTCGGCGAGGACATGTGCCTGATTGGCGTCGGTGGCGTCGTCACGGCCGACGATGCCAGGGCGCTGCTCGACGCGGGTGCAAACCTTGTCCAGGGCTATACGGCGCTGGTGTACGAGGGACCGTTGTGGCCGTCCCGCATCAATCGCCAACTGGCGACGGGCGCGCCGTCTGACGAGCGGTAGCAAACTCCCATGAAACCGTGGGAACCAAACGCGACGTTTTGCCGTTGAAAAATGTGTACGCACCTGCCAGGCGTACGCAACGCATTGTTTTCTCCTTTGAAGCACGAAGGCCCCGGAACCGAGAGGTTCCGGGGCCTTCGTGTGTCGAAGGCGGTGCGCTCAGGAGGGGCGCCCCGTGGGTGCCCCAGCGGCTGTGAGGCCCGGGTCGCGTTCCACTGCGTCGCCCAGCACGTCATCGATCCTTGTCATGAGTTCGGCGGGAATCTGAACGCCGGAAGCCTTCGCGTTTTCGTGCACCTGTTCGGGTCGGGAGGCGCCGATGATGGCGGCAGCCACGTTGTCGTTGTGCAAAACCCAGGCGATCGCCAGTTGCGCCATGCTCAGGTCGAGTTCGTCGGCAATCGGTTGGAGCCGTTGCACCCGCTCCAGGAGTGCCTCGTTCTCGAAGAAGCGGCCGATGAAACGCTTGCCGCCCTTCTCGTCAGTGGCTCGCGAGCCGACCGGCGGCGGCTGACCCGGCTTGTACTTGCCCGTGAGCACGCCCTGCGCCACGGGAGACCACACAATCTGGCCGACCCCCGACTGCCTGGAGGCGGGCACGACCTCATCCTCGATGACCCGCCACAGCATCGAATACTGGGGTTGCGAGGAGATGAGTTGGAAGCCCAATTGCTTCGCGAGAGCGACTCCTGCACGGATCTGGTCAGCCGTCCACTCGCTTACCCCGATGTAGTGAGCCTTGCCCTGGTGGACCACGTCTGCGAAAGCCTGCATCGTCTCTTCGAGAGGCGTCTCGACGTCGTAGCGGTGGGCCTGGTAGAGGTCCACGTAGTCGGTCTGGAGGCGCCTCAGGGAGCCGTCGATGGACTCCATGATGTGCTTGCGGCTAAGTCCAGAGTCGTTGGCTCCGCCGGGGCCGGTGGGCCAATAGACTTTGGTAAAGATCTCAAGGCTCTCACGGCGCTCGCCTTTGAGAATGTCGCCCAGGACCGTTTCGGCCCTGGTGTTGGCGTAGACATCGGCCGTGTCGAAAGACGAGATGCCCACGTCGAGCGCCGCCTTGACGCACGCCGCAGCCTGGGCGTTTTCGACCTGCGAACCGTGCGTGATCCAATTGCCGTAGGTGAGTTCGGTGATCTTGAGTCCGGAGTTGCCCAGATAGCGATAGTTGATCATGAATTCACCCTATCGCCCCGTGCCGCCCGCAGTCGTAACGTTTCGACACTGGTGTGCCCCGCATGCGCTCGACGAGCGTCGGAGTCCGTCTAGACCGGGTAGTCGCCGCGGCCAACGACGGGCCTCGGCACGCGTAGCCGACGCAGGTTCATGATGCGGGCAGCCGAATACAGACGCCACCCCCGACCCAGGGCGTCGGCGCCAAACTTCTCGACGACCCGCTTACGCATCGTGCGCATCGCCCACAAGGTGTCGCCGATGGCGGCCAACACGAGCGCGTAGAAGCCGAGGATGATGAGAGTGCCCACGTTGGAGTTTGCAGAGTTGAAGAACAGCGACGCCACGACAAAGACAATCGAGCCGGGCAGTGCGAACTCGCCGAGGCTGGTGCGGGCATCGATGAAGTCACGCAAGTAGCGGCGCACGGGTCCACGGTGCTCGACGGGCATGTGACGCTCGTCGCCGGTCAGCATGGCTTGCTGTTCCTTGGCGCGCTGCTCTCGCAGGCGAGCCCGGCGCTCCTTCGCACCTGCCTTCGGGTCCGCGATAAGCGCGCGCTTTTGAGCAGCCTCCTGCTCGCGGCGCTTGGGCGTGGGACGGCCCTTGCCTGCGGCCGCCTCCTCCACGGAGAGTTCCTCGGGCTTTTCCTTGCGTGCCATATCGTCCTCTCATAAGCCGGGCCAGTGGTGGCGTCGGCTGTCAGTCCTTTTCCGGTTCCGCGGCTGGCAGCGCAAGCATGCGGTCGAGCGCGATGCGCGCCTGCTCCTGGGTGGTCTTGTCCACGACGATGCGGTGGGGCACGTTGCCCGCCACCAAGGACTCAAGGGTCCACACCAGGTGGGGCAGGTCAATGCGGTTCATCGTCGAGCAGAAACAGACGGTGTCCTCCAGGAAGTGCACCTGCTTGTCCGGGTGGGCGTTGGCGAGGCGGCGCACCAGGTTCAACTCGGTGCCGATTCCCCATGCGCTGCCCGGCTCTGCGGCCTCGAGCGCTTTGATGATGTACTCGGTAGAGCCGACGTAGTCGGCGCTGGTCACGACCTCGTGGGTGCACTCGGGGTGAACCACGATGTTGATGGCGGGCACACTAGCCCGCAAGGCGTCCACGTTGTCTTTACGGAATCGCCCATGCACGGAGCAGTGGCCCTTCCACAGGATCACGCGGGCGGCTGCGAGTTCTCCGGGTGTGTTGCCACCAAGCGGCTTGCGCGGATCCCACACGATGCAGTCGTTGAGACCGAGGCCAAGGTGCAGCACCGCAGTATTGCGGCCCAGATGCTGGTCGGGCATGAAGAGTACCTTGCCGTCGCCATCTACGCCCCCGACCCGCTCGAACGCCCACCGCAGCGCCACCTCGGCGTTGGAGGAGGTGCACACGGCGCCGCCGTGGCGACCACAGAAGGCCTTGATGGCCGCCGTCGAGTTCATGTACGTGACCGGCACGGTGCGGGCGGCAATACCCACCTCATCGAGTTGAGCCCACGCGTCCTCGACTTGGTTGATACCCGCCATGTCCGCCATGGAGCAGCCGGCGGCCATGTCGGGAAGAATCACGGCCTGGTCGTCGGACGTGAGAATGTCGGCACTTTCCGCCATGAAATGCACGCCACAGAACACGATGAACTCGGCTTCGGGCCTGGCAGCCGCATCGCGAGCCAACTTGAACGAGTCGCCCGTCACATCGGCAAACTGGATGACCTCGTCACGCTGATAGTGGTGGCCAAGGATGAACACCCGGTTGCCGAGCGCGTTCTTTGCCTCGCGCGCGCGCTCCACCAGATCGGGGTCGGAGGGTTCGGGCAGGTCCCCCGGACAATCCACCCCGCGCTCGGACATCGGATCGGTGCGCCGCCCCAACAGGAGTAGCGCAGGCGATGCCTCGGGTTCCTGGAAGGTCTGCGTCATGTCCCCATTGTTTCACGCGCGCGAGCTGACACTGTGTCGGACCCTTGGGCCGCGAGCGTGCAGACTTGTCGGCATGCGAGTGGTGGCGGCGGTCAACGGGTGGCCGGGGCAGGAGGCACTGGATGCGTGCGCGGCGGCGTTGGCAGTACGTGAGGCATGGCGTGAGGCGGCGCCGGGGTCGTCCGTCGACGCGTTGCCCGTGGGCGGCGGCGGCCCCCGCACCGCCGATGCGTGGTCGGGGCAACGATCGCTCGTGGAAGGTGTCGACGTGGTGGCCCGGGGCGCCACGGAGTGGTTGGCACCCGGCAGTGGTGCGTCACGCTGGAACCCCCGGGCACTGTCGGAGGCACTCGTGGCCCTTGCTGCCACGGGCGCCCCGGTGACTCGGGGCCCGAACAGCGCCTCGCTCGCCACTGCTGCCGCCACGGCGTCGGCGCGGGAAGCGCGCGTGCCGATCACGGTGGTGATTCCGGTGGGGGACGAGGCCCCGGCGGGCGACGCCACGGACCTGTGGCGCGGTGGGCTTGCCGCCCTGAGGGAATCCCTCAGGGGCCTCGACCTGGTGGTACTTGCCACGTCGAACAGACCGCTCTTGGGTTTTCATGGCATGAGTGCGGCCCTAATTGGTGGCCGGGAAGGCGACGGCCCACTCGCCGCAGCCGCTCAGTACCAGGAACAACGCTGGGGTGACATCGCGCGCGGCGCCGACCCGGTCGCTGGCCATGAGTCCCTCGTGGGGCCGCCTCGGCTGTCGGACCAGCCGGGTACCGGAGCGGCAGGCGGCTTGGCCTACGCGCTGGCGGCGCTCGGCGCGCGCATCGTTGCGGCGTCGCACTACCTGGCCGAGGCGTCGGGCCTGTCCGATGCTGCAGCACATGCGGACCTGGTGGTCGGCGTAGGTGGCGATCTGACCCCGACGGCGCTCGATACGGGCGTGGCGGCGAGCGTGGCGACCGTGGCGGCGCACGCCGGGGTGCCTGCCACGATGCTGAGCACGGCGGTCAACGTGGGGCGCCGGGACCTCATGGCTGCGGGATTGGCCTCGGCACATGAGGCCGCGCAAGGTCCAGCGGGCCTGCTGGAAGGAGTGCGCCGCGTCGCGCACACGTGGACGTGGCGCTGACGGGCACAAACCCGCCCGCGGCGGTGTTGTGGTTCACAGGGCGGCGGGCATCGTCGTACCCTAGAGACAATTCGTCATGGAAGGAGTCGCCATATGGCAGACACCGTAACTGAGGTTTCGGCGCACGGCGTGGTCATCACCGACGCGGCCGCGTCGAAGGTCAAGAGTCTCCTCGCACAGGAGGGCCGCGACGACCTGCGTTTGCGTTTGGCCGTTCAGCCTGGTGGCTGCTCTGGTCTGATCTACCAACTCTACTTCGACGAGCGCCAACTCGACGGTGACGCGGTCAGGGACTATGACGGCGTCCAGGTGGTCGTGGACAAGATGTCGGTTCCGTATCTCGATGGTGCGACGATCGATTTCGCAGACACGATCGAAAAGCAGGGCTTTACGATCGACAACCCCAACGCACAGAGTTCGTGCGCGTGTGGTGACTCGTTCAGCTGACCACGTCAGCGTCGCAAACGGACGGTGAGGGCAAACGCCCCGCCGTCCGTTTCGCTTTCCCCCACAAAGTCGTTTCCTGTCATGCGCGCCCACGCCGGAACGTCGTAGCGGGCGGCAACGTCGGTGGCCAACACGGTGATCTGGGTGCCCGACGGCATGTCTTCGGCGGCCCTGGCCAACATGATGACGGGCAGTGGGCACGCGGTGCCGCGGGCGTCCACCATGGCGTTGGCTTCGGCCGGTTGTGCGCTCACGAGACGATACGCGGCGCACCGATTCGCGTGCGCACGGCGTCAAGGGCGTCGGGTAGTTCGACCAGGAAGCGAACGACGTCGTCCTCCGAGATACCTGGGTGGAGCGCCACACGTACGTTGCCGTGAGTCAGTGCGCCCACGGCGGCCAACACCCGCGACGGTTCGAGCGTTCCCGAGACGCACGCGGATCCCGATCCCACCGCAAATCCGCGTCGGTCGAGTTCGCCCAGCAACGCTTCGCCGTCCACATACAGGCACGAGAAGGTGACGATGTGTGGCACACGTTCGTCAGGATCGCCCAGCACGTCCACTCCGGCCAATTGCGCGGCCGCCGCACGGATGCGATCGACGAGCGCGCTCAGGCGTTCGCTCTCGCGATGGCGGGCCTCCTCACGCTCCTGAAGCGCGACGGCCGATGCGAGGGCCAGCGGCACGCTGATGCCGCCGGGAGCCCAATCGTCACCCTCAGGCCAGGCCTGCAACCAACGCGTGTGAGGCTCGAGTGCCAGGATGCCGATGCCCGCTGGCCCGCCCCAATCCGCCGGGTGCGCCACAAGGGCGTCCCAATACGCCGGGGGATCGATGTGACCGATGCTCGAGGTTGCGTCCACCAGTAGCGGCACGTCGACCGATTGGGTGGCGCGTGCCACATCCTCGAGCCGCTGCACCGTGCCGAGTTCTTGATTCGCGTGTTGCACCGCGGCGAGAGCCACATCGTTCGACTGCAAGGCGGTATTCAGGTCCGCGATGCTGACATGTCCGCGCTGGTCGACAGGAACGGCGTCGACGGCGTGCGGCGCCACAAAGGTAGCCGCGTTCGCCAAGGCGTCTCGCTCGATTGCCGACACCACAATGCGGTGACGACCCCGCCGCGCCGCGTGAATGCCCGCGATACAGCGTGCGAAAGCGTCGTGCGGGCTGGCCGTGAAGTGGACGAGTTCGGGGCGAGCCCCCACCACGTCCGCGATGGCTTCGCGGGAGCTGTCGACCAGTGCCCGTGCGCGGCGCGATTCGGTTCCCAAACGGCCCGGGTCCGCCCACCCGTCGGCGAAACCGGCACGCAATGCGTCGGCAACGCGAGCGGAAAGGGGCGAAGAACCGCCCGAATCGAGGAAAACCCGGGACCTTTGCATGCGACAACGGTAGCGCGCGATAGTATGCACCCGTGGCTACCTTGTCCCCAGTAGCGCTTCGTCGCCTACGCCTTGCCGCCCTCGTTGTGGGGGCGTCGGCCCTGCTCGCAGGCTGTGCTGGCCAGGCCGAAGCCAATGGTCTTCCCAGTCAACCCGGCGTCACCAACCAAACTGGTCGCGTCATCGACCTGTGGAACTATTCGTGGCTCGCGGCTCTCATCGTCGGCGCGATCACCCTGACGCTCATCCTGTGGGCCATCACGGTGTACCGCAAGAAGAAGGACGACGAGAAGTTGCCCGTGCAGACGCGGGCCAACGTGCCGCTCGAGTTGATGTACGTGGCAGTGCCGTTACTGATGATCGCCGTGCTGTTCCGCTGGACGGCCACCGACCTCGCGGCTATCACGGATGTGTCCGGCGAACCTGACGTTCGCATTCAGGCGATCGGGAAGCAATGGTCGTGGGACTTCAACTATCTCGATGACGACGCGTACAGCGTGGGCGTGCAGGCCACACTCACCGGTGAGGTGGGCGTCGAGGAGACGTTGCCGGTTCTGTACCTGCCGGTCAACGAACTGGTCGACATCCAGCTCAATTCGCGCGACGTGATTCACTCATTCTGGGTTCCCGCGTTTCTGTTCAAACGGGACATGATCCCGGGGCGCACCAGCAACATTCAGTTCATTCCTCAGCAACTAGGCACGTACCAGGGCAAATGCGCCGAACTGTGCGGCGAGTATCACTCGGCCATGTTGTTTACGGTGAAAGTGGTACCTCGCGCGGAGTACGACGCCTACATCCAATCCCTGCGCGATGCCGGCCAGACCGGGTCGATCGGCCTTGAGTACAACCGTCTGCAGGACGCGGACGTCCAGCCGACCGGCGGGGAGGGTTAGAGCATGGCCATTGAGTTGGAACGCCGCGCCGAAGCCGCGCCCACGATCCCGAGCCGTCCCAGAGGCTCTGCCGTGGTGCGGTGGATCACCTCCACCGACCACAAGACGATCGGCTACATGTACTTGGCCGCGTCGTTCGCATGGTTCATCATCGGCGGCGTCATGGCGCTGTTCATCCGTGCCGAACTGTTCAAACCGGGCATTCAGGTAGTGCAGTCGGCCGAGCAGTACAACCAACTGTTCACGATGCACGGCACCATCATGTTGCTGCTCTTCGCGACGCCGCTGTTCGCAGGGTTCGCGAATGTGATCATGCCGCTACAGATAGGGTCGCCCGACATGGCGTTCCCGCGCCTGAACATGCTGGCATTCTGGTTCTTCCTCTTCGGGGGCCTGATCGCTGTGGCCGGATTCTTCACACCACAGGGTGCGGCCTCATTCGGCTGGTTCGCCTACGCGCCGTTGTCCAACGCGACGTACTCGCCTGGTGTGGGCGGCGACCTCTGGGTGTTCGGCCTTGCGCTGACCGGCTTCGGCACCATTCTGGGTGCCGTCAACTTCATCACCACGATCGTCACCATGCGTGCGCCCGGCATGACGATGTTCAGGATGCCGATCTTCACGTGGAACGCCCTGGTGACGTCGCTCCTGATTCTCGTGGCCTTCCCGCCGCTGACGGCGGCGCTGTTCGCGCTGGGTGCCGACCGAGTGTTGGGTGCCCAGATCTTCAATCCGGACTTCGGGGGCGCCATCCTGTGGCAGCACCTGTTCTGGTTCTTCGGACACCCCGAGGTGTACATCATCGCGCTACCGTTCTTCGGCATCGTCACGGAAATTCTCCCGGTGTTCAGCCGCAAGCCTCTGTTCGGCTACCACGGCCTGGTGTATGCGACCGTAGCGATTGCGGCACTGTCCGTGACCGTGTGGGCTCACCACATGTACGTCACTGGAGCGGTGCTGCTCCCATTTTTCGCCCTCATGACCATGCTCATCGCGGTGCCCACTGGCGTGAAGTTCTTCAACTGGATCGGCACGATGTGGGGCGGGAAGATCGTCATGGCCACCCCGATGCTGTGGTCGATCGGCTTCCTCATCACCTTCCTTTTTGGCGGGCTGTCGGGTGTCATTCTCGCTTCGCCCGTTCTCGACTTCCCGGTGTCGGACAGTTATTTTGTGGTCGCCCACTTCCACTACGTGGTCTTCGGCACCGTAGTGTTTGCGATGTTCGCTGGCTTTTACTTCTGGTGGCCCAAGTTCACGGGCAAGATGCTGAACGAACGTCTGGGCAAACTGCACTTCTGGTTGCTGTTCATCGGGTTCCACACCACGTTCTTCGTCCAGCATCTGCTGGGCGCGGCGGGCATGCCGCGCCGCTATGCGGACTACCTGCCAGAAGACGGGTTCACTCTCCTCAACCAGATCTCCACCATTGGGGCGTTCGTGCTGGCGTCGTCCACGTTGCCGTTCTTCTGGAACGTCTACAAGACGGCAAAGTACGCGCCACGGGTGACCGAGGACGACCCGTGGGGCTACGGCAACTCTCTGGAGTGGGCCACCAGTTGCCCGCCGCCGCGTCACAACTTTGTGTCGATCCCGCGTATCCGGTCGGAGCGTCCCGCGTTTGACCTGCACTACCCGCAGGTGGCGGCGATCGACCATCACGAAGAGGCAGACAACAACCTCGACAAGCCAGTGGTGCCCCAAGGAGCCGTGCGATGAAACTTGAGTCGAACGTCTTTTTGTTCCCCGGAGCGTTCTTTCTGCTCGTCGCAATCGTCTATGGCACGCTCACCGACTTCAAGGAACTCGTGGGTTTCCCCGCCATCTTGCTGTCGGCGGGGCTTGCCTTCATGATCGGGATCTACTACCGCATGTTGAGCAAGCGCCATGGCAACCGCCCGGAAGACCGTGACGACGCCGTGATTGCTGAGGGCCAGGGCGACCAAGGGCTTTACGCCCCATGGTCGTGGTGGCCGCTCGTGGTCGGCGCGGGCACCGCACTCGCCTTCGTGGCGTTGGCCGTGGGGTGGTGGATCATGGTTCCGGCCGTCATCGTGGGCGCCATCGGCCTGGTGGGATGGGTCTTCGAATACTCCACTGGGCGTTTCGCGCACTAGGAACCCCGTTGCGGATCCCCGATTCCGCAACGGCGCGGATAGGAATTCTGGCGTGTCCTTGTCGCCACGCTAGAGCCAGCGACGCGCTGCATCGCTCAGGCGAACCTCGTAAGGTATGTGCGCCAGTTCGTCGGCGGTGGTCTGCACCGGTCGACGGCGAGCCAACCGCACCAGACACTCCCATGGGCGTTCGGGATCGGCACCGGAGACCTCGGGCAGGACGACGTTTCGAATGGCGGCGATCAGCGCGGCGGGGCATAGCCCCTCGCGTATATTTCCCTCAGGCGAGCCGAAGGTGAACTCCAGATCCTGGCGCAACAGGACGCGGTTGCTGTCCTCCAGTAGCAGGAACTCGCGCACAGAAAAACTCTGGCAGTCGCTCGACGCCGAAGAACTGTGGACGAGGTCGCATTCGGCGGCGATGGTGATGGGGCGGGGTGCGTTCGTACGATGGTCCGGGGGAATCGGCCCGGATGTCGCCGAGGCGTGCCGACGCGGGTGGGTGCTCCACCGTGCTGTCGTGGGCAAGGCACCTCCTTGTTCTCGTCGATGAGGGCACGCGCTTGTGATGGTCTGTTTTAGTGACAACTAGGTCCATGGTCTCAAGGAGCGCCCCTTAGCAGCCGGGACCTTGGGCCGTGGGGGCAATGACCTCCCTGGTCCGTGCGATCCTGGGTTCATGAAGACTCGTCCCATGACGTCGGCCGACGACCTCATGCCGTTGGTCCTTGCCGCCATGAATTGGCGCGACGACGATCTGTGGACTGACCAGTGTCTGCTTGAGGACCCACAGGTCGCCCGTTACGTCATGGACTGGATGCGGGAGGGCGACGCGGGCGTCATCGCGGAAGAGGACGACGTGGCCATCGGCGCCGCGTGGTGGCGCACCTTCACGAGTTCGGATCCCGGCTACGGGTATGTGGCAGACGACGTCCCCGAACTGGGACTTGCCGTGTTCGCGGCTCACCGCCGCAAAGGGGTCGCCAGGGCGCTCATGACGGAACTCGTTGACCGCGCGCAGGCGGAGGGCGTTCCCGCGCTGAGCCTCTCGGTCGAGCAGGGCAACGTGGCGGCGCGTCGGCTCTACGACAGCGCGGGGTTCGTGAAGGTGGGCCGAGTGGGGGATTCGGACACGTTGCTGCTCCGGATTGCCTGACGCAAAGTGGCCGCGAGCCTCACGGGAAGAGAAGGACCTTGCCGGTGGTCCGGCGTCCCTCGAGGGCGCGGTGCGCTTCGGCGGCGTCGTCCAGCGGGAACCTTGCGCCGATGCGCACGTTCAGCTCACCGGCGGCGATCGCTGCGAACAATTCCCCGCTGCGCCATGCCCGCTCGTCGGCCGTGCGGAGGAAGTGCCCCAGCGACGGCCTCGTGATGCTAAGCGAGCCGCCCGCGTTTAGGCGCTGCACGTCGAACGGGGGAACCTGGCCGGATGCGCCGCCAAAGAGCACCATCGTGCCGCGCACGGTCAGCGACGCCAGCGAGGCGTCGAAGGTGGTTTTGCCCACGCCGTCGTAGACGACGTTGACGCCGCGCCCTTCGGTAAGGTCTCGCACGGCCTGGGGAAGTTCCGCCGTGATGTCAGCGAACTGGTCGTAGCGAACCACGGCGTCGGCGCCAGCTCCGCGCGAGAGCGCCGCCTTGTCCGCGGTCGACACTGTCGCGATGACGCGTGCGCCGCGCGCGGCGGCCATCTGGGTGAGGAGCAGCCCCACCCCGCCAGCACCCGCGTGGACCAGGGCGGTGTGGCCCTCGCCCAGGGCGAACGACGACGTGGCGAGGTAGTGTGCCGTGAGGCCCTGCAACATCGACGCGGCCGCGACGTCGGGTGTGACTGCCTCGGGCACGTGGTAGCAGTCGCCCGGGCCAAGAACGACCTGTTCGGCATACGACGCCGACGTGGAGGCCCACGCGACCCGGTCGCCCTCGTTGGCCCACGTGACATCGGCCCCCGCCTCGATCACTGTGCCAGCGCCCTCGCTGCCGGGGATCATGGGGAAGTCGACCTTGTAGACGCCCGAGCGGCGATACGTGTCGATGAAGTTCACCCCGGCGGCCTCGACTCGCACGCGAACCTTGTCGTCGGAGCAGGTGGGTTCGGGCACGTCGGCCAGGCTCATGACCTCGGGGCCGCCGGAGTGGGACGCGGTGATTGCCTTCATGTCTGCCATCGTGACACGCCTGGCGCAAGGGCACGGGTACGTCTGGCATGCGCACTGGAAGCGCGGGCGGTGCACAAGCATCGCGCTGGACACCAATCCGCACTGCGGGGCACTCACGCACCCGCCAGGCGCACCAGCCAATTCAGCGGGGCACTCACGCACCCGCCAGGCGCTCCTGCCAATTCAGCGGGGCACTCACGCACCCGCCACGGCGGACTCCTTGCGTGCCCCCAGGCCGAGCATCCGCACTCACCGAGCCCCAGCGTCGGCCGCAGCAACCCCACATGTCCCCACACACACCAAGGGCGGGCCCGCACTTGCTGGCAGACCCTCCCTTGGTGGGGCAGACGGAGTGACAGGGCGAACCCACGAAGGTGGGCATGGCTTGTGTGAAGCGGAGGGACTCTAGACGATCAGGCCTGTGGTCGACGAGGCCTTGGCGAACCGGGCGGACACGTTGGCCCAGTCCACGACGTTCCACCAGGCCTCCACGTAGTCGGCCTTCACGTTCTTGTACTGTAGGTAGAAGGCGTGCTCCCACATGTCCAGCATGAGCAACGGAATGAGGCCAACTGGGACATTGCCCTGCTGGTCGTACAACTGGACGATGACGAGCTTCTCGCCGATGCTGTCCCACGCGAGGATCGACCAGCCGGAACCCATGATGGTCATGGAGGTGTGGGTGAAGTGGGCCTGGAACTTGTCGAATGAGCCAAAGTGCTCGTCGATGGCCGTGGCCAGGGCGCCCGTGGGCTTGTCGCCGCCGTCGGGCGACATGTTGGTCCAGAAGATCGTGTGGTTGGTATGGCCGCCAAGGTTGAAGGCGAGGGCCTTCTCAAGCCCGGCGATCGCGGCAAAGTTGTCGGTGTCGCGGGCGTCGGCCATCTTCTCGAGCGCGGTGTTCGCGCCCGCCACGTAGGCGGCATGGTGCTTGGAGTGGTGGAGTTCCATGATTTCGCCTGCGATGGACGGGGCGAGTGCTCCGTAGTCGTAGTCGAGGTCCGGCAGCGTGTAGTCAGCCATTTTTCCTCCATTTCGGTGCCCGGGCGGTCCGGGCGAGTCCGTGCAGACCCTAAGGCTAGGGGCCCACCTCTGGCGTCAACGTGCGCGGCGAGGAGACCATTCCATAGGCCCTGGCGCCCAGCCTATCGAGGAATACCTTACGTGTCGTGCCTGGAAATGCGAGCACATTCGGGTGTACACGTGTATGGGGGGCACTGCCGTTCGTACACTCAACTGGTTGTTGACTTCTCGACCTCGGGCCGGGGGGCTTCGGACTCCGCCACAGGGGCGCGGTGGTCTTGGGCTTCCTCGAGTTCCGCTGGCGTCACCGGCTCCACGCGATCCTCAAAGTAGAAGCGGGACAAGGCCGCTTTGAAGCGATCCCAACGATACCCCTTGCGGCGCACTCCGTGGACATTGAGTTCGGGTGCGGGTTCGCGGGGCTTGAGCGCTGTGTACGACACCCGCACCCAACGTTCTTGGTCGTTGAGGGGTTCGTGGACCTCAATGTATTCGCCGTCGTCGAAGCGGACGATGCGCCCCGTCTCATGGCCGTGCAACACGAGTTCCCGGTCTTTGCGTTGCAAGCCCATGGCGATGCGCTTGGTAAGAATGAACGCCAAGACCGGCAGCACGAACACCGCGATCCGGAACATGATGGTGAGATCATTGATCGACAGCCTGAAGAGGTTGGCCACAATGTCGTTGGAACCTTCGAGCACGAGCACTACATAGAAGGTGATGGCCGCGACACCCAATGCCGTACGTACCGGGGCGTTGCGCGGGCGATCAAGAATGTGCCTTTCACCTCGGTCTCCCGTTGCCCAGGCCTCAATCCACGGATACAGCGCCAGCGCGCCAAAGAAGAGTCCGGGCACCACGACGCCGGGGATGAGAATATTCAGCGACAGCGTGTATCCGCCGATGACGTACTCCAGGTTACCAGGCATGATGCGGAGCGCGCCGTCGATGAACAGCATGTACCAATCGGGTTGGGTTCCCGCCGAGATGATGGAAGGGTCGTAGGGACCGTAGTTCCACACCGGGTTGATCTGAAGAGTGGCGCCGAGCAAAGCGATGACGCCGAAAACAACGAAGAAGAACCCCCCGGCTTTGGCCGTGTACACGGGAAACAAGGGAAAGCCCACCACGTTCTTGTCGGTGCGCCCGCCGCCCGGGTATTGGGTGTGTTTCTGGAGGAACACCAGGAACAGGTGCAACGCAATGAGCCCCAGGATGAGGGCTGGCACCAGCAACACGTGCGCCGTGAACAGCCGGGGGATCAGGTCTTCGCCAGGGAATTCGCCGCCGAAAAGACCGTAGGAGATGTACGAGCCGAGAATCGGCATCGACCGGATCACGCCGTCGATGATGCGTAGGCCGTTGCCCGACAGTACGTCATCAGGTAGTGAGTAGCCCGTGAAACCCGCAGCCAGCGACAGGATCATGAGCGTGAAGCCCACCAACCAGTTGAGTTCGCGGGGCTTGCGGAACGCCCCCGTGAAGAAGATGCGGGCCATGTGGGTCAAGATCGAGGCCGCGAAAATCAGTGCCGCCCAGTGGTGAATCTGACGCATGAGCAACCCGCCGGGGACCTCGAACGACATGCGGAGTGTCGATTCGAAGGCCTTGGACATCTCGATTCCCTGCATCGTCGCCAGGGACCCGTCGTACACCACCGGCTCTATCGACGGGACAAAGAACGCGGTGAGGATCACGCCGGACAACAGCAGCACCACGAAGGAGTACAGGGCGATCTCGCCCAGCATGAAGGACCAGTGGTCGGGGAAGACCTTGCGGGCAATGAACTTGGTGAATGCGCCGATGGAGGTGCGTTCGTCAAGGTAGTTCGCCGTGCCACCTGCCGCGTGCTTGGCACCAGTGACCGGGGGCGCAGCTTTCACGTCGCTCACTTGAGTCGCTCCCAGTAACTCGGGCCAATCGGCTCATTGAAGTCGTCCTTGGCGATGATGTAGCCCTCGTCGTCCACAGCGATAGGCAACTGTGGCAGCGGCCGATTGGCGGGCCCGAACACCACCTTGGCGCCGTCGGCCACGTCGAACGTGGACTGATGGCACGGGCACAACAGGTGGTGGGTTTGCTGCTCGTAGAGCGCCACGGGGCAACCAACGTGCGTGCAGATCTTCGAGTAGGCGACGATGCCGTCGAACGACCAGTCTTCGCGCCCTGGCTGCACCTTGAGGTCCTCGGGGTTCATGCGAATCAGAAGGACCACGGCCTTGGCCTTCTCCTCGAGTTTGCCCTCCTCCAGTTCGTTGAGGCCGTCGGGGATGACCTGGAACACGGAGCCGATGGTGACGTCTGCGGCCTTGATGAGTCCACCACCGGGGTCCTTCGCCAGGCGCATGCCCCGACGCCACATGGTGTTGCGGAGCTTGGAAACATTCCAGTCGCCGCCCAGGTTTCCGACGGCTGGCACCAGCACGGACAGGGGGGCGATCGCGAGCGCTGTCACCAGGGAGCCTTTGAGCAACCCACGACGTCCGATGCCGATGCCAGAGTCCCGGGCGCCCTGCTTGAGGTTGTCCACGGCGCCAGCACGAGCCTCCTCCGAGGAGCGAAGGTGGTGTCGTTCCTCGACAATGTCGTGGTCTCGCATCAATGTCTTGGCCCAGTGGATGGCACCGGTACCGATGCCGATCATGGCCAAGAAGAGGCCCACACCGAGGAACATGGTGGTGTTGCGCACTCCGGCGATGTTGTCGCCGCCGACATCGGCAGTGAGGTACGCCCAGATGGCGATGACAGTGCCGAGCACGGACACGCCAAACAGGGCCGCGACCTGAAGTTCGGCACGCTTGGCTGCTTTGGGGTCGACGTCTGCACGGCGAGGCCGGTGGTGCGTCGGGATGCCAGGATCGGTGAACTCGTCCTCGACGATGCCGCCTCCTGGTGTCACGTCATCGGTACTCATGAGGAACGCACCCCGATCCACACGGTGAAGCCCACGATGATTCCCATGCCAAGCAACCACGCCCACAGGCCCTCTGCCACGGGGCCAATGGTGCCAAGTTTGAGTCCGCCAGCAGCCGCACCGCGCTGCTCATCGAGGTAGGCAATGATGTCGCGCTTGTCTTCGGGGGTGATGTTCGCATCGTTGAACACGGGCATCGACTGCGGGCCCACCAGCATGGCCTCGTAGATGTGGGTAGGAGTGGTCCCCCACAGTGACGGGGCATACTTGCCTTGAGTGAGGGCGCCGCCTCCACCGACAGAGCCGTGACACATGGCGCAGTTCGCCCGGAACAACTCCATGCCGCGGGCGGGATCGCCGAGCGCCGGGTCTACCGCCTCGGCATCGGGAACCGCCGGACCGGGCCCGAGCGAGGCGACGTAGGCGGCCAGTTGGGCAATCTGGGTCGCATTGAACTGGACGTCTTTGACGATCGCCTGCGGTCCCGATGCCTGCAGAGGCATGCGCCCCGTACCCACCTGGAAATCGACGGCGGCGGCGCCGACTCCCACGAGAGAAGGGGCAACGCCAGTTTGGCCCTGTGCGCCGATGCCGTGACACGAGGCACAGTTCGCGGCGAACAACTTCTGGCCTTCACCGATGGCGTTGGCCGTGGAGATGGCCCCTTCGGCTGGGCGTGACTGCGTCGCATACGCGGCCATGGTGAGTCCCACAAGGAGCACGAGTATCAAGACGAACGGAGCGGTGCGGCGGTGACGCTTCAAGGCAAGGGCGCGCATCGTATCCCCCTATTGCAGACCGTAGATGACCAGGAACAGGGCGACCCAAACCACGTCGACAAAGTGCCAGTAATACGACACGACGATCGTGGTGGTTGCCTCGAGTACACCGAACTTCTTGGCGACGAAAGACCGACCCAACACGAACAGCATGGCGATCAATCCGCCGATGACGTGGAGGGCGTGAAAGCCGGTGGCCAGGTAGAACGCCGAGCCGTAGGGCGACGACGAGATCGTGAGGCCCTCTTGTACCAGCGCCGTGTATTCAAACACCTGGCCAGCGACGAAGACGGAACCCAGGGTGTACGTCACCACAAACCACTCGTGTACGCCCCAGCGACGGAAATCCCACAGGGGGCCCGTACGTCGGCGTTGATAGCGCTCGGCCGCCCACACGCCCGCCTGAGCGGTGAAAGATGACGCGACCAGGATCGATGTCGTTAGCAAGGCGAACGGTACGTTTAGAAGCGACGTACCGGAGGCCCACTCGCCCGGGGCCTCGCCGCGCAACGTGAAGTACATGGCGAAAAGGCCCGCGAAGAACATCAGTTCCGAACTAAGCCAGACTATGGTCCCGACTGCCACTCGATTGGGCCGCGTAGCATGGATCGGGGATGGCATCGCCGCTGGTGCGTGGGACATGCCCCCATTATGCCTGTCTTTGGCGCGCGCGCCAGCAAAGGTCCCGGGTGTCGGTGAAGTTCGGGCCGGAGCACACCCCTGCGCGCCGTGCCAGAATGGACACCATGAACGATGTCACTGTTCGCCACGGCGACACCTTGGAACTCCAGCCCATCCATATCTTGCTCTACAGCGACGACGTCACGGTGCGTGACAAGATCAGGCTTGCGGTGGGTCCCACCTCTTCGGGCAGGCCGGTCGAGTGGACGGAGACGGCAACGCACGAGGGGACCGTGATTCAGGCGGACAGCACGGTGTTCGACATGATGATTCTCGACGGCGAGGCCGCCAAGTCGGGAGGCATGGGCCTCGCACGACAGTTCAAACACGAACTTTTTGTGTGTCCGCCCATCTTGCTCCTCGTGGGGCGGATGGACGATGCCTGGCTGGCGACCTGGTCCGAAGCCGATGTCGTGGTTGCGCACCCGATCGATCCGTCGGTAGTCAAGGACGCGGTTGATGCACTGTTCGCACCCGACACGGCGAGCGCCTAAGCACCCCACGCCCTATTGACGCTGTACCGGAGGAACCCTCATGGCAACGTGGCCCGACATCCTGATGCGCCTGTCGTTCGACGAAGACCTCGACGCGGCCGACACGGCGTGGATGCTCGATGAGGTTTTCACAGGGCGTGCCACCGATGCGCAGTTGGGTGCCTTCTTGATGGGAATGCAGACCAAGGGAGCCACAGCCCTCGAGGTCGATGGCATGGTGGAGACGATGCTTGCCCACGCTGCGCACATCGACATCCCTGGTCGTTGTGTGGATGTCGTGGGAACTGGGGGCGATCAGGCGAACACCGTCAACATCTCCACTATGGCGGCGCTCGTGATCGCTGGCGCGGGTCTGAAGGTGGTCAAGCACGGTAGCCGTGCCGCGTCGTCCACCACCGGATCGTCGGATGTCTTGGCCGCGCTTGGCGTCAACCTCGACCTTGAGCCCCAGCGCGTGGCTGAGGTGGTCGAGGAGGTTGGCATCACCTTCTGCTACGCCGTCAAGTTCCACCCGGCCATGCGTTTCGCCGGTCCCGTGCGAAAGGAACTCGGCATCCCCACCATCTTCAACGTGCTGGGTCCGCTCACCAACCCGGCCCAGCCCGCCGTGAGTGCGATCGGTGCGGCGTCCGCCGCCCTTGCTCCCGTCATCGCGCAGGTTCTTGCCATGCGCGGCCGCGCGGGAACGGTGTTTCGCAACGAGGACGGGCTCGACGAGTTGGCTGCCACGGCACCCACCCGCGTGTGGGACGTGCGGGCTGGTGTGGTCACAGAGTCGGTCATCGACGCTGTGGCCGACCTCGGGCTGCATCCCATCCACATTGAGGCGTTGCGAGGCGGCGAGTTCGACGAGAACGCCGCGGTGGTGAGGTCGGTGTTGGCGGGGGAGAGCGGCCCGGTGCGCGAAACGGTCATCGCCAACGCCGCGCTGGCGATCGCCGCGGACGGGACGCTTCCCGGAACGGACGCCGACGATCTGGTCACCCGCGTCAAGGCGGGCATGGTGGCGGCCGCTCATGCGATCGATTCCGGCGCCGCGGAGGCCACCCTGCATCGATGGGCGAAGGCGACTCAGGCCTGAAACTTCACCAACGGTCCGCGCGCTTTAGCGGCGCAGGTGCTCGACACTGTCGCGATCGAGATCGCGGGCGCTGACCCAGTGGACGTGCCTGGCCGCGCCCATCGCGGGGCTGCTCCACTCGCCCTCGATGAAGACCAGTCGTGTACCGTCGGATTCGAGCCACCGCACGATCAACTCGCGCTCCTCGACCAGGGCATCGGCAGTGGCCTGCTCCCATTCGTCGCGAAGCCGAGCGCACGCGGCCCACACGCCCTGACTCACCCGTGCCGACCCCGCAAGCACACCGTCGACCACGCTGACCACGTCGAATCCGCTCCCCGAACGTTTGACGGCCACCAGGCGCACGCCCCGTAGCGACTGCAGGCGTTGCGACCGCATGGTGCCATCGACGAGAGCCGATATTCCGTCCCTCAAGGTGGCCGCGCTCTCAAAGTCGAGCCTGCGCACGTGCTCCTTGATGGTCTGGGCGAGAGCGTCGATTACTGGAGAAGGGTCGCCCTGGAGCGCGGCCGTCGCGGCTTGGACCGCGGCGTCGTACCCCGAGTCCACTCCGTCCACGCACGGCGCGGCACACTGGCCAAGGTCCTTCAGCAGACACGCTCGGGCGCCTACTCGCGGCACGATCGTTAGCCGCGTCGTGCACGTGCGCACCCCCAAGGCGTGCTGAACGGCCTCGATGGCGGCCCGTGATTGGCTGGCGCCCCGCATCGGCCCCACGAGCCCGCCTGCGCCGGAAGGAGAACGGGTGACGCGCAGCCGCGGGTAGCGCTCGTCGGTGAAGCCGATCCAAGCCGTCCTTTCGGGACGGGTTGAACGCCGGTTGTAGCGCGGCCGATACCGGTCGATCATCCGCACCTCGACCACCCTTGCCTCAAGATCCGTGGCGCACACGTGCGTGTCCACACCCACGGCGAGTTCGAGCATTTCCCGGATCGGGCGGCGCTGCTCGCCGCGAGTGAAGTACGACTTGACGCGCGAGCGCAGGTTCTTGGAGGTACCGACGTACAGGCGTTCGCCTTGAGGCCCTCGGAAGATGTAGACGCCGGGCTGCGCGGGCACCTTGTCCGCCATCGCCGCCTTTTTGCGCAGCTTCTCGGGCATCGGATTGCGCAGGGCGTCCAGGTCTTCTCGATGGGTGATACCAAATCGAGCCAGCCGTTCCAGCATGTGGTGGAGGATCTCCGACGTGGCGCGGGCGTCCTCAAGCGCCCGGTGGTTCGGTGTGACGGCGGTGCCGAAGGCTCGCGCCAGAGTCGACAACTTCTTGTTGGGAGCCTCCTCCTTCGTGGTCGCCCGGCGGGCCAGGGTCACCGTGTCTACGACCTCATTTCCCGGCCACTGGTAGCCGTGTTGGCGGCACGCGGACTTGAGGAACCCGACGTCGAAGGGCGCGTTGTGCGCGACCAACACGGCGTCGCCCAAAAATTCCAGGAACCCGGGAAGCACCTGCTCGATGGTGGGCGCGGCGATGAGCATGGCATCGGTGATGCCCGTGAGAGCCACGATCATCGGCGGAATGGACACGCCGGGATCCACGAGGGTCTGGAATTCGCCGATGATCTCGCCTCCGCGCGTCTTGACCGCACCGATCTCGGTGATGGCGCTCGAGGTGGGGGAGCCTCCCGTTGTCTCGAGGTCTACCACGACGAACGTGGTCGAGTAGAGAGGCTCGCCGATCTGGTCGAGCCCGACTTGCACGCCATCCAGATGACGGCGGATATCGGGGACGTCGGTGGTCATGGGCACGACGCTATGTCACGGGTCAGACAGACGGGCGATGGCGTCGTCCGGCCCACATGTCAGGGGTCGCGTCTAGCGTGGCAGACATGTTGATCGAATGCGATGAGTGCACGGCACGCGGCCCAGCGTGCGGCGACTGCGTGGTGTCCTTCCTCACGGTCACGCGTCGCCCCCACACCATTGAGGTGGACGAAGTCCAAGCGGCGGCCATCACCGCCATGTCGCAAGGCGGGCTGTTGCCGCCGTTGCGACTTGTGCGGGATGAACGTGCCAGTTAGGACGCCGGTCCAGATGCGTACAGATTCTCAATGCGCTCGTGGTAGTCGACGATCACGCGCTCGCGCTTGACCTTGAGGGAGGGCGTGAGGTAGCCGTTCGCGATCGTGAAGTCCTCAAGGACCACCTCGTATTTGCGGATCGACTCCGCGCGGGAGACTGCCTTGTTGGTCCGCTCGACCGCCTTGTCGAGATGTGCGCGCACCGTCGTGTCCGCGACCGCCTGCTCCACCGGCATCTCGGGCAGACCTTTGGCCTTGAGCCACCCCGGAAGGGCTTCCGCGTCGATCGTGATCAGTGCAGCGATAAAGGGTTTGCCATCGCCGACCACCACACACTGAGAGATGAGGGGGTACGCCCGCAGGCGGTCCTCCAGGAGCGCGGGGGCCACATTCTTGCCCCCCGCGGTCACGAGGATCTCCTTCTTGCGACCCGTGATGGTGAGGTAGCCCTGATCGTCCTCCACCCCGATGTCGCCCGTCATGAACCAGCCGTCCCGGGACGACGCTGCCGTCGCGTCAGGATTGTGGTGGTAGCCGGCGAACAGCGACGGACCGCGCAACAGGACCTCGCCGTCGTCCGCGATCTTGACTTCGATGCCGGGCAACGGCTTGCCGACCGTACCGATCTTCGCGCGGCTTGGCCGGTTGACGTGGGATGCCGCGTTGCTCTCGGTCAGGCCGTAACCTTCCAGCACCACGAGGCCCAGCCCGCGATAGAAGTGCCCCAACCGTTCGCCAAGCGGCGCGGAGCCCGAGATTGCCCAGTGACCATTCCCGCCAAGCACATTGACGATCTTCTGCAACACCAGCCGGTGGGCGATCCGGTGGCGTAGCGTGAGCGCCAGCGACGGTCCCTCGGGCGCGTCGAGAGCTTTCGAGTAGTCGATGGCCTGCTTGGCTGCCCAGCGGAAGATCTTGACCTTGCCGCCAGCGGCGGCCTTCTGCTCTGCCGACGTGTAGACCTTCTCGAAGACTCGTGGGACGGCCAGGATCAGAGTCGGCTTGAACGTGCCCATGTAGGCCACCAGCTTGGAGGAATCAGGGCAGAAACCCATGATGGTGCCCGACGCCACGAGTGCGACCTCGACGAGTCTTGCGAGCGAGTGCGCGAGCGTCAAGAACATGACGGTCGAGGCGCCCTCCTCGAACAAGACGTCGCGCAACTCGTCGTGGATTCCGGCGATATGGACGGTGTAGTTGCCGTGGGTGAGACGGACGCCCTTCGGGCGACCCGTGGTGCCCGACGTGTAGATGATGGTGGCCAAGTCGTCGGGACCCGCGGCGGTGCGGCGCGACTCGAGTTCGTCGTCGCTCACACTTGCGCCTTCGGCCATGAGCGCATCGAGGGCACCCCTGTCGATCACCTCAATGGCGGTCAGCGGCGACTCGGAATCGGAGGCGACCTTGCGCGCCAACGCCGCATGGGCGTCGGTTTCGACAAAGAGGGTGGCGATGTTGGCGTCTGAGGTGATCCAGTCGATCTGCGACGCCGACGACGTGTCGTAGACGGGAACGGGAACGGCGCCCGCCGACCAGATGGCCAGGTCCAGCACGGTCCACTCGAAGCGCGTGCGGCACATGATGCCTACCGTGTCGCCAGGGCGCACGCCCCGCGCGATGAGGCCCTTGGCCACCGCGTCGACATGTTCGCGCGCCTCGGCCCCGGTGACGTCGATCCACCGGTCTTCTGGGTCGGTGTAGCGCAACACGACTGTATTGGCGTGCAACGCCCAAGAATCGGTCACAAGCGCCATGATGTTGCGCGCTGGAACAGGGGCATCACTCATGTTGACTCCCTTGGCAAGGTGATCGGTTGCGCTCACGATACCCTCGGGGAGATTGATTGACATACATCTGAAGGGACTGAAGTGGACTCGGTGGGTGTCGACATTGGGGGAACCAAGATCGCTGTGGGTGTGGTCGACAGCGCGGGCACCATTTTGGCGAAGGTGCGACGCCCCACTCGACCGCAGGACCCCACGAGCATTGATGGTGCTATCGCCGATGCGGTGGCAGAGTTGTCTACACGATACGACGTGCGTGCCGTAGGGCTCGCGGCCGCAGGATTCGCCAGTTCGGACCGCAATCACATGAACTTCGCGCCCAACATCGCCTGGCGCGATTACCCCTTGGGGGACAACGTTCGATCACTGTTGGGCCGCGAGGACGTCACCGTGGTCGTCGAAAACGATGCCAACGCGGCCGGGTGGGCGGAGTACGTCTACGGCGCGGGCAAGGGCACGGGCACGATGGTCATGCTGACTATCGGAACGGGGCTGGGTTCCGCGATGGTGGTCGACGGAGAACTCGTGCGGGGGGCGTATGGTTTCGCCGCCGAATTGGGTCACGTGCGCATGGTGCCCGACGGACAGCCCTGCGGCTGCGGGCAAAAGGGTTGTTGGGAGCAGTACGCCTCCGGCTCTGCGCTGACGCGCGAGGCGCGCAGGGCCGCCATCGATCGCCCGGCTCACGCCGCTGGCCTGATCGAGCGCGCAGGCGGCACCCCCGACGCCATCACCGGTCCCAACGTCACCGCAGCCGCCCTTGACGGGGACCAGTTGGGAATCGAATTGTTGGCCGACCTGGGCCGGTGGATCGGCGAGGGGTGTGCGCAGGTGGCAGCGGTTCTCGACCCCGAGGTATTCGTCGTGGGAGGTGGCGTGATCGCTGCCGGAGACCTTATGCTTGAGCCTGCCCGCGAAGCGTTCTTCGAGCACCTGACGGCTCGTGGCCATCGTCCCGTGCCGCCCATCCTTGCTGCGGACATGGCAAATGACGCGGGGATCGTGGGAGCGGCAGCCCTCGCCCGCGAGGCCGTGCCGCTCGACATGACACCGCGGTAGCCTGAACACGAGGAGACCCATGTACTACCAACTGTTCAAGCATGTGTTGCTCGGTCCCGGACTCAAGGTCTATTACCAGCCGTGGGTCGAGGGTGCGGAGCACGTCCCCGAACACGGCGGCGCGATCTTGGCATCGAACCACCTGTCATTCTCTGACTCAGTGTTTTTGCCGCTGGTGCTGAAACGCAAGGTGGTGTTCCTGGGCAAGGCGGAGTATTTCACGGGCAAAGGGATGAAGGGAGTGGCGACCAGGGCGTTCATGAAGGGGGTAGGCACCATTCCCGTGTACCGGGGCGGGGGCAAGGCCTCAGAGGCCGCATTGCGCACGGGCATGCAGGTACTGGATAGCGGTGAACTGCTCGGTATCTACCCCGAAGGTACACGCAGCCCGGACGGCCGCCTGTACCGCGGCAAGACAGGTGTGGCGCGACTCGCGATTGAGGCCGATGTTCCGATCGTTCCTGTGGCGATGATTGGTACGGACGTGGCGCAACCCATCGGCCAACGACTTCCGACTCGCGAAGACATTGGCGTGCGCATCGGTGCCCCCATCCACATCGACGCCTATCGGGGCCTTCAAGAGGACCGCGATGCGTTGCGCGAACTCACGGATACCGTGATGGGAGAGATCCGCGCGATGTCCGGCCAAGAATACGTCGACCGCGACTGCGCGCAGTACAAGCGCGAATTGGCCAAGGCGGACGGCGAGGACGACGCCCAGGAGTCCTGACCGGCCACATCGTCCGCATTGCCAAGGACCCGCGTCGCCACTGGGCCTTTCGTGCCCCCCTAGAATGAGCGGGAAACCCCCCACCTGAAAGGCTTGTCGCATGTCCGTTCGTCGCGTCGCGTTGCTCACCGCAGGAGGCTTTGCTCCCTGTCTGTCATCGGCCGTCGGTGGCCTCATTGGTCGCTACACCGAGATCGCGCCGGACGTAGAGATCGTCGCCTACCAGCACGGCTACTGGGGTCTTCTCACCGGCAATTCGGTTGTCGTGACGGATGCCGTGCGCGACAAGGCTGGCGTCCTCCACGAGTTCGGCGGCTCGCCCATCGGCAACTCGCGCGTTAAGTTCACCAACGTCGAGGACTGCGTCAGGCGCGGCCTCGTCAAGGAAGGGGAGAACCCGCTTGAGGTTGCCGCAGAGCAACTTCGCAAGGACGGCGTCGATGTGCTTCACACGATTGGTGGCGACGACACCAACACGGCCGCAGCCGACCTTGCCGCGTACCTTGAGGCGCACGATTACCCGCTGACCGTGGTGGGTCTGCCCAAGACGATCGACAACGACATCGTCCCCATCCGCCAGAGCCTCGGCGCGTGGAGTGCCGCCGACCAGGCCTCCGTGTTCGCGCAGAACGTCATCGGCGAGCACCGTTCGTCTCCGCGCATGCTGATCGTGCACGAGGTCATGGGTCGTGCGAGTGGCTGGTTGACCGCTGCGGCCTCGCTCAAGTACCGCCAATGGCTCGACACCCGCGAGTGGGTCCCCGACATTGGTCTGTCGCGGCAGCGCTGGGACATTCACGCGGTGTACGTTCCCGAGCAGCCCATCGACCTCGATGCCGAAGCCGACCGCCTCAGGGCCGTCATGGACTCGGTGGGCAATGTCAACATCTTCCTGTCTGAGGGTGCGGGAGTACCGGAGATTATCGAGGAAATCGAGGAGGCTGGCGGCACGGTGGAGCGCGACCCCTTCGGACACGTCAAGCTCGACACCATCAACCCGGGAAAGTGGTTCGCCCAGCAGTTCGCCGAGCGCATCGGCGCCGACAAGGTCATGGTGCAGAAGTCGGGGTACTTCTCTCGCTCTGCCCGTGCCAACGTCGAGGACTTGCGCCTGATCAAGTCGATGACCGACTACGCGGTGGAGTGCGCGCTTCGCGGCGAACCGGGCGTGGTGGGGCACGACGAGGAGGACGGTGGTCGCCTCAAGTGCATCGAGTTCCCACGCATCGCCGGTCACAAGCGGTTCGACACATCCACGCCCTGGTACGTCGATCTGTTGGCTGATATCGGGCAGTCATGACCTCGACGGACGAGAAGCTCGTCGCCGCTGGGGTTGACGACTACCTCACGTGCGAATCCCGACAACAGCCCAACTGGCCCGACACAGACGCGCTGCAGCGCGCGGTGACGAGGCTCAAGCAGGTGCCGCCGCTGGTGTTCGCGGGTGAGGCCGACGTGCTACGCGGCCACCTCGCGGCGGCTGGCCGGGGTGACGCGTTTGTGTTGCAGGGAGGCGACTGCGCCGAGATCTTCGCCGAGGCGACCGCGGACCGGATCCGCAACAAGATCAAAACGATCCTCCAGATGGCGGTCGTGCTCACTTACGGCGCCTCGACGCCCATCGTGAAAATCGGGCGGATGGCTGGACAGTATGCGAAGCCGCGTTCCTCCGACTGGGAGACCAGGGATGGCGTGACGCTACCCGCGTACCGGGGTGACATCGTCAACCATTCGGCATTCGATCCTGAATCCAGAAGGCCCAACCCGGAGCGGCTTGTGGACGCGTACCACGTGTCCGCGTCGACCCTCAATCTGATCCGGGCCTTCACCACCGGAGGTTTCGCAGACCTGCGTCGCGTGCACCAGTGGAACCGCGGCTTCGCTGCAAACCCCGCGTATGCGGCGTACGACAAGGTGGCGGGGGAGATCGATCGGGCCGTGCGGTTCATGGAAGCCGCCGGTGGTGACTTCGAGGCGCTCAAGACCGTCGAGTTCTTCTCGAGTCACGAGGCATTGTTGCTGGACTACGAGCGGGCGCTAACGCGTATCGATTCACGCTCCGGACTGGCGTACGACTGCTCGGCCCACTTCCTCTGGATCGGCGAACGCACCCGCCAACTCGACGGCGCGCACGTCGAGTTCATGTCAAAGGTCCACAACCCGATCGGCATCAAGCTCGGTCCCACCTGCACGGCGGCCGATGCCGTGGCGCTTGCGAACCGCCTCAATCCCGACAACGTTCCCGGCCGCATCACCCTGGTGGCGCGCATGGGCGCAGACAAGGTGCGCGACGTGCTGCCCGGAATTGTTGCAGGCGTACGCGACGCGGGGGCGAGCGTCACGTGGCTGACCGACCCGATGCACGGCAACACGTTCACGTCGGAGTCCGGTTTCAAGACGCGTCGCTTCGACACCATCCTGGATGAGGTCAAGGGTTTCTTCGAGGTGCACCGTGCACTCGACACCGTCCCTGGCGGACTCCACGTGGAGCTCACGGGCGACGACGTCACAGAGGTCATGGGGGGCACCGCGGAGATTGACGACGAGGGACTCGCCCGACGCTATGAGACCAAGGTCGATCCGCGCCTGAACCACCAACAGTCGCTCGAGATGGCGTTTCTCGTGTCGGGATTATTGTCCCATCGCAACCAACTGCCGCTCGAAGAACTGTCGGTGGACGACTAGGTCCACGACGACAGCAAGCCGTTGGCCTGCGGCTGACGCTAGTTGTATTCGAGGAAGATTTCCGACCCCGATTCGACTTGCGTGCCAGGCGCGGGGTACTGGTCAGAGATGGAGTTTTGGGAACTAAAGGGCCACTTTCCGCCCAGTGTCACCTTGAGTCCTGCATTCTTCGCCGCCTTCTGCGCCACCTTCACGTCCATGCCGATGTAGTTGGCTATCGTCACCAGCGGCTTTCCTTCGGAGACCCGCAAAGTGATCGACGCGGTCCGCGTCGATTCTGAACCGGGGGCGGGATCGGCCGCGAAGACCTCGCCCTTGCCGACATCGTTGCTGCGGCCGTACTCGACCGTCACGACCATGGCAAAGTTCGCGCCGGTCAGCAGTTCCTTGGCTTGCTCCTCAGTGAGTCCGATCACGTTCGGCACCTGGACGGGCGCGGGGCCTTTCGAGATCACAAGGTCAATGGGGGTGTTCCACGGTACGGACTCGTCGGCGGCAGGACTTATGGAGGTGATCTCACCCTTGGGAGCCGTGTCCGAATACACGGCGTTCTTGGTGCCCACGGTGAAGCCGCTTTGGCCCAAGATGTCCAAGGCGTCGGCCTCGGGAATCCCCACCACACGCGGCACGGTTTCCATGCGCTGGCCCTTGGACACGGTCAACGTGACGGTCTCGCCCTTGCCGATCTGTTCCTGCGCGCCCGGACTGGTGCCAATGACCAGGCCCGGCGGGACGTCGTCCGAGAACTCCTGCTGGGGCAGCACCACCAAACCAGCGCTCTCCAGAATCGCCCGGGCATCGCTCGAGGTTTCGCCAGCCACCGGAGGCACCGTCGTGTAGGCGCCGGGGCCCTGGGTGGTGTACCACCACGCGCCGAGGCCGAACAGGACGATCAGGGTGGCCACCACCGCGCCCACCCATAGGCCCACGCGGCGGTTTTCTTGCATCGGCTCCACGGCCTCGGGGTCGTCATCGACGATCTCGCCATCGATGGGTGCGAAAGCGGGGGTGCCGGCTCCTATGGGTAGTGCGATGGTCGAGCCGGGGGCAACCGCGTCGAGAATCGCGGTGTCGTCGTCGACTACCGGAACGGTTCCCGATGGTGGGTCGGCCCGGCGGTCGAGCGTGGGATCGTCGATCATGGCGCGTGACTGGCGCAACATGGCGAGCGCCGCCCCGGCGTCGACGGGGCGGTCGCCTGGTTCACGGGCCGCCAAAGTCAAGACCAGGTCGTCGATTTCTGCGGGAAGCCACGGGACGTACGTGGAAGGGGCGGGGATGTCCTCGTGGACGTGGCGCGCCGCCACTTCGATCGCACTGGGGGCGGTGAAGGGTTGACGCCCGGTGAGCGCCTCGAAAAGCAGGATTCCGGTCGCATACACGTCCGTGCGGGAATCGGCGGTGCCGCTGGAGACGAGTTCGGGGCCGAGGTAGGCGACGGTGCCCATGATGGTTCCCGTGGAGGTTGCCGTCACCTCCGTCACGGCGCGGGCCAGGCCAAAGTCAGCCAATTTGGGGCGACCGTCCTCGTCGATGAGGACGTTTTCGGGCTTGACGTCTCGATGCACGAGGCCTTGGCGGTGGGCAGCGTTGAGGGCGTCCAGGACCGCTTCGACGATGCCAAGCGCCTCGCCGACAGGCAGGGTCGACTCGTGGTGGAGGCGGGCCCGCAGATTCTCCCCTTCGACGTACTCCATTGTGAGGTAGGAGATGTCGCCGTCGGTGCCTTGGTCGTAGACCCTCACCATGCCTGGATGAGTCAGGCGGGCGGAGGCCTTGGCCTCCCGGCGGAAGCGTGAAGCGAATTCGCGGCGTTCCCGCTCGGAACCCAGATCGGCGTGCATCACCTTGACGGCTACGAGCCTTTCGAGGCGCCGATCGAGCGCGAGGTATACGGTCGCCATGCCTCCGGAGGCCACGCGTTCGCGCACCTCGTAGCGGCCGTCGATTAGACGGCCGAGCATGGGGTCGGTAAGCGTCTCGGCCACAATCACATTCTAATGAGTCGGTAGGGGCACATGGTGGGAGGCCGTCCCGATCGTGATCTAGTCGAAACGGGCCATGAGGGATTTCACTGATGCAACGTACCGGACCGTGTCAGAGTTCATTCCTCTTGTCCTGACGGACCGCTCCCCCTGGTAGTAGCCCGCGATCGCAATGTCCAACGAGGTGCCCTTACGTTGAAGTTGTCTCAAGATCGCGACGCCAGCGGTCACATTGTCTTGTGCGATCAGCAGGTTCAGGTCGCGCCCCACCAGGGTGGAGGCCCACTCGCCCGAGGAAGGGATCACCTGCATCGTGCCGACCGCGTTGGCCGGGGAGACGGCTCGCTGGTCGAATCCCGACTCCTGGTAGGCGATCGCTTGGGCGAGCGCTGAGTCCACTCCCATGCTGTGGGCCGTATCGATGACGAGCTGCCGCATCTGCGTGCGACTAGGTACCTGCATCGAGTTGAGCGTTGCTTTGTTGACGTTGGCTGCGGCGACCACGGAGGCGGGGTAGGTGCGGCCGAGGAAGGTGCTGCCCACAAGTGCGGTGGGCGCACCTGCGGGCACGGTGAGCACTTGGCCGATGCGAATCATCGCCGGATTGGCCAGTGCGTTGGTGGCGACGATGCCGGGCACGGTGGTGCCGTAGCGTGCCGCGATCGACGAGACGGTGTCGCCCGCCTGCACCACATATGTGGAGGAGGTCGGGGACACCGAGCCGATGTTCGAGTCGGTGGCTAGCACCGGTGTGGCCGTGCGCGCGGGCACGGTGAGCGCTTGGCCCACCCGGATGAGGGACGGGTTTCTCAGGGTGTTGCTCTGTGCAAGGGCCGTCACGGAGGTCTGGAACCGACGGGCGATGGACCACACCGTGTCTCCACCCGCAACGATGTAGGTTGACGCCTGGATCGGTGCAGGTGCGATGGCTGCCGGCTGGCCAGGGGAGTTGGCGGGGATGGGAATTGCGAGCGTCTGCCCGATACGGATCGTCGCCATCGCGTCGAGCGAGTTTGCGCGCAGAAGATCCGAAACGGCGACTCCGTAGGATGCGGCAAGGTCCCACACGGTGTCGCCGCGCACCACCACGTGCTTGAGCGTGGACGGTGCAGGCGAAGAGGTGGGGATGCTCAGGCGCTCGCCGAGGTAGATCGTGGCTGACGCGTCGAGGTCGTTGGCGGCGATGATGCGGGAGGTGGGGACGCCGTATCTGGCTGCCAGGCGCGACACCGTATCTCCGGGAGCCACCACATGGTCGATGTCCGCTTGCGCCGGCAACGACACGAGGGCAATGGCAGCGGTGGTGGTCAGCGAGGTGGCGATGGCTCTCAGGGTGCCCGTGCGCGCGTCCATGGCGGCTCCTTCCGCTGGGCGTCGCGATACTCACGAGACCCATGTGATAATTGTGACAGATGTGACTGTAGTTGTTCCTGTCCGGGAGCACAAGGGAGGCGAGGTTGCTCGCTACGCTTGTCACGTGAGCGAATGGTTGAGCGTCCCCGAGTGCGCCGAGGCCCTCGGCGTGCCGTTGTCCCGAGTCAGGGAGTTGTTGCGAGAGCGTCACCTGATCGCCACCAGGCGTGGAGACAATAACGCGCTGTATCTACCCGCCGGGCAAATCGTCGACGGCGACGACGGTCCAGAGGTTCTCGCGACCGTGCGCGGCACCGTCACGGTCTTGGCCGATGCAGGCCTGAGCGACGACGTCATCGTCGAATGGCTGACGACGACGCACGACGAACTCGCCGCCACGCCCCTGGACGCTTTGCGATCCGGCAAGCGGGCTCCTGTGCGGCGGCTGGCCCAGACCGTTTTCTAGGAACCGCGCGTGGGCGCAGTACTTTAGGCCGCGCGGGAGACGGTCGAGTCGATGAGGCTCTCAAGTCGAGCGCGATGGGCAGCGTCTATCGCGAGAGCACCCAACGCTTCGCGTGCCCGATCGGCGTAGTCCTGAATGTGGCTTTCGACGGCGAGGACCGCGCCCGAGGCGTGGAGCACATCCACCGCCGCCGCGACATCCACGGCCGAGGCGGACTCGTTGCCCACCGTCCCGGCGAGCACGGCGCGGCCAGCGCTATCGGTGCGATCGATGCCGAAAGACAACAGTAAGGTGCGCTTGCCCTCACGGAGGTCGTCGCCAGCGGGCTTGCCCGTCGTCTCGGGTTTTCCGACGATGCCCAACAGGTCGTCCCGCAGTTGGAAGGCGATACCCAACGGCACACCCACGGCGGCCCACTGGTGGACCGTGTCACCGCTGGCCCCGGCAAGCGCGGCGCCCAAGGCGAGCGGCCCCTCGGCCGTATACGACGCCGTCTTGGCTCGCATCGTCGCGACGATGTCCTCGGTGTGCTGGCCGAGCGTTGCCAACGGCTGCGCCGCGAGCCGGATGTCCAGATACTGGCCCGCGGTACACAGGCTCACCATGGAGGCGAAGCGCCGCCCCACAGCCGTCGCCACGTCGCGCGAGAGGCCGATGATCGCGGTAGCCAACGTATGGTGACTGGCCATCAGGGCAAGATCGCCAGCAAGAATCGCGCCGCCTACCCCAAATCTCTCGGCGTCGCCCAGCCACGCCTGGGACGAGTGAAGCGCCTCAAGGCTGCGGTGGGTCGAGGTCGCCCCCCGTCGCGTGTCCGAGCGGTCGAGAACGTCGTCATGGATGAGTGCCGCGGTCTGGAAGAGCTCGACCGCCCCGGCCACGAGGGTAGCGCGGTCGGATTCTTGACCGTCACACGCATCGTGAGCGCTGACCACCAACAGTGCGCGCATCCGCTTGCCCCTGGCGGCCAACTCACACACCGGTGCCAGAAGTTCTTGCGGGCTGTGGGTCGCGGGCGCGATGTCGGTGGCAACCTGGCCGAGTGCCGTGACAATGACGTCGTCAACCCTTGCGGTGCGTGTGGCGTCGTCCATCCGACCAGACTAGGGCGCGTGTCGTACCCAGGCTGACCTTGAGTTGCTTGCCCACATCTCGGAAGTTTCCCTCGACTGCAGCCGTGCGGACCCTGCCACGGTGTCGGCATGACCTTGAAACTGAGCGAGCCTGGCGAGTTCATCGCCACCATTGCGCTGATGCTGGGATTCACCCCCGTCGACTCCGTGGTCATCGTGGGACTCACCGAGTCGGGGATCATGCGCCCTGTGCTGCGTGCCGACGCCGCCGAGTTCGCGATAGCCGATTGCGCGCGCGTTATGTGTTCGATTGCCGCGGGCCACCTGTCGCAGGTGGGTGCGAACCGCGCCATCGTGGTGGGCTACGGCGGTATCGCCGACACAGACGGCACCCGCACCACCGTCGCGGCGCGGCAGGCCCTGGCCGCACACATCGAGGTCGTGGACGCATGGGCGGTGGCGCGCGGCCGGTACCGCTCTCCGGAATGCGTGGATCCTCGCTGTTGCCCAGATGACGGCCACGTCGTTCCCCCGGCTCCCAAGACGGTGGTTCGAGCGTTTCGTGCACAGCCACACGGCACGGCACATCGCGCCCAGGCGCCCGCCGAACGGCGACGCAAGGCGCACAGGGCTCATGAAAGATCGTGGGCATCGCGTGACAGGGACATGGCTGGCTGGCGCCAGCAACGTCTCGATGCGTGGCGCAGCGCATTGGCCCGCGTGGCCGAAGGAGTCCTCCCGTCCGATCCCGACGTGGGCAAACTTGCGGCGGGACTACGGGACGTCGTGGTGCGGGACGCCATCGTGATCGACCTGGTGCCAGGTGAGGGCAGCGTCGCCGATGCGCTGTGTGTTGACCCGGCGGTGGCTCCCGTGCGTCAGGCACTTGAGGTGATGCTTCTCCCAGCATCGGCGATCGCTCCGCACGCGCGGCTCTTGGCTGGATTGGAGACGCTGGCAGCCCACGTCACGTGGTTGTGTCCAGCCGACACTGCCCCCGTGATGACCGTCCTGGGACTCGCGCGGTGGTGGCAGGGCGACGAATCGGGTGCGGCTCATGCCATTGCACTGGCCCTCGAGGACAACCCACGCTACCGGCTCGCGGAATTGGTCCAGTGCGCGATCGACGCCCATCTTCCGCCGGGATGGCTGATGGCGGCGTAGGCGTTACGCGAGGTATGCCGGGTTTTTCCGGCGAGCGGAACTGTTCAGGGGCTCGATGACGTTGACATAGACGCTACAATTTAATGGATTTGCTGGCGGCGACGAGAGCTGCAGCAGTCCCCCAATGTGCTCGAGAGGACTCTTGTGTCGTCTGATCGTTCCGCCGTCGCCAGTCCCACGCGAGCGGGTTCGTCCCGCACCCCCAAAGTGTCACGCCGCGACTTAGTTTCCACCCCACTGAAGGAGAAGACCACGTCCGCTACTGCCCCCACTGAGGACATCGCTCCCACGGCCACCGCGCGTGCCGCCAAAGGCACTGGATCTGCGCGCTCGAAAGCACTCAAGGCCACGGAGGCGGACGTAGCGAAGCCCGCTGTCGATGAGGAAGGCCCGGGTCCCGACGTGGCCGAGCGTACGCCCGATGCGGATGCCGAAGAACCGGAGGAGATCGCCGGGTTTGTCATTACCGGCGAGGACGACGACGCACCCGTCCAGCAGGTGATGACGGCGGGAGCAACGGCCGACCCCGTCAAGGACTATCTGAAGCAAATCGGCAAGGTCGCGCTACTGAACGCCGAGCAAGAAGTCGATCTCGCCAAGCGGATCGAGGCCGGTCTGTTCGCGGAGGAGAAACTCGCGGCCAGCGAGAAGATCACGCCGAAGAATCGGCGCGAACTCGAATGGATCGCCAACGACGGACGCCATGCGAAGAACCACCTACTCGAGGCCAACCTGCGCCTCGTGGTCTCTCTCGCCAAGCGCTACACGGGGCGCGGAATGCTGTTCCTCGACCTTATCCAGGAGGGAAACCTCGGTCTGATCCGTGCCGTCGAGAAGTTCGACTACACCAAGGGCTACAAGTTCTCCACCTACGCGACGTGGTGGATCCGTCAGGCGATCACTCGCGCCATGGCAGACCAGGCCCGCACCATCCGCATCCCCGTGCACATGGTCGAAGTCATCAACAAACTGGCCCGCGTGCAACGCCAGATGCTTCAAGACTTGGGGCGCGAACCCACGCCCGAAGAATTGGCCCGAGAGCTCGACATGACGCCGGAGAAGGTTGTCGAAGTCCAGAAATATGGCCGCGAGCCCATCTCGCTGCACACCCCGCTGGGCGAGGACGGCGACAGCGAGTTTGGCGACCTGATCGAGGACTCCGAGGCAGTGGTGCCCGCAGACGCCGTGGGTTTCACGTTGTTGCAAGAAGAGTTGAGCAAGGTCATGGACACACTCTCGGAGCGAGAGGCCGGCGTGGTGGGAATGCGCTTTGGGCTCACCGACGGCCAGCCCAAGACCCTCGACGAAATCGGGCGCGTGTTCGGGGTGACGCGCGAACGCATTCGCCAGATCGAATCCAAGACGATGTCCAAGTTGCGTCACCCGTCCCGCTCGCAAGTGCTACGGGACTACCTGGACTGACCCGCTGCGGCAGCCTCAGCGGCGCACCCTTCACAAGGTGGCGGGCGACTCTCGCCGACGGCGGGAGGCTCAAGCGGTGACGCCGCGGACACACGGGCCGTCTGGGCCACCACAATGCCC
>JASBTB010000069.1 GCA_030148645.1 Demequina sp. | reverse complement strand
TGCCAGTGAAGGTCCGGCCTGCCTGCGGCGTCTCTAGCCTTGTAGAAATGGCGGTACAGCGTCGAGGGGGCAAGGTTGCCGCCCGATGCAGCCGGGAACACTAGGGCCGTGTCAGCGCGCCCCACGTGGTCGCGTAGGTGGTCTTTGATCATGGGTATCAGGTGCGGGGGGATATTGACCTTCCGCACGCTCTCCGCCTTCGGTGTGCCGATGAAGGTTTGCCGTCCCACGCGCGTCACGCCCCGACTCACCCGGACTAGCCCAGCGGTCAGGTCGAGGTCCTTGCGGCGTAGTTCCGCGACTTCCCCGAACCGCAGCGCACACCACGCCGTCAGCGGGATCATGGCAGCGTACCGGTCTGGCATGGCGGCGGTCATGGTTGCGAGTTCGTCAAGCGTTGCGGGCCTAATCTCGCGTTCAGTGTCCACGGTTCCGGCGTGTTCTATCTGGCAGGGGTTCACGGCACCACTCGGGAGTGAGTAGCCCAGGACCGACGAGAGTAGTTGGTACGCGTGCGCCCGGTAGGTGCGCATGATCGAGCCGTCTTTCTTGCGCCATCGCGCGCGATCCGTGTACCAGGCGTTCACGTCCTCGACCATCACGCCCGCTACGGCGGCATCCCCGAAAGTGGGAGCGATGAAACGGGTGAACAGTTCGCGGTAATGCGCTTCGGTGCGCGGTTTCAGGTCGCGGCGTCGTGGACGTGTCAGGTAGGCCTCGAAAGCGTCCGCAACCGTCTTGCGACGCTGGTGCGTCCCGTCAGCGGTGCGCGGGCTCCACGTGCCGTCCTCGACAGCCCTGCGCTGATTCGAGAGCCATACGGTCGCGGCGTCCTTGTCTTGAAAGGTGGTGGGCGCGACGTGGCGCAGCATGTCTGGACCCTGGTAGGACGCCTGATAGTTGCCGCTTGGGAGCTTGCGTATAGCGACCCATCTCCGCCGTGATCGCGTCACGTTCCCTCCGCTCGTGCACCCTACGTGCAATATAAGGGTACAGGCGTGTCCACTTGTGTCCAGTCGTGACACGCGCTACTGTGAACATTGTTCGAGGTATTACGAGGAAACACCGAGGTAAAGACAGTGTGGCAATCAGGGTGAGGTCACTGGTTCGATCCCAGTATCGCCCACCATGGCAACCCATACCAGCGCACCTGCCGGAGCCTGGCGGAGTCCTCGCGGCAGATGGCCCCCGCGTCGGCTGCGTCCGTCCGGCTAGTGCGCCGAGTTGGCCGCGACCGGCTCGATCCGAGCAGCGACACGTGCAGTGGGGGCTTGCCCGCCGCACAGGCACGCGGTCATGCGCGCCGTCGACGTTCCCGCGGCGTATGCCAACTCGCCGTGGGTCATGCCCGAGGCGCGCCAGGCTCGGCGCAGTCGCCGTACGACATAGCAGCGATCGGGGTCTTGGGCGCTCGCGAGTTCGCGGCGCAGCAAACCCACCGTTCCTGACGCATCGGCCGAGTCGAGTGCTTCACCCAGTTCGGTGGCCACCGGCCCATTGGGGTCGGCTCGGATCGCTCGAACGGCGCGGGCCCGCTCCGGCACGCCGCCGCGCTCGATGGCGCCCAACACTCCTTCCGCACCCCGCGACATCACGGGATCTGGCGGGGAGGCGTTGATGTGGGGAACAGGCTGCTTGTCGCCTCCCTGCGACCACGTGCGCGATCTGGCCCACGAACTCCTCGCATTGCTCCACGACGATGCGCGCGCGGTGCCACTGGCGTGACACCACCTCGTACTGGACGGCGTTGCGGGCCACAGTCGAGTCCTTCGGGTTGGGGCGGAGAGTTGGCGGACGAGCTGGCTGATGACGCGGAGCGGGGTCTCCGCTGCGGCCCCGTCGTAGTCGTCGATGCCGACGAGGACGCACGATGAACGCTCGACCCCGAATGTGGCCGACAGGGCGGCCACAGGACCCCCAGCGAGCACCGCGTCGGGCACGAACTCCTGGAGAGCGGCGCGGCGGACGTGAGCACTGCGGTGAGCCGATCCGGGCCAGCACGTTACTCAAGGGTGAAGGACGCGTCGCCACCGTGATGCGCGGCCACCTGTCCTGCGTTGCCAGCCTGCCCGCAGGAGCGGCCAAGGTCGTCTTGACGTACCCCGTTTCGAGTGAATCAGGAGTGAGACCCCAACCGTGAGTGGCTCGCGAACCGGTGCGACGTTGTCCGCGCGCCAGTGATCGATGAAACATCCGCTGGGGTGGGGTCGACGTGCCCGTCGTGTCACCACGGGAACGCCACCAGCCCCACCCATGCGAGACGAGGTCACGGGTTCAGTTGGATGACGGCGCGCGCAGTCGACTCATCGACCACAAGGTCCGTGATGACATGTGCCCGAAGAGCGGCGAGCAACGCCGTAGCCTTGCTGGCGCCTGCCACGACGCAGATTCGCCTGCCCGCCCGCGTCAACTCGTAAGGCGTGGGCCCCGAGGCTCGGCGATTGATCCCGATGTCGCGATAGGTGCCGTCCTGACGCAGGAACACAGTACAGATGTCGCCGACCACCGCCTCGTCGGCCAGTTCGCGCATGTCCGCCTCGTCGAGGTATTCGGCCGCGTAGACATGCGAGTGGGCACGCGCCCCAATTGCTCCGACTCCGAAGAGGACCATATGTGCACGACGTTGTGCCTCGAGTACGCGCGTGACGCTCCGTTCACGCCACATCGCCTCCTTGGTTTCGGCGTAGTCGAAGAATGCGGGAACGGGGAAGTAGAGGGTGTCGGCGTCGAATGCCTCGGCGATCGTGTTCATGATCTGGCTGGCAAAACCAAGGCCCGAGGTGTGCGTGTTGGCGGCACCGTTGAGTTGAACTATGACGCTGCCATGGGTGGGGTGGCGCGTCAGGTGACGGGCGACCGCTGATGTCGTGGTGCCCCACGCCACTCCCATCATCATGTCGTCCTGCATCCAGTTGCCGACCAGGTGAGCCGCGACGCTCGCTACTCTGTCGAGTCGCTCGCCGTCGCCGATGCTGGCGCGAACCGGCACCACGTGAGCCCGGACGCCATACAGGTCGTGGAGTTTGCGGGCCGTGAATGATGAACCTTCGGCTTCGTCCTCGATGGTAATTTTCACCATGCCGACGTCGCGCGCGGACTTCAGGAGCCGTGAAATGGAGGATCGCGAGACGCCGAAGCGGCGGGCGATGGCCTCCATCGAATCCTCATGAATGTAGTACATGGTGGCCGCGTTGCGCATGGCCTCTTCACGTTCGCCCACAGGCAAACCCGCCTCTCTGCACGATCGTGCGATTCGCTTTCACAGTCTCCCACAGACCGTGCATAGTGAGGACCCATCGCACCAACGACACTGCGCATGCCCCGGCGGCACGACGATGTGCCACTGGCGGACGCAATGGAAGGGGAAGCCACCATGGCGGCATCGCTCACCGCAGAATCTCGCCTCGCAGCCCTCGCAGAAATGTCTTCCGAAGAAGGTCTCGACGTCTTGGTCATCGGAGGCGGTGTGACCGGTGCAGGTGTGGCCTTGGATGCCGCGACACGCGGGCTGCGCACCGGCATCGTGGAGTCGCAAGACTGGTCCAGTGGCACGTCAAGCCGATCCTCCAAGCTCGTGCACGGGGGCCTGCGGTATCTGCAGATGCTCGACTTTCACCTGGTACATGAGGCGCTCACCGAACGCGATCGGCTCATCAACCACCTCGCCCCCCACCTGGTCAAGCCGGTTCCCTTCTTGTACCCCGTGGAACACCGCGTATGGGAGCGCCTGTACGTGGGGGCAGGGGTGGCCCTCTACGACACCCTCGCCACGGCCGCTCCCGGCAAGCGCGCGCTACCCCTTCACCGACACCTCACCAAGCGAGCCCTCAAGCGCCGCTTTCCAGACCTGCAAAACGACGCGGCGGTGGGTGCGATTCAATATTGGGATGCCGCCGTCGACGACGCGCGGCTCGTCCTGACCCTTGTGCGCACCGCCGTCCATCATGGTGCTTTGGCCGCCGCCCGCGCGCAGGTCGTCAGGATGCTGAAGGACGCCGACGGTCGGGTCAGAGGCGCGGTGGTGGCCGACCTCGAGAATGGGCGCGAGTATGAGATCCACGCCCGGCACATCATCAACGCTACGGGAGTATGGACGGAGGAAACCGAGCGGTTGGCGGGAACGACCGCCGGACTCAAAGTCCTCGCCTCCAAGGGCATCCACATTGTGGTGCCGCGCGACCGCATCAAGGGCTCGACGGGCCTGATTCTCCAAACCGAGAAGTCGGTGCTCTTCGTCATCCCGTGGGCGAGGTATTGGATCATCGGCACGACGGACACTGCCTGGCATCAACAACTCCAGCACCCCGTCGCCACCGCCGCCGACATCGACTACCTTCTTGAGCACGCCAATGCCGTCCTGGCGAAGCCTCTGACCCGTGAGGACATCATTGGCACGTGGGCGGGATTGCGGCCACTCTTGCAGCCCCATTCCGCGAGCGACGACGCGTCGGCAAAGGTGTCGCGCGAACACACGACCGCCTCACCTGTGCCCGGCCTGACCGTCATCGCGGGCGGAAAGTTGACGACGTATCGGGTGATGGCAAAGGACGCGGTGGACTTCGCGCTGGGCGACGACGTTGCCGACATGCCGTCCGTGACCGATCACGTGGCACTGCTCGGCGCCGCAGATCTGGACGCCGCCCGCGCACGCGCCCGGGCGTGGGCACAAAAGTACGGCTGGACTCCCACCATGGTGAGTCACTTGCTGCACCGGTACGGGTCACTCCTCAGCGAGTTGGTGGGCGACATCGTCCACGACCCCGGGCTCGCCGTTCCACTCCAGCACACCGAGGCCTATCTGCGTGCCGAAATCGCCTTCGCGGCCAAACACGAGGGAGTGCTCCACCTCGAAGACGTGATGATGCACCGGACCCGCCTCAACTACGAGATGGCGGACAGGGGGTTGGCCGCATTGCCGGAAATCGCTGAGATTGTGGGCGACGTTCTCGGATGGGACCAGGAAACGCGCCAGGCCGAGATCGAGTCCTATACCCGACGGGCTCAGGCGGAAGCCGCAGCAGAGCAGGCACCCGACGACGCCTCTGCGGAAGAGATCCGGCTACGGGAGGGCGACATCGTGCCCCTGCTGCCGCTTGACAGGAAATAGAAAAATAGATAGTTAGAGACGTTGCCGCACATGCAGCCATCTGCACAGCGGTCGACGACGTCGGCAACGGTGCCGACGTTTCATCCCCACGAAAGGCAGAAATTATGTCTATAACTCTCGCTGAGGTATTTGTCTCAGAAGTCATCGCGACGGGAATGCTGACCCTCTTGGGTGTGGGCGTCGTTGCCAACGTTGTCCTCACAAAAAGCAAAGGTTTCAATGGCGGCTGGTTGCTCATCAACTTCGGGTGGGGCCTGGCAGTTTTCGCAGCTGTGTATGCCGGGTACAAGTCGGGAGGCCACATTAACGGGGCCGTCACCTTGGGCCTCTTGGCAAACGGTGCGGAGGAATACGCCCCGGGTGTAGCTGTCACCTTCGCGAGTACCGTGGTGTACCTGTCCGGTCAGTTGCTAGGGGCGTTCGCTGGTGCAGTCGTGGCCTACCTGGCCTACAAGAAGCACTTCGACGAGGAGGGCGACGCTGGCTCCAAGCTTGCCTCTTTCTCCACTGGGCCGGCGATCCGCTCGTACGGGTGGAACCTCGTCACCGAGATCATCGCCACCTTTGTCCTGGTGTTTATCGTGATCCAGTTCGGTAACACACCGAGCGGACTCGGCCCCCTCGCCGTCGCGCTCCTCGTTACCGGTATCGGCGCCAGCCTCGGCGGACCTACGGGCTACGCCATCAACCCGGGCCGTGACCTCGGTCCACGCATCGCCCACGCACTCCTACCGATCAAGGGCAAGGGCTCGAGCGACTGGAGTTACGCCTGGGTGCCCATTGTCGGCCCGCTCATCGGCGGCGTCCTTGGGGGCCTCTTTGCCGCGTGGGTCATCTAAAACCCCACCCTCCACAACGACGTGAAAGGAACATCATGAAGAAGTACGTGTTGGCTATCGACCAAGGCACCACCAGTTCACGTGCCATCCTGTTCGACCATTCGGGCAAAATCCACTCCACCGGCCAACTTGAGCATGAGCAAATCTTTCCCAAGGCCGGTTGGGTCGAACACAACCCCGAAGAGATCTGGACAAATGTTCGTGAGGTCGTCGCCTTGGCGCTCAGCCGCGGTAATGTCACCGCCGCCGATGTCGCCGCAGTGGGAATCACGAACCAGCGAGAGACCGCGGTGGTATGGAACCGAACCACCGGCAAACCGGTCTACAACGCGATCGTGTGGCAGGACACGCGCACCCAAAAAATCGTCGACGCGCTCGGCGGCGAGGACGGCCCGGACAAGTACAAGGCCAAGGTCGGCTTGCCCCTGGCGACCTACTTCTCCGGACCCAAGGTGAAGTGGATCCTCGACAACGTCGACGGCGCTCGGGAGGCCGCTGAACGCGGAGAACTCGCGTTCGGCAACACCGACACCTGGGTGCTGTGGAACATGACGGGGGGCGTCGACGGCGGTATACACGTGACCGACGTCACCAATGCCTCACGCACGATGCTGATGGACCTCAAGACCCTGTCCTGGGACGAGTCCATCGCGGCCGACATGGACATCCCCATGTCGATGTTGCCCGAGATCCGCTCGTCGTCCGAAGTCTACGGCGAAGGACGCACTGGTGGACTGCTACCCGGCGTGCCCATTGCGGGAATCCTGGGTGACCAGCAGGCGGCAACATTCGGCCAGGCCTGCTTCGAGGTGGGTATGGCGAAGAACACCTACGGGACCGGTAACTTCATGTTGCTCAATACCGGCACGGACCCCGTTGCCTCGGAAAACGGGCTGCTGACGACCGTCGCGTACAAGATTGGCGACAACGCGGCGATCTACGCCCTCGAAGGCTCCATTGCGGTCACGGGTGCGCTCATTCAATGGTTCCGCGACAACCTGGGCGTCATCAAGGACGCGCCGGAAATCGAGACCCTCGCCTCGAAGGTCGACGACAACGGTGGCGCCTACATCGTCCCGGCATTCTCCGGGTTGTTCGCGCCGTACTGGCGTCCCGACGCCCGCGGTGCGATCGTGGGGCTCACGCGGTACGTCACGATCAACCACCTTGCCCGTGCAGCACTGGAGGCGGTGGCATTCCAGACCCGCGAGGTGGTGGACGCCATGGACGCGGACTCCGGGGTCGCGGTGACCGAACTCAAGGTTGACGGCGGCATGATCGCGAACGACACGCTCATGCAGTTCCAAGCAGACATCCTGGGCGTGCCCGTGGTGAGGCCTGAGGTCGCTGAGACGACCGCGCTGGGTGCCGCGTACGCGGCTGGCATCGCTGTCGGATTCTGGGATGGCGAGCAGGACGTCATCGACAACTGGGCCGAGGGCAAGCGCTGGGAGCCAAACCTTGACGGCGCCGAGCGTGACCGTCTGCTTCGCAACTGGAAGAAGGCCGTATCCAAGACGATGGACTGGGTCGACGCAGACGTCCCGGACTGACCCCCTCTCTCAAGCGGGATGCGCGTTCCCACTGTGGCGAGCGCGCATCCCGCAGCAGGGCCCGACATGTCCTGGCGGGTGGGCCTGCGTGGGCGATCCGGCGTCATGCTGAGGAATCCCCGCGCCAGAGAAAATCTGTCTGCCGGGACGTGGGCAGCGTTGCCGTGTCGGCAGCGGTCGGGCCGATGGCTTCGCTGCCGCCTCGACGCGGGCCGGGTCGCCGTTGTCGATCTCGGCGACCCGAGGGGCACGTCGACAGATTCCGCACAGAATGGCCCCGACGAGCAGATCCGATACTGCGTCGACGAGAAGGTCGACCACAGTGGTGATGGGGTCCGCGGCGCGGTCGCGAAGCACGCGAACTCGTTCAGCGACGAGAAGTACGCGCATACAGCCCCGGCGACGCCTTCCGCTGCGTCTGTTCGTGTGTGACCAAGCGGCCCCGGGTCGGTAGCATCGTCGGGGAGCACGCGCCGCGCGCCACCGACCCTGAGGAGACTTCACGTGCCGAGCATCACAGCGACCATTGACGGCGTCGAGCGTCAGGTCGAACAGGGCACGACGGGCCTGGACGTGTACGCCGCGCGTCGCGATGTTGTCGTGATGCGGGTTGCGGGGCAGTTGTGCGATCTTGCCCGTGAGATCGGCGCGCACGAGCAGGTGGAGGGTGTGGTGGTGTCGGAGCCCGACGGCCTCAACGTGCTCCGTCACTCCGCGACACACGTGATGGCGCAGGCGGTCCAGGCACTGCGACCCGACGCCAAACTGGGAGTCGGCCCGTTCATCACCGACGGCTTTTACTACGACTTCGACGTGGCTGAGTCCTTCACCCCTGAGGACCTCAAGGCGCTGGAGAAGGCGATGCAACGCATCGTCAAGGAGGGGCAGACGTTCCGTCGGCGCGTCGTGACGCAGGCCGAGGCGCTTGCCGAGCTCGCGGACGAACCGTACAAGTGTCAGTTGCTCACCAGGGCGGCCGGCGTCGACGGCGCGGAGGGGGTCTCCGTCGAGGTGGGGGCGGGGGTAACCACCATCTACGACAATCTCAACCGCCAGGGCGAGACGGTGTGGAAGGACCTGTGCAGAGGCCCCCACGTGCCAAGCACCAAGGTGTTGGGCAACGGCTGGAGCCTCATGCGGTCCGCAGCGGCGTACTGGCTTGGCAGCGAGAAGAACCCTCAACTCCAGCGCATCTACGGCACGGCATGGCCCACCAAGGAGGAGTTGCTCGCGTACAAAGAGCGCCTGGCGGAGGCCGAGCGCCGCGACCACCGCAAACTGGGCCTGGAACTCGACCTGTTCTCCTTCCCAGAGGAGATCGGGTCAGGCCTGCCCGTCTTCCATCCCAAGGGCGCCACGATCCGCATGGAGATGGAGGAATACTCGCGCAGGCGACACGTCGAGGCCGGCTACTCGTTCGTCAACACTCCGCACATCACCAAGTCGCACTTGTTTGAGACGTCTCGCCACTTGGAGTGGTACGCGGACGGCATGTACCCGCCCATGCACATGGACGAGGAACGCGATGAGGCGGGCAACGTCACGAAGCAGGGCCAGGACTACTACTTGAAGCCCATGAACTGCCCCATGCACAACCTGGTGTTCCGCACGCGTGGCAGGTCGTACCGCGAGTTGCCACTGCGCCTGTTTGAGTTCGGCAGCGTCTACCGCTATGAGAAGTCTGGCGTGGTGCACGGGTTGACGCGGGCACGCGGTTTCACGCAGGACGACGCGCACATCTACTGCACCCGCGAGCAGATGCGGGACGAGTTGTCGTCACTGTTGAGCTTCGTCCTCGACTTGCTGCGCGACTACGGCCTCGACGACTTCTACCTTGAACTGTCCACGCGCAACCCGGACAAGGCGGTGGGCGACGAGAAGGCCTGGGACGAGGCGACCCGGACACTCGCGGAGGTCGCCACCGCGTCCGGTCTTGACCTCGTCCCTGATCCTGGCGGCGCTGCGTTCTACGGTCCCAAGATCTCGGTTCAGGCCAAGGACGCCATCGGCCGTACGTGGCAGTTGTCGACCATCCAACTCGACTTCTTCGAGCCCGAACTCTTCGAGTTGGAATACACGGCTCCCGACAATTCGCGGCAGCGTCCGGTGATGATCCATAGGGCACTCTTCGGCTCGATCGAACGTTTCTTCGGAGTCTTGCTCGAGCACTACGCCGGTGTCTTTCCTGTCTGGCTTGCTCCCGTCCAGGTGGTGGGTGTGCCCGTGGCGGAGCCCTTCAACGACTACCTGGCCGACGTTGCGGCTCGCTTGCGTGCGAAGGGGGTGCGCGTCGAGGTCGACACCTCAGACGAACGCTTCCCCAAGAAGATTCGCACCGCGTCCAAGGACAAGGTGCCGTTCGTGCTGATCGCCGGAGGCGACGATGTCGAGGCCGGTGCCGTGTCCTTCCGCTTGCGCGACGGCACCCAGGACAACCACGTGCCGGTCGACGTCGCCATTGCCCGCATCGTCGAATCCATTGAGACGAGGGTGCAGGTCTGATGGTGGAATGGGCCGACGCGGACACGATGGGTGGCAAGCCTGACGGCTTCGAGCGCCTGTGGACACCGCACCGCATGGCGTATGTCAAGAATGCGTCCGACCGACCCGACATGACTGGTGTTCACCAGTGCCCGCTGTGCAAGACGCCCCACGACAACGACAGGGATCACCTCATCGTCCACCGCGGCATCGAGTGCTACGTGGTGCTCAACCTGTATCCGTACAACCCGGGACACCTGATGGTCTGCCCGTACCGCCACGTAGGCTGGTACACCGAGGTCACCGATGCGGAGCGTGACGAGATGGCCGCGCTGACTCAGACGGGCATGCGCATACTCCGGGAGTTGACGGGCACGGAGGGCTTCAATATTGGCATCAATCAAGGCAGGACGGGCGGCGCTGGTATCCACGAACATCTTCACCAGCACGTCGTACCGCGATGGGTGGGGGACTCGAACTTCCTGCCCATCATCGGGCGTACCAAGGCGCTACCGGAACTCTTGGACGACACGTGGCAGCGCGTCAGTGAGGCGTGGCCGAAGGCCGGTTGACGGTCCAACAAGGAGAAGACATGTTTGGCAAACTGCGGCCCGTGATGGCCGCAATCTGGCGGGCCCCGGCGAGCGCACTGGTGAAGGCGGGGGTTCATCCGAATGCGGTGACGATCGTCGGCACCACCGGCGTCGTCGTCGGCGCCATCGTATTCCTGCCTCGTGGCGGATCCGCGTTGTTCTGGGGCACCATCATCATCACCTTCTTTGTCATCACCGACATGCTGGATGGGACGATGGCCCGGTTGTCGGGCAAGAACAGCCGCCTGGGCGCCTATCTCGACTCGACCCTTGACCGGGTTGCCGATGCGGCCATCTTCGGCGCACTGGTGTGGAGTTTTCGCGTCGACGAACCCTGGACCGCGCTCGCCGCACTGCTGTGCTTGACGCTCGGTTCATTTGTTCCCTACGCCAAGGCTCGTGCGGGGAGCCTGGGCATCGACACCGCCAAGGGCATCGCCGAACGATCGGACCGACTCGTGATCGGCCTGACGGCAACCGGCTTGGTGGGCTTGGGTTTGCCGCTCGTGGTGCTCACCGTCACCCTCTGGCTACTCGCGGCCGCGGCCGCCTTCACCCTGGGCCAGCGCACGTGGTCCGTCGTGAAGGTTCAGCGGGAGGAAAACCGTGCAGGGAGCGCCGCCGCGGCCGCTTCGGCGCGAGCGGACCGTGCCGCCAACGGATGAACGCCTTCGTGGCCGCGTGGCGGGTATCGCGGCTTCTTCCCGTCACTGCCATCCGCGCGAGCGCCTGGACCGTCGCCATGTACGGGTGGGCCACCCATGCGAAGGCCTGCCGAAGCCTCGAACGCAACCTGAGCCGGGTGACGGGGGTGGAGGGTCGTGGCCTGCGACGTCTGTCGAGGCGCGGCATGGTGTCTGCGGCACGGTACTACGCCGAGGTGTTGGAACTGCCACGGATGACCGGCGCCGCCATCGACGCGAGAGTGCGGGTGGAAGGCCTGGAAGGCGTCACGTGGGTGTTCGAGCGTGAACACGGCGCGGTTGCGGTGCTGGGTCACTCGGGAAACTGGGATCTGATCGGCGCCTATGCGTGCCGGAACATCATCACGATCACGTCGGTGGCCGAGGTGCTCCAGCCGCGGGAGGTGTACGACGAGTTTGTCGCCTTCCGGGAGCGGCTCGGTATGCAGATTCTGGGTCACGAAGGGGGCTCGACCTTCCGACAGTTGCTCCGCATCACGACCTCCGAGCACACGCTCGTGTGCCTACTCAGCGACCGAGACTTGTCGGGAAGTGGCGTGATGGTCTCCATGTGGGGTCAGTCCGTGCGCGTCGCCCCCGGCCCCGCCGCGCTGGCTCTGGCCGCGAAGACGGCGCTGCTGCCGGTGACGGTCCACTACGAACGCCTGCATGGGCCGCGCCGCCGCGCCGCCAAGTCACGGTGGGGCATCGTCTTGACCTTCTGTGAAGCGCTCCTGCCGGAAGACTTCACCGGAAGTGACAAGGTGATGACCATGAGTCAGGCGTGGGCGCAGTCACTCGCACAGGGAATCGCGGCCCACCCGGAAGACTGGCACATGCTGCAACGATTCGGTTGGGTGGAGGCTTAGATGCACATCGGCATCGTGTGCCCGTACTCGTTGGATCGACCGGGCGGAGTGCAGCTCCACGTAATCGACCTCGCGGAGGCGCTCATCCGTCGGGGACATCACGTGTCGGTGCTGGCTCCCTCGGCCACCGACAACGGCTTGCCCGGATACGTGCGATCCGCAGGCAGATCCTTTCCCGTGCACTACAACGGCTCGACCGCTCGGCTCACCTTCGGACTGGTCGCGGCCGCGCGGGTGCGCCGGTGGATGGCCGATGGTCACTTCGACGTCGTGCACCTGCACGAGCCGGGTGCACCGTCACTCAGCGTGATCGCCATGTGGGCGCGCTTGGGGCCAACAGTGGCCACCTTCCACACCTCGAACGACGACTCGCGACTCATGCGTCTGGGCAAACCGTGGATCAAGCCCGGCTTCGAGGAGCTCGACGCCCGCATTGCGGTGTCTCCGTCGGCGGCGCGGACGGTGAAGGAGCATCTGCGTGTGGACGTCACTCACATCATTCCCAATGGGGTGGACACATCGAACTACGTCGATGCGGAGCCCCGCGAAGAATGGACCGGAACGACGGACGCACCCACCGTCGGTATCCTCGGAAGGTTGGACGAGCCACGCAAGGGGCTCGACGACTTCCTTGCAGCGATACCGCTGGTGCGGCAACACCACCCACGTGCTCGGTTCCTGGTGGCGGGAAGATTCTCCGACCGCGTTGCGGCACGCATTGCACGCAGCGGAGCTGAGGTGGTGGGCGAAGTGGACGAGGCGCAAAAGGCCTCGTTCATGTCCTCCGTGGATGTGTACTGCGCACCCAATACTGGTGGAGAGTCTTTCGGCATCGTCCTGGTAGAGGCCATGGCTGCGGGTGCCGCGGTCGTGGCGAGCGACCTCGTGGCTTTTCGCGATGTCGCCACCTCGGACGACGCTCAGGAGTGTGCCGCGTTCTTCCCGGTCGGTCAGGCCGATGGTCTCGCGGAGCGTGTGTGCGCTTTGGTGGATGACCCTGTGGCACGGGCCGCGCTGGCGCAACGGGGACGGGCACGCGCCAGCATCTTCGACTGGCACCAGGTGGTGCCCCGCATCGAAGAGACGTATCGTGACGCCATTAGACTTGATGCAAGCTTCTTCCCCCAACGAGCGAAGGAAACTCCATCATGAGCGACACCCCTGCATCCGTCAGCCCGCAGGTCGGCACCGACCTTGTCAAGCGTGGCATGGCCGAGATGCTCAAGGGCGGAGTCATCATGGACGTGGTGACAGCCGATCAGGCCAAGATCGCGGAGGACGCGGGCGCCGTGGCCGTGATGGCGCTCGAACGGGTGCCTGCCGATATTCGTGCACAAGGTGGCGTGGCCCGCATGTCCGATCCCGACCTGGTTCAGGGCATCATCGACGCCGTCTCGATTCCCGTGATGGCCAAGGCGCGCATCGGCCACTTTGTCGAGGCGCAGGTGTTGCAGAGGCTGGGTGTCGACTACATCGACGAGTCCGAAGTGCTGACTCCCGCCGACTACACGAACCACATCGACAAGTGGAACTTCACCGTGCCGTTTGTCTGCGGAGCCACCAACCTCGGGGAGGCGTTGCGCCGCATCTCGGAGGGCGCGGCCATGATCCGCTCCAAGGGCGAGGCGGGAACGGGCGACGTCTCCAACGCGACCACGCACATGCGCAAGATCCGGGCCGAGATCCGCGCCCTCACCTCGATGCCTGAGGACGAGTTGTATGTGGCAGCCAAGCAGTTGCAGGCGCCGCTGCCGCTGGTCAGGGAGATCGCCGCGACCGGGAAACTTCCCGTCGTTCTCTTCACCGCTGGCGGCATCGCGACCCCCTCCGACGCGGCCATGATGATGCAACTGGGAGCCGAGGGCGTGTTCGTTGGCTCTGGCATCTTCAAGTCGGGCAACCCCGCCGAGCGCGCGAAGGCGATCGTGAAGGCGACCACGTTCTTCGACGACGCGTCGGTGATCGCCGACGTGTCGCGTGGTCTGGGCGAGGCCATGGTGGGGATCAATGTGGACGACGTTCCCGAGCCTCACCGCCTTGCCGAGCGTGGCTGGTAGCGCCCCCGCCACCGGGCCGGTAGAGCGCGAGGGCGCCCGCGTGCTCCTGCTGTCCCCTGAAGGCAAGTTGTTGGTGTTGCGAGGGCACGATCCTCACCTTCCCAGCAGGTCCTGGTGGTTCACGCCGGGCGGCGGCCTGGAGGGTGGCGAGACGGCACGCGAGGCCGCTTCCCGCGAACTCGCCGAGGAGACGGGTTACGTGGTGGAGCCGGGGGAGTTGATCGGCCCGGTGTGGGAGCGCACCGCGTACTTCGACTTCAAGAGTCGGCCGTACGTGCAACATGAGTACTTCTTTGTGGCGCGCCTGCCCGATGCCGACAGCGCACCCGCAGGGCCCTCGGCGTGGACCGCCGATGAGGGGGAGACGATCGACGAGATCGCATGGGTGACGCGCGATGACCTCAAGCACGCCAGCATTGAGGTGTTTCCCGATCAACTGCGCGAGTCCTGGCAGGTGTTCACCGGGTGGGACGGCCACGTCATCGAACTGGGCGAGGTTCGCGAATGACACGCATCGGCGTCTTGGCTCTCCAAGGCGACGTGCGTGAACACGAGGCCGCTCTCGTGCGACTGGGCGCGAAACCTGTCAGGGTTCGACGGCGTTCGGAGCTCGAGTCGGTCGACGGGATCATTATTCCGGGCGGCGAGTCGACGACGATCGACACGTTGCTGCGAGCCTTCGACCTGTTCGACCCGTTGCGGCGACGCATCATGGCGGGGCTGCCCACGCTGGGAACGTGTGCAGGCATGATCATGCTTGCCACCGACATCATCGGCGGCATCGACGGGCAGCGCACGCTCGGCGCGATCGACATGACGGTGCGGCGCAACGCGTTCGGTCGGCAGGTGGACTCATCCGAAGTGGAACTGACGTGGATTCCCGACGGATCGGCGATGCATGCCACCTTCATTCGAGCTCCGTGGGTGGAGTCGTGGGCGGACGGAGTTGAGGTGCTTGCAAAGGACGAGGCGCACGGAGGCGCCGTCGTGGCAGTGCGGCAGGGCAACGCGATCGCCACCAGTTTCCATTGCGAGATCTCGGACGACGACAGGGTGCACGCGCTGCTCGTGGCTCTGGCCGCCTGAGCGACGCCCTGTCATGGTGGTCCGAGCATCGAGGGCCGAGACTTGATGAGGGCACATCAAGGGCTTAGACTTGATTCATGTTCGTACTGACGGCGGACCAGCGCCGTTCCACGCGGCACGGCGACCGCGTGGACGCCCTTCTTGAGGCGCTCGACCCGTGGACGGCGGCGTGGTCCGATCACGTGGCCCTTGCACCCGAGCGCACCGTGGGCGACGAGGTCCAGGCAGTGCTGCTGTCGGCCGAGTCCGCCGTGGACTTGTCGCTGACGCTGATGCGCGCCACGCACTGGTCCGTCGGCATCGGCGCAGGCCCGGTGGACTGGCCGCTGCGTTCCACGTCCCGCGCGAGTTCAGGGGCCGCGTTCGTCAACGCCCGACGAGCCGTCGAGCGTGCGCGCGGCAGGGCAGAGCCCGTCCCGCTCGTTGTCGCTGGCCAGAACGCACACGCGCAGGAGTCGGCCACCGCGGTGCTACAACTCCTCGCGTCGGTGGTGCGCAGGCGTTCCAAGGCTGGCTGGCAAGTGAACGACCTGCTTCAGCCGGGCGTGACCCAACGCGACATCGCGGCGACGCTGGGCATCTCGACTCAAGCGGTGAGCCAACGGATCGCCTCTGCCATGCTGGACGAGGAACGCAGGGCGCGGCCGGTGGCCGTGGCGCTCCTGCACGAAGCCGACGGAGGGTAGGGACCGCATGAATGTGGTGGCGTGGATCGCGGTGGCGGTCGGCTCCCTGGGTGTCGCCTCAGCGGCGGGGGCCTGGGTCGTCGGCGCCCTGCTCGGCCGCGTTGGCCCAGACGTGGAAGCGCCTGGACTGTTGCGTGGCGGCTTGTGGATCGGCGTGCTCGAGCGACTCGCCATTGCCGGAGGCATCCTCGCAGGCCATCCCGAGGCGATCGCCATCGTCATCGCCGTCAAGGGCCTGGGACGCTATCCGGAGCTCCGCGGCGGCACAGGCGACGCCGCCGGCAGGGCCGCCGAGCGGTTCATCGTCGGCACCCTCGCAAGTTTCCTGTGGGCCGCACTGATCGGGACCATCGGGGTCGTCGTCGCGCGCGCCCTCGTCTGAGAAGTGAGAAGTACCGTCCCGCCACCGCTGGCCTAGACTGAAGGCCGAATCCCGACGTCAAGGAGCAACGTGTCCGGTCACTCAAAGTGGGCTACTACCAAGCACAAGAAGGCGGTGGTCGACGCCAAGCGCAGCAAACTCTTTGCCAAGCTGATCAAGAACATCGAGGTTGCCGCCCGCGTGGGTGGCGGGGATCTCGCGGGCAACCCGACGCTCTACGACGCCGTGCAGAAGGCGAAGAAGTCGTCGGTGCCCAATGACAACATCGACCGCGCCGTCAAGCGTGGCTCGGGGCTTGAGGCGGGCGCTGCCGAGTACGAAACCATCATGTACGAGGGTTATGGACCGGGTGGCGTGGCGATGCTGATCGAGTGCCTCACGGACAACCGCAACCGCGCCGCCATGGAGGTGCGCACCGCACTGACGCGCAACAACGGCACTCTCGCGGACCCGGGCTCGGTGTCCTACCTGTTCTCGCGCAAGGGCCAGGTCATCGTGACGAAGGACTCCGGCGCGTCCGAAGACGACCTCATGGAGGCGGTGCTCGACGCGGGTGTCGAAGAGATCAACGACCTGGGAGAGGCCTTCGAACTGGTGTCGGAGGCGACCGATGTGGTTGCGGTGCGTACCGCGGTCCAGGCCGCCAATATCGACTACGAGCAGGCCGAAGTGACGTGGATGCCCTCCATGAAGGTGGAGACCGACGTCGACACCACCCGCAAGATGTTGCGCCTCATCGACGCCCTCGAGGACAGCGACGACGTCCAAAACGTCTTCGCCAACTTCGATGCATCGGACGAGGTGCTCGCCGAGGCCTCCGAGTAGCGCGTGCGCGTTCTCGGCGTTGACCCGGGCCTGACGCGGTGCGGCCTCGGTGTCGTCGAAACGGGGGCTGGGCGTTACGTCAGTCTTGTCGCTGTGAGCGTTGCCACGTCATCGGCCGACGCGGAGCCAGCCGACCGCCTCGTGCGCATCGCCGACGCCATCGAGGCCATGATCGACAGGCACCGTCCCGACGCGGTGGCGGTCGAGCGCGTGTTCGCTCAACACAACGTCCGCACCGTGATGGGCACGGCGCAGGTATCCGGCCTTGTCATGGTCACCGCGCGTCGGCGAGGGCTCCCGGTGGCGCTGTATACGCCGTCCGAAGTCAAGGCAGCGGTGTCTGGATCCGGCCGTGCCGACAAGGCGCAGGTGGGATTCATGGTGGCGAAGCTCCTGGGTCTTGACCAGGCGCCCACCCCCGCGGACGCCGCAGACTCGTTGGCTATCGCCCTCACCCACGCCTTGAGATACGGCGCAACGGGTGGCCCTGGCGGCGCGACAACAACCGCGCAGCGGGCGTGGGCGGAGGCGGCGCGGGCGGCGCGTCGGCGCGGATGACGCCAGCCCCGCACCTAGTCTGTTCGTACAAGCGTTCGAAGGGCACGGTGTGATTGCGCAACTGACGGGAACTGTCCTGCACGTGGGTGCCAGTGCCGTGGTGCTCGATGTGGGGGGAGTCGGCTACCGCATCCTGGCCACGCCCGCGACGCTCACGACGCTTCAACTCCACCGCGAGGCCAGCCTGGCCACGCACCTCGTGGTGCGCGAGGACTCGTTGACCCTGTTCGGATTCGAATCCGTGCACGAGCGCGACATGTTCGAGACGTTGCAGTCGGTGCAGGGGGTGGGCCCGAGGCTTGCGTTGGCGTTGTTGGCCGTGCACGCTCCCCATACGCTCGCTGCGGTGATCGCCGCTGGCGACGTCAAGGCGTTGCAGAGGGTTCCCGGCGTGGGTGCCAAGGTCGCGGCGCGCCTGATGCTCGAGTTGGGCGGCAAGTTGACGTTGCCAGACGGTGCCGAGGTGCCCCCAGTGATGGCCGACGCACGCGAACAGGTCGCCGATGCGCTGGTGGCGCTCGGTTGGCAGTCCAAGGCCGCCACGGCTGCAGTGGAGCAGGTCGCGCCCGAGCCGATCGGTGACGACCGCGTGGCGGCTACCTTGCGGGCGGCGCTGCAGGCTTTGGGAGGCTCGCGTGGCTGAACAATCCCCCGAGGATCGCGGCGTGGACGGTGCGCGTGTGACGGGCGTCGACGCGGACGCCGCCGAACGCTCGGCCGAAGCGGCGCTGCGACCACGAAGCCTCGACGAATTTGTCGGTCAGCGGGTGGTGCGCGAGCAACTCGCGCTGGTCCTGCGCGCGGCAACCCAGCGGGACGGCAACGCCGAGCACATCCTGTTGTCCGGACCGCCGGGCCTGGGCAAGACCACGCTTGCCATGATCGTGGCGGGGGAGTTGGGCGCGTCCTTGCGCCTCACCTCGGGCCCCGCGATTCAGCACGCGGGAGACTTGGCGGCGATTCTCAGTTCTCTCGAGGATGGCGATGTGCTGTTTGTGGACGAGATTCACCGCCTCGCCCGGCCTGTGGAGGAGATGTTGTATCTGGCCATGGAGGATTTCAGGGTGGACGTGGTGGTGGGCAAGGGGCCCGGGGCCGCCTCGATTCCGTTGACACTACCCCCGTTCACCGTGGTGGGTGCGACGACGCGGGCAGGACTCTTGCCGGCACCGCTCAGGGATCGCTTCGGGTTCACCGGGCACCTGGACTTCTACGAGGCACGCGACCTGACCAGTATCGTGACCCGATCCGCGCAACTCCTGGACTTCCGGCTCGACGGCGATGCGGCGGGTGAGATCGCTACGCGATCGCGAGGTACCCCACGCATCGCCAACAGGCTGTTGAGGCGGGTTCGGGACTGGGCGCAGGTGCATGGAAGCGGCTCGGGCGACATGGGTGCGGCCAGCGCCGCGCTCGAGGTGTACGAGGTTGACGAACGCGGGCTCGACCGCCTGGACCGGGCGGTGCTGCGCGCCCTGTGCACCCGTTTTGGTGGGGGACCGGTGGGGTTGTCCACACTGGCCGTGTCGGTGGGGGAGGAACCACAGACCGTCGAGGAGGTGGCAGAGCCGTTCCTGGTGCGCGAAGGGTTGATATTGCGTACTCCTCGCGGCAGAGCGGCGACCGCCGAGGCGTGGACCCACCTGGGGCTTGTGCCCCCTGAGGGCCAGGTGTTTCCTGCCGCCCCGGGCGGGGTGCGGACATCCCCGGACGGGGTAGGAGGCCGGCTGTTCGACTAGTCAGCCTTGAGTCGTACCGGCGCGCGTATTCGACGCCGCCCCAGATACTCGCCTAGAATCGCGGGGGCCACCCGCATGGTTCGGGGGTCACACCTGTCCGGAAAGCGAAGGAATCGCGTGTCATCAGCTGTCTCAGGCGCCCGCAAGTCTCTCACGTGGCTGGCTTCAGTGTTGGCGGTGCTCTTCGCCTTGCTGAGCGTGGGCGTCATCACCGGCCGGGCGTCGGTCGCTCCTGGCCTCGGGCTCGACCTAGCCGGTGGTCAACAGATCACCCTTCAGGCGGTCGCCACTGACGGTTCCCAGATTGACTCGTCGGACATCAGCCAGGCGGTGGAGATCATCCGCAGGCGCGTCGACGCCTCCGGCGTGGCCGAGGCGGAAATCGCGACGCAGGGTGAGCGCAACATTGTCGTGTCCCTTCCCGGAACCCCGGACCCGAAGACCCTCGAATTGGTGCGCCGCAGCGCGCAGTTGCAGTTCCGCCCGGTGCTGTTGGTGGGCGACCCGGCCCCGGTGCCGACCACTCCAGGCGGCACCCCCACCGCGCCCCCGACCCCCACGCCCACTCCGGATGCGGCAACCGGGGCCAGCCCGACGCCCAGTCCTTCGGCAGGGGCCGCAGGTGAGGGCGCTCCGGCACGCGAGGTCGCCAACGTGAAGACCGGCGTGAGCGAGACCACGTCCGGGACGCCCAGCCCCAGCCCTTCCCCCGCTCAGGTGCCGACGACCCCCGAGCCCACTGACCCGTCCGACCCGGCGTGGATCACCGACGCGCTGCTCGCACAGTTCTCCGCACTCGACTGCTTCGATGAGACTAACCGCAGCGGCGTCGACGTGGGCGACCCAAACAAGGGCTTCGTCACCTGCGACGCGGACGGTTCCGCCAAGTTCATCCTTGGCCCGGTCGAGCTCACCGGTCAGGACATTGACACGGCTTCCGCCGGTCCCCGAACCAACCAGCTCGGCAATGTGATTCCCGGCGAATACGAGGTGCGGTTGTCCTTCACGTCCGCGGGCTCGCGCAAGTTTGCCGACACCACGCGACGCATTGCCCAGTTGCCGTCTCCGCGCAACCAGTTCGGGATCCTGCTTGACGGCGTGATCATCTCGCCGCCATCGGTGAGCGAGGCCATCACCGGCGGGCAGGCGTCCATTACCGGTACTTTCACGCTCGATGAGGCACAGCAACTGGCCAACCAACTCAAGTTCGGCGCGTTGCCGCTGACCCTTGAGGTGCAGTCGGAACAGAAGATTACGGCCACCAAAGGCGCGGAGGAACTGCGCAATGGCCTGCTGGCTGGCGTGATCGGCCTGGTCCTCGTGGTGATCTACACGATGTTCCAGTACCGCGCACTCGGCGCCGTCACCATCGGGTCGTTGCTCATATCGGGCGGTCTCACCTATGTGACGATTGCCCTGCTCTCGTGGGGCTTGGGCTACCGCCTCTCGCTCGCCGGTGTCGCGGGCCTTATTGTGGCCATCGGCATCACCGCCGACTCGTTCATCGTGTATTTCGAGCGGGTCAAGGACGAACTCAGGGAGGGGCGCTCCCTTGCGGCGGCAGTGGAACATGGGTGGAAGCGCGCGCGCCGGACGATTCTGGCCTCCGACGCCGTCTCGTTCCTTGCGGCTTTGGTGTTGTACATGTTGGCGGTGGGGGGCGTGCGCGGCTTCGCGTTCACGTTGGGGCTAACCACGATCGTCGACCTCGTCGTCGTCATGCTCTTCACTCATCCCGTGCTCGCGCTGTTGGCACGCACCAGGTTCTTCGGCGAGGGTCACCGGTTCTCGGGCCTCGACCCCCGCCAACTCGGCCGGGACACCATGTACAAGGGTCGTGGACGCGTAGCCGGACCCGAAACAGCGGCGTTGACGCTGGCCGAGCGCAAGGCCGCGAAGGCCCGCGCCGCCGTGGCGACCGAGGACAAGGAGTAGTCATGGCCAAGGTTTCTTCGTGGGGCAACCGGCTCCACTCCGGTGAAAAGACGTACCCGATCGTGGAGCAGCGCAAGCGTTGGTTCATGGCCAGCGGCGTACTGATGGCGCTTGCGCTCCTGATCCTGATCTTCAAGGGCCTCAACCCCGGGATCGACTTTCGCGGCGGTACGGAATACACGCTGTCGGGCGTACAGAACCCGGACACCACCATCGCCGTGGCGGTGGTCACGAGATTGCTGCCAACCCAGGAGCCGCGCGTTGCTCAGGTAGGCCCCTCTGGTATTCGCGTGCAGTTGGGCGAACTCGAACAGAGCCAAGTCAGCGATCTTGCGACGGAGCTTGCCACGGCATACGGCGTCGCCGAAACGAACGTGAGTTCCAGCTTTATCGGCCCCACGTGGGGCGCGGACGTGTCGAGCAAGGCGATTCAAGGGCTCGTCATCTTTCTGCTGCTCGTCACCGTGGTCATGACGGTGTATTTCCGGGCGTGGCGCATGGCCGTGGCGGGACTGGTCGCGCTTGCCCACGACCTGCTTTTCACGGCGGGCATCTACGCCCTGTCGGGCTTCGAGGTGACGCCCGCTTCCGTGATCGGATTCCTGACGATCTTGGGATACTCGCTGTACGACACCGTGGTGGTGTTCGACAAGGTGCGCGAAAACACGGCCGATGTGCTGACGCAGCATCGCTACACCTACGCAGAGATGGCCAACCTCGCCGTCAACCAGACACTGGTGCGTTCGATCAACACGTCCGTCGTCGCACTCTTGCCCGTCTCCGCGATCCTCTTCATCGGCTCGTTCCTGTTGGGGGCGGGAACGCTGAAAGACATCGCGCTTGCGTTGTTCGTGGGCATGGCGGTCGGAACCTACTCCTCCATCTTTGTCGCGACGCCGCTCGAGGTGACGCTACGTCGCAACGAGACGCTGATCAAGGAACACACGGCCGGGGTGCTTGCGCTGCGCGAAAGTGGTCGCTCCGACGTGATCCGCCCCGACGGTTCGATCCAGGTGGGTGCGCTGACTCCGGGCCATCATCAAGGCACCGCGGCGCAACCCAAGCGCAAGGGCCGCAAGTAGAATAGGTTCCTCACAGCCGAAAGGAGGAACGCGTGATGCCCACCCGCGCAGACTCCGACTCGGCCAGGCTACTCGGCGTTCGCAGGGTTGCCCGGGACCCTGCAGCGCTCGCCACGCTGCTGGAGACCTATCGGCGCATGTATCCGCGCGCCAAGACCGCGCTTATCGAGCGCGCCCATGCTGTGGCGGAACAAGCTCATGAAGGCCAACTGCGCAAGAGCGGCGAGCCGTACATCTCCCATCCCATTGCGGTTGCGGAAATCATCGCCGGACTGGGCCTGCCCGACACGGTGATCGTGGCGGCGCTGCTTCACGATGTGGTCGAGGACACGCCGTTCCTCATCGAGGACATCACCCGCGAGTTCGGCGAGGAGGTCGCGTCGTTCGTCGACGGTGTCACCAAGTTGGACCGACTCAAGTTTGGCGAGGCCGCCCAGGCTGAGACGGTCCGCAAGTTGGTGGTGGCGATGGCGCGCGACATCCGCGTGTTGTTGCTCAAGTTGGCGGACCGCCTGCACAACGCCCGCACCTGGGAGGCCGTCCCTGCGGCAACGGCCCGTCGCAAGGCTCAAGAAACCCTTGAGATCTACGCGCCCCTGGCGCACCGGATGGGACTCAACGCCATCAAGTGGGAACTCGAGGACCTCTCGTTCCGTACCCTGTACCCCAGGATCTACCGGGAGATCGTCGAGGTCGTTGCCGAGCGGGCGCCCGAACGCGAGAAGCTTCTCGAAGAGGTGCGCAAAGACGTCCTGAAGGAACTCAAGACCCAGAAGATCAAGGCCGAGATCACGGGGCGCCCCAAGCACTACTACTCCGTCTACCAGAAGATGATCGTGCGCGGTCGCGACCTCAACGACATCTACGATCTCGTGGGACTGCGCATCTTGGTGGATTCGGTGCGCGACTGCTATGCGGTCCTCGGCGCCATGCACGCGCGCTTTCAGCCGGTGCCAGGGCGTTTCAAGGATTACATCGCGATGCCCAAGTTCAACCTCTACCAGTCGCTCCACACCACGGTGATCGGGCCGCAGGGCAAGCCGGTGGAGTTGCAGATACGCACCTGGGAGATGCACAAGCGCGCCGAGTACGGGTACGCCGCGCACTGGCGGTACAAGGAGAACGCGCGGGGCGAGAAAGTGCCCGCGATGGCGAACGACATGGGGTGGTTGCGGCAGATCGCGGACTGGCAACAGGAAACGGCCGACGCCAGCGACTTCCTTGACTCCCTGCGGGGTGAGATTTCCCGTGCCGAGGTGTATGTGTTCACCCCCCGCGGCAAACTGCTCGAACTGCCGCAGGGTGCCACGCCCGTCGACTTCGCCTATGCGGTGCACACCGACGTGGGCCACAAGACGGTGGGCGCCAAGGTCAACGGCCGACTGGTGCCACTCGACTCGGTGCTCGACAACGGCGACACGGTCGAGGTGATCACCACCTCGGACGAGAACGCCCACCCCAAGCGCGATTGGCTCGAGTTTGTCCAGTCCACGCGGGCGCGCAACAAGATTCGGCAATGGTTCACCCGGGAGCGTCGCGAGGAGTCCGTGGAGACGGGGCGCGACATGCTGGCGCGGGCGATCAGGCGACAACACCTTCCCATGCAGCGCCTCCTGAGCAAGTCCACGCTTCTGGCCCTGGCCAAGGCGATGCACTACGACGACGTCGATGCGCTCTACGCCGCCATCGGCGAGCACAAGGAACAACCCAGCGATGTGGTGGCTCGCATGGTGGAAGCGGTGGGCGGCCAAGAGGGTGCCGACGAGGACATCGCCGAGATCACCCGCCCGGGCACGCGGCAACGGGCCCGCCGGGCAGACCCTGGCGTCATCGTCAACGGCATGAGCGACGTCGTGGTCAAACTTGCCCGATGTTGCACGCCGGTGCCGGGGGACCCCATTCAGGGCTTCGTCACGCGCGGTCAGGGCGTGAGCGTGCACCGTGCGGACTGCGACAACATGCGCGCACTGCAGGATCAGCCCGAACGGCTCGTGGACGTGCAGTGGTCGGGGACTTCCGACTCGACCTTCTTGGTACAGATTGAGGTCGAGGCGCTCGACCGCAACCGGCTCTTGTCCGACGTGGTTCAGGTGTTGTCGGACCATCATCTCAACATCTTGGGCGCGCACGTGTCGACCAACAATGACCGCGTGGCACTGAACACCTTCGCGTTCGAGATGGCGGCCCCCTCGCACCTGGGTGCGGTGCTCAGTGCCGTGCGCCGCATCGACGGTGTGTACGATGCACGTCGCGTCACCGGCGGCCGGCGCCAGCATCGGCTCTAACGGCCCTCCAGGGCCTCAAGGACCGCCCGGCAGGCGTTGCGCATCCGCACACGCCCTTGTGTCCCTTTCTGCTCGGAGATGGCCGCACGCAGCTCCTCGGCGGTGATCAGTCCCGCAGTGACGGCGCCGTAGGCGGCCAGCATGGCTTCGGCGAGGTCTGCGGTGCGCAATGCCGATGCTGCGGCATCGGCCGGGCTTGCGATGCGGATGCCAGCGATCAGGTGGGCTCGCGAGTACGCGGCTTGATGGGTGGTGAAGGTCCACCGACAGGGCGGAATGCCCACCGGCGGATCCGGGTGAGCACCGCGCGGAACCACCACCTCGACGTGAGCGGGAGCCAACGCATGGCCGGTGAGGCCGTGGACCCACAGGGCAGCGAGGCCGGTTGCGGCGGCCCGGCCCGGAATCCACGCCGTCAGCGCAATTGCTCGCGCTGCGCGTGGCGGCACGGCACCCGGTGACACTCCCGCGTGGTCGGTGAGCGGTGTCAACACGCCGTCCCGGCGCATGCGGGCAAGCGCGGCCGTGCCCACGTCGCCTTGAAGCACCACCAGCATGGTGCCGATCATGGCGCGACCGGATCACACGGTGGGGCGGGTGGCGCGGATCTGTGGACAGCGGGCGGGCCCGTCCCGCTATTTGGCGACGGCCTCGATCTGCTTGAGCCACGCCTTGCGCACGGCCAACGACTCGGTAAGTTCCTTGACCTTGCGGGTGTTCTTGGCGGACTTCGCGGAGGCCAATTCTCGTTCCAATGCGGCGATGGCTGCATGAAGTTGCGCCGCGGCGCCACTGGCACGCGCCTCGATCTCAGGATTGCGCGTCGTCCAGGCAGCCTGGTCGGCCTCCCGAATCGCCTTTTCCACTGCAGACATGCGCCGGACGAGCTTCTGAGCATCGGCGCGTGGCACCTCGCCCGCACCATCGAAGCGGTCCTGAATGGCACGCAGGTCGCGCTTGGCCGCACGCAGATCCTTGATCGGCACCAGAGCCTCCGCGTCCCTCACCGCGGCTTGCTTCGCGGGAAGGTTGGCCGCAAGCGCCTCTTCCTCGTGCTCGGCGGCGGCACGGCGGGCCGCAAAAAAGCCCTCCTGTGCCGCCTGGAAACGCGCCCACAGCGCGTCGTCGACGCTGCGTCGGCCCCTGCCAGCGGCGCGCCACTGGTCCATCAACTGCTTGAACTGCCGCGCCGTCGCATCCCAGTCGGTAGACGTAGCCAACGCCTCGGCGCGCGAGACCAACTCCTCCTTGGCGCCCGCCACGGTGGAGTTTTCCTTGTCGAGCGTCGCGAAGTGAGCCTTGCGAGCCTTCTCGAACGTCGACCGGGCGTGGGTAAAGCGCTTCCAGAGTGCGCGTTCGGCCTCCTTGGCCATGCGTGCTCCGGTGCGCTGAGCCTCCTTCCACTCCTCGAGCAAATCTCGCATGCGGGCGGTGTCGTTCTTCCAGTGCACGTGTGCCGCCGGCTTCGCGGCGAGTTCCTCGGCCTGCGCGACGATGGCCTCGCGGGATGCGGCGGCCTCCGCGCGGGCGGCGGCGCGCTCGGCGCGTACCTTCTCGGCTACCTCGTTCGCCTCGGCTTCCACAATCCCGAAGCGCGCTCGCAGTGCCGCGAGGTTTCCCACCACGGTAGGCGTGTCAAGGGATGAACGCAGTGTGGTGAGCGAGTCGTCGATGTCCTTGGGGCTGAGTTCGGCGCCCACGAGCCGGGCGTGGAATCGTTCGACCGCCGCGGCCAGCTCGATGAACGCCTTTGCGTACGGTGCGAGCGGTTCGTCGCCTATGGCTGGCCCGACCGGGGTGCGGGTATCGCCGTCCAGCACCACCACCTGATCGCCTTCGACCACGCCGAAGGCGCTGGCTGCGGCTATCTGCTCCGGGGTGATGTGGTCCACCACGGGCAACTTCACCGGATGGGTGGCGTGGGCGGCTAGCGCGGTGGGCGAGGGCGCCTTCGGGCGAGGAATGGGCCGGGGCTTAGCGGGCGTCATGAGGCGGTGACCTTTGTGATGATGACGGACAGGGCGGGACGACCGTCGGCGCCACCAGTAATGGTGCCACCTTCGGCAATCGACCTCACGATATCGAGACCTTGGGTCACAGTGCCAAACACGGTGTACCCACCGGCCTCATCTGAGGGAATGGTGGAGTCTGCATAGACCACAAAGAACTGGCTTCCCATGGACGACGCGTCGCCGCCCTGACGCGCCATCGCGAGCGTGCCCGCCGGGTACAGGTCGTCGCTCGGCGCGTTCTCGATCGGGCCGAACCGGTAGGCGGGCCCACCCGTGCCGGTACCGGTGGGGTCGCCGCATTGCAGGACGTAGATGCCGGAAGTGGTGAGCCGATGGCAGTCGGTGCCATTGAAGAAGCCTTCGCTCGCAAGCGACAGGAACGATGCCACCGCTTGTGGGGCGGCCCGGCCGTCGAGAGACAGTTCGATCGTGCCCAGGTTGGTCTCCACGGTCACGTCCCAGATGCGCGACTGTGCCAGCGCGGGCGCGGGAACGGGTCCAGTGGTGTTGCCCGGGTCGGCCGCGGCACCGTCGCCCGTATTGGTCGCCACCGCGATCCACACTGCCGCCGCCGCGACCGTCACGACCACACCCAGCGCCCAGAACATGCGCCGACGGCGCAAGGCCAACCGGTGCCGCTCAAGGCTGGCCTGCTTGGCCGCACGTTTGCGCTGTGTTGCGGCGCGCGCGTTCTTGCTGGTCGTCATGGTCTCCATCCGGGCGCACCAGAGGAACGGTGCAGGTCTGCGACAGTGTACGTGGCACCGGATGGAACAATGGGGCGCATGTCGCGACTTGCGCCCCTATCCGGCTTCCCCGAGTGGCCCCCCGCTGAGCGCATCGTCGAAGTATTCGTACTCGACACCCTGCGCGAGGTGTTCGCGCTGCACGGCTTCAGTGAGATCGAGACCCGCGCCGTCGAACCGCTTGAGCGCCTCGGCGGGCAAGCGGAGGCGTCCAAGGAGGTCTACACGCTGGTGCGGCGCGGCGGCGAGACCGCCGAGTTCGGCCTGCACTTCGACCTCACCGTGCCGTTCGCACGTTACGTCGAGGAACGCCAGGGGCAACTCCAGTTCCCCTTCCGCCGCTTCCAGATTCAGAAGGTGTGGAGGGGCGAACGCCCCCAAGAGGGCCGCTTTCGCGAGTTCTACCAGGCGGATATCGACGTCGTGGCCCGAGAGAACCTGCCCGCCCACTGTGAGACGGAGGTGGCCGTGGTTATGGCGCGCGCTCTTGCGGCACTCCCGTTGCCCGCGGTACACATGCGCATGAACGACCGCAGGCTTGTCGAGGGTTTCTACCGGGGTGTCGGCATCCGCGATGTGGCGGACGCGCTGCGGTCGGTGGACAAGCTCGGCAAGATCGGCCCCGCAGCCGTGGCCAAGGAGCTTTCCGGCCAAGGGGTGAGCGAAACTGTAGGCGCCGCTGTCCTGCAGCTCGCCACGATCCAGGCACCAGATGCCTCCTTCAAGGACGCGGTGCTCGACTTGTGGGAGGCGACCCCCACCACGGGTGACGCAGGTGCCCGGGAGTTGTTGGGCGTGGGGCTGGACACGTTGGCCAGGCTTGTCGAATCGGTCAATGCCGCTGTCCCAGGCACCGCGGTCGCCGATCTCAGCATCGCGCGTGGACTGGATTACTACACGGGCGCCGTGTACGAGACCACGCTTGACGGGCACGAGGACTTGGGCTCGATCTGTTCGGGCGGGCGCTACGACTCGCTCGTCGCCGGTGGCGGCTTCCCCGGCGTCGGTCTGTCGATTGGCGTGTCCCGGCTAGTGTCTCGGCTGGTGTCGCAGGGGATGCTCGTGGCCACGCGCGCGGTTCCCAGCGCGGTTCTCGTGGCCGTGATCGATGAGGACAACCGCGACGTCTCTGACGGCATCGCCGCACGCCTGCGTTCACGGGGCATTGCCTGCGAGGTGTCCCCGAACGCCGCGAAGTTCGGCAAACAGATCCAGTACGCCGACCGCCGCGGCATCCCGTTCGTCTGGTTCCCCGCCGCGCCCGGCGAGGCCGACGACGGCGAGGTCAAGGACATCCGTTCGGGTGACCAGGTCGCGGCCGATGCCGATGCGTGGGTGCCACCCGCCGACGACCTCAGGCCGCGCGTCGTCCGCGGCTAGACTGGCTCGTGCTCCCTCGCGGCGAGCCTCACTCGTGATCGACAACGCTTCAACGAAAGGCCGATTGTGCTTCGCACCCACCTCGCCGGAAACCTCCGTGCCGCCGATGCTGGCGCCACCGTCACGCTGTCAGGCTGGGTGGGCAGGCGACGCGATCACGGAGGGGTCGCCTTCATCGACCTCAGGGACGCCTCCGGGTTTGCCCAGGTGGTGCTGCGAGAGGAGATCGCGCACTCGCTGCGCACCGAGTACGTCATCCAGGTGACGGGCGAGGTGCGTCTACGGCCGGAGGGCTCCGACAACCCCAACCTGCCCTCGGGCGAGGTCGAGGTGGACGTCCACGACGTGGT
>JASBTB010000059.1 GCA_030148645.1 Demequina sp. | reverse complement strand
GAGTAGCCGTTCGAGTGCAGCCCCGACGACGCCAACGCCACCACCACATCGCCCAGTCTGACTCGCTCCGGTCCCAGCAGGGCATCCGCCTCCACCACGCCGATGGCCGCGCCAGCCACATCGTAGTCATCCGGATCCATCACGCCCGGGTGTTCGGCGGTCTCGCCTCCCACCAGCGCGGTTCCTGCCATTTCACACCCACGCGCGATCCCGCGGACGATGTCGGCGATTCTTTCGGGTACCACCGTGCCGGCGGCAATATAGTCCGTCATCACCAGGGGCTTGGCTCCGCACACCACGATGTCGTCGACGACCATCGCCACGAGGTCCTGTCCAATCGTGTCGTGAATGCCCATGGCCCGGGCGATCACGATCTTGGTGCCCACGCCGTCGGTTGAGGAGGCCAGCAGCGGGCGGCGGTAGTCCTTGAGGGCCGATGCGTCAAACAGACCGGCGAAGGCGCCCAGGCCGCCCATCACCTCCGGGCCGTGGGTGCGGGCCACGGCTTCCCTCATGAGTTCGACGGCCCGGTCGCCCGCCGCGGTGTTGACGCCTGCGGCGGCGTAGGTGATGCCATCGCTCGTCATCCGGCGATCTCCTCGTGTTGGGTCGCCAACAGGTGGCGCGCGTCCACGGGCGGCTCGATTGGGTACGCCCCCGTAAAGCACGCGGTACACAGCCGCGACTGGGCGATCTGGGTGGCTTCTAGCATTCCAGGCAGCGAGATGTGGCCGAGCGAGTCGGCGCCGAGCTGAGCGCGCACATCCTCGATGGTGTGCCCCACCGCGACCAGTTCCTCGCGCGTGGGAAAATCGATGCCGTAGAAGCACGGCCACTGCACCGGGGGCGACGAGATTCGTACGTGCACCTCGACCGCACCCGCATCGCGCAGCATCTGCACGATCGCTCGCTGAGTGTTGCCACGCACGATCGAGTCGTCCACCACGATGAGCCGCTTGCCTTCGATGACCTCCCGTAGCGGGTTCAGTTTGAGGCGGATGCCCAACTGGCGCAGCGTTTGCGACGGCTGAATGAACGTGCGTCCCACATAGGAGTTCTTCACCAGACCCTGCGCGAACGGGATTCCGGACTCCTGCGCGTAGCCCACGGCGGCGGGGGTGCCAGACTCGGGGGTGGGGATCACCAGGTCCGCATCGACGGGGTGCTGGCGGGCCAGCGCGCGTCCCATCTCGAGCCGCGCGGCCTGCACCGACCGTCCCGCAATGGTGGTGTCGGGGCGAGCAAGGTAAACGTATTCGAAGATGCAGCCCTTGGGGTCGGCGTCGGCGAAGCGCTCAGAGCGCACGCCTGCATCGTCGATCATCAGCAACTCGCCGGGCTCGACCTCCCGCACCTGAGACGCACCCACGATGTCGAGCGCGGCCGTCTCGGAGGCCACGACCCAACCGCCGGTCGGGAGTTCGCCCAGCACGAGCGGCCGCACCCCCTGCGGGTCGCGTGCCGCGTACAGCGCGTGCTCGTCCATGAAGACAAAGGAGAACGCACCGCGCACGTGCGGCAGCAACTCCAGCGCCGTTTCGGTCAGAGTGTCGTACTCGTCGGAACCCAGCAGTGCGGTCACGATGGCGGTGTCCGTGCATTTGCCACCCTTGAGGTCGAGCCGCTTGGCCATTCCCTCCCGGGCGATCAACAGATCGATCAACTCTTGCGTGTTAGTGAGGTTGCCGTTGTGGCCGAGCGCAACCGTGCCGTGCGCGGTGGGGCCCAACGTCGGCTGGGCGTTTGCCCACGTCGATGCGCCCGTGGTGGAGTAGCGCGCATGGCCCACCGCGATGTGGCCCTGGAGCGCCTCAAGTGCACCCTCGTCGAACACCTGGGAAACCAGGCCCATGTCCTTGAACACAAGGATCTTGTGGCCGTCGGAGGTGGCGATGCCCGCCGACTCCTGACCGCGGTGCTGCAACGCGTAGAGACCGAAGTAGGCGAGTTTGGCGACCTCCTCGCCCGGCGCGTACACGCCGAACACGCCGCACGCGTCCTGAGGGCCCTTCTCGCCGGGCATCAGGTCGTGGCTGAGCCGTCCGTCACCGCGAGCCATCGGCCGTCCCGTCACCCGCATCGGCTTCGGAGTCGGTGGCGGCCTGGGCATCGATCGCTTCTCGCTGGCGGTCTGCAAAACGGCCCGAGACGTATTCGATGACGGCGGCCTGGATGCCCGTGATGAGACCTCCTGCGAGGGCGCCTGCCAGGGCGACAAGGAGCATCGCGACACCCCGGCCGACGCCGGTGCCGGCGGGCAGAATGGCGCCCAGCACAAGTCCCACGAGTAGGCCGATGCCGACGCCCGTCAGGATGAAGCGCTCCGTGCGGGGTGCTCGCCGATAGGTCGCCGGAATGGCGCTGTCGCGCACGTGCTCTGGGGTGGGCTCGGTGCCGTCGCTCACGGGACGAGTCTAGGCGGTGAAGCGCCCGCGCCGGTGCGTGAGTGGCGCGGGCGCCTCCATCAGCCCTTGGTCGAGCCGGCCAACAGGCCGCGCACGAAGTAACGCTGGAGCGCGAAGAACACGATCAGCGGGATGATCATGGAGATGAACGCAGCGGACGGGACCAGGTAGGCGAACTCGCCGTAGGCTCCCGCCAGGTTCGAGATGGGGTACGTCAGCGGATAGGTCTTGTTGCCACCGAAAACCGCTGAGACCAGCAGGTCGTTCCACACCCACAGGAACTGGAAGATCGCCAGCGACGCCACCGCGGGCAGCGACAACGGGATGATGATCCTGAAGAATGTCTGGGTGTGGCTGGCTCCATCCACGCGCGCGGCCTCGAGGATGTCGCTGGGTATCTGCGCCACGAAGTTGTGCAGCAAGAACACTGCCAGCGGCATCGCGAAAATCGTATGCGCTATCCACACTCCTGGGAACTGTCCGGCAACGCCCACGTTCTCTGGACCGAGGATCCTCAGGAGCGGAATGAGGGCCAACTGCAACGGCACCACCTGCAACGCGAAGATCATCACGAACAGAAAGTTGGAGCCCTTGAAGGGAATCCACGCGAACGCGTACGCCGCCATGAGGCCCAACACGACCGGGAATACCACCGCTGGCACCGTCACCACGATCGAGTTCATGACGTTGCCCAACAGCGGCGGTGCGGTCGAGTTGTCACCGAAGGATCGGAACAGCACGTAGCCGAAGTTGGAGAACGTGAGGTCGCCGTCGAGAAGTACTGTCCACCACGCGTCGGTGCGGTACCGAGATCCAGGAACGAGCGCCGTCATGAACAGCGCAACCGTGGGAATCGTCCACAGCAGGGCGATGATGATCGCCGCCGCCGTGGCCCACGGCGACGTGAGGTTTTCCTTGGCCTGGGCGGCTCGCGTCTTCTTGCGCGTGGGCTCCGCGTCGGGAGTGACCGCGGGACCAGCCGGAGGCATCGTGATACTCATCAGCGCGTCTCCTTGACCTTGTTGAGCGATCGGACGTTGTAGATGACGATCGGGATGACAAAGAGGAACAGGATGACGGCCAGCGCCGCACCCAAGGGTTCACGCCCCTCCACGAAGCCGAACACGTACATCTTGTTGGCGACGATGTCCGTCCCGTTGCGGCCCTGGGTGAGCGTACGGACGATGTCGTAGACCTTGAGCGATGCAATCGTGATGGTGGTCAGCACCACCACCAAGGTCGGACGGATCGAGGGCACTGTGATGGACCAGAATCGCTGCCACGGGTTGGCCCCGTCGAGAGATGCGGCCTCGTTCATCTCCACCGGAACGCCCTTGATGGCCGCCGAGATGATGACCATGGCGAAACCGGTTTGGATCCACACCAGGATCACGATCAGGTAGAACGTGTTCCACGGCGAATCGACGAGGAAGTTGACGGGGTTGAATCCAAGCAGGTCGAGCACGGCGTTGATAGTGCCTGTCTGGTTGCCGACCTGGTTGTAGTCGTACATGATCGCGCCCCAGATCACGGAGGCTCCCACGAACGAGATCGCCATGGGCATAAAGACGAGGGACTTGAGAATCTTTTCGCCTTTGGCGCGGTCAATGAAGACTGCGTACGCCAGGCCGATGCCGGTGGACAGTGCTGGCACGAGCACCATCCACACGAAGGTGTTGATGACGGAGCGCAACGTCGTCGGGTCGGAAAAGGCGAAGACGTAGTTGTCGAGACCCACAAACTGAGTCACGGTCGTGTAGATGCCGGTCACCGGGTCCGGCTGCTCCACGACGTCGTTGAACGAGAGCCAGATCGTGTCGATCGCCGGCCAGATGAGACCAATCGCCAGGAGCAGGAGCACTGGGGAGATGAGCACCACTAGTTGGACCTTGTCGCGGATGGCGCCGCGAACCAGGTCGGCGCCGAACATGATCAACGATACGACCACAAGAAAGGCCAAAATAGCGATGGCGGCAAGGAGCAAATTGCTTCCTTGTGTCGACCAGAATTGTGCGTCAAGACCCGCCATCTGCAGTCCACGGTTCACGGACAACGGCACCTCAGTCGACGTCATCGTCGATTCCTTTCACCTCGTTGGGACAGGCCGACTGGGCCCCGCGACGACGCGCGGGGCCCAGTCGACGATGTCACCTACCCGACCCTTACGGCCAGGAGTTCTCGATGTCCGACAGAACGGTGTCCAGCGACGTTCCGCTGACGTAGTCGTTCATGCTGGTCCAGAATTGCGAGGCACCCACCGCGCTAGGCATGAGGTCCGAACCGTCGAAACGGAACACGGTGTCCGCTCCCTGCAGGATCTCGATAGAGGCCTTGCCGATGGGGCTGGAGGCGTTGTTCGGGTCCAGGCCCTTGTTGGCAGAGATCACACCTCCGAGCGAGACGCGCTCGTTGGCCCAGGTGTCCGAGGACATGAAGGTCTGGAGCGCCACGGTGGCGGGGTTGTCGTTGAAGGCGGCCACGAACTCGCCGCCACCGGTGACGGAAACGGGGTCACCCTCGTTGATGGGGGGCGTCAGGAAGGCCCACACATCGCCGTCGGGTGCCACGTTGGTGCCCTCCGGCCACTGTGCCTCGTAGAACGAAGCCTGGTGGTGAAGCGAGGCGCTCCCTTCCAGGATCGACAGGCCCGCCTCTTGGAACGAGGTCGTGACGATCGACGCCGGGTCACCAAAACCACCGTTGACGTAGTCGGGGTTCAGCGCAATCTTGCCGAACTCCTCGAAGGCCTGCTTGACCTCTGGCGAGGTGAAGTCGAGGTCGCCTGCAACCCACCGGTCGTAGGCCTCGGGTCCCTGCTGGCGCAAGAGAATGTCCTCGATCCAGTCGGTGCCCGCCCAACCGGTTGCAGTGCCGGACTCGAATCCGATGGCCCAAGGCTTATAGTTGGGGCCGGTTCCACCGTTGGCAGCCATCTGCGCAGTGAGGTCCAACATGCCCTGCCATGTCGTGGGAACCTCGTAACCGTTGGCAGCGAACTCGGTCGGCGAGTACCAGATCCAGCCCTTGACGGACGCCATCAGCGGCGCCGCGTAGAACGTGGACCCGACGGTGCCGTAGTTCTTCCAGTCGACCGACCAGAACTTGTCGACGTTGGCCTCTACCGAGGCGGGTGCGGCAACCACGGCGCCGGTGCCCACCACTTTCTGCAGAAGACCAGGCTGGGGGATGATCGCGAGGTCGGGCGCGTTACCGCCATCGACGCGAATGTTGATCTCGGTCTCGAATTGATCCGTACCGTTGTACGTGACGTCGATTCCGGTGCACTCCGAGAACTTCGCCACTGACTGTTGCAGTTGCTCTGCCTCGACACCCACAATCGAGCCGTACAGTTCGACCGCGTCGCCCTGGAATGTTCCGTAGGTCGCGTAGTCCTCGCAACCTGCGGCTACGTTGCCGCCGCCCGGGGTCGTGCTCGGGGCGGCTGGTTCCTCCGTAGACGAACAACCGGCCAGCAAGAGACCCGAGACACCCACGGCAGCGAACTGAACCTTGGTGATTCGCTTCATTTGCGTTGCTTTCCTCTCCGTAGAGTCGTGCATGAGCTCCTGCTAGTCCTACCGAGTGATGCTCGCTCGCCCGGACTAGCAGGTAGCCGCGACGGTCATAGGAACTGACCACCGCTCGCGACCGTTCCCACCATATGCAGGCGGTGCGAGCCAGGCAATCGCAGATCGGGCCCGAGGGCCCCTGGCACGCGTCGATAACGTTTTCGTTACCACTTTGCAACCGTTATCACAGACGCGAGGGGCGATCAGAACGGCGCGGCCGATCACCTAGCCAGTTCCAGCGCGATCTCATCCCACCAGACACCGGCCGCGGGACCGCCATTGCACGTTCCATCCGATTCACCTGGCACTTTGGCCCAGATCATCGCGACCAACGGGCCTTCAGGGTCGACGATGCGAGGTGGCTGACCCGTCGCCCGACCGCGCGGGTTGCACCACGCTGCGTCGTCCGGGGCGCCGTTGCCGTTGCGCGAGGTATCGATCACGAACGGCAGGCCCGTGCGGGTCGCGAGTTCCTTGCCCCACACGCTCTCCCTGGCGGTCGAGTTGTAGTTCGACGTATTGGTCGCGAAGCCCGCCAGGTTCTCGGTACCCACCATCGCGAGCCGGTCCGCCATCGTCTCCGGTGACTTCCAATTAGAGTTACCCACGTCCAGGAACACCCGGCCCTCTGCATCGGCCAGAATGCGCGCGGCCTGCGCCAGCAGGCCCGGCCGATCTGCCTGCCCATCACAGTCGCCCAACTGCGCCAAGGCATCCGGCTCGAGGACGAACCAGGCGACGGATCCAGGCGCGATGCCCGCCGCCACCTGGGACACCCACGCAAGGTACGAGTCGGCTGGCGCTCCCCCGGCGCTGTAGAGGCCGCAGTCACGGCCCGGCACGTTGTAGACCACAAACAGCGCGATCGCGCCCGCCCCCGCCGCGCGCTCGGTGATCGAGCGCACAGTGCCAGTTACGTCGGGCGTCCATTCTCCCAACCAGACCGCGGTGGGCTGAGCGGCAATCTTCTCCAAGCGGTCCGCATCCGCGTTGCGGCCCACGCTGCGCAGGCGAACCACCGCATCGTCGGCGCTCGATCCTGCGTCGAAGAACCTGTCGAGTCCGCCCGTCAAGGACGAGGCGGCGGTCGCCGTGTCGGTGGGGCGGCTGCGGTTCGTGGCATCGGCGGCGGGTGTGGGCCCGACGGAGCCGCCGGACGCGGTGGGGTTGGTCGTGGTGCTGGCAGCACACCCTACGGTGACGACCAGTGCCGCGAGCATCGTGGCGGTCAACGTGCGGCGCATGTCTTCCTCCATGTCGTCCAAGGGAGCGCTCTCATGATCGCACAGTGCGCGTCACCCTGCACCGCCGCACTTGCGCAGTGGCTTGATCTGTACCGCGTCTACGACGTTTGCCGGGCGGCCTGGAGTGGTGCGCGGCGGGTGTGGGGGCATACGCCACGTCCCACGTCGCACAGGCGGCAAAACCCCCAGCGACCGAATCAACAACGGTCGAGGTCAGTACAACTAGTCGGCGACAATCAGTGGGAGCAGCCGTGACAGGTCGGCTCGCTCACCCGAGGCCTGAACCCGGCCCGACTCCACCGCATCCACCCACGCCAACTGCCCCACGCCGAGCGCGATCCAGGTGTGCGCATCCGTCTCGATCACGGCGGGTGGGGTCCCCCGTCGATGCGACGTGCCCGCGATGCACTGCACCGCACCAAATGGCGGCACACGCACCTCCACGCTGCGACCCGGCGCGCGTTGTCCGAGTTCCTGGAGCAGGAATCGTACCGCCGTTGCCGTGGTCGCGGGATCCGCGCCAACGGGCCGCTTCGACCCCTGGGACGAGTCCGCGCGAGGAGCGTCGGAGAAGGCCTCCACCGGTGGGCGCAGTGCGGTGACCGCCTGATGCACGGCGTTGCGGCCAATGGAGGGGACGATGCGTCGCTGGGCCATACGTCCAAGTGTGCCGCAGCCACACACGCATCGCGCAGCGACGGACGCCGCTTCGCGCAGACGACACGCCTACGCGAAGCGAGCAGGCAACGGCGCGTCCCATGCGTCCCGTAGCTGTGCCAGAGGCAGCGTGAACTGGTCCTGCACCTCAAGCACGGGCTCGTCCTGGGTGACGCCGATGCGCGCGCAGACCATGCCGCGTGCCTCCAGCATGGCGGCCCAGCGGGGCTCCTCGGTCCGCGGGATCGCGACGAGCACGCGGCCTTGGGATTCGCTCAGCCACGCCTGCGCCGGGCTGAGCCCGTCGCGCGTCACGATCTCGTCGAGCACGATGCGCGCGCCCACGCCGTAGCGCAGCGCCCCCATGGCGACGGCGGCGGCGAGTCCACCCTCGGACACCTCGCGGGCGGCGTCGGCAAGGCCGTCGCGGGAAGCGGACACCATCACCTCGGCCAGCACCTTCTCGGCGGCGAGGTCCACGGCAGGGGGAAGCCCGCCCAAGTGCCCGGACAGACCCGCGAAGGCAGAACCGTCGAGCTCGGCGCGCGTGGCGCCCACCAGGTACAGCGCCTGACCCGGCTCGCGCCAGCCGGAGGGGGTGGCCCGGCGGACGTCGTCGAACACACCCAGGATGCCCACGATCGCCGTCGGGTTGATCGACGAGTCGATGCGCCCGGGCTCACCCGTACCGTTGTACAGAGAGACGTTGCCGCCGGTGACGGGCACGCCCAACGCGAGGCAGGCGTCGGCGATGCCTCGCACGGCCTGCGCGAACTGCCACATCGAGTCGGGGTCCTCGGGCGAGCCGAAGTTGAGTCCGTCGGTGACGGCGCGCGGCTCGGCGCCGGCGATCGCGACAGCGCGGTAGGCGGCGGCCACGGCCTGCTCGGCGCCGGTGTGCGGGTCGAGCTTGGTGTAGCGGTCGTTGGAACGGGTCGCGATGGCGACGCCGCGGCCGGTGGCCTCGTCGACGCGCACCACACCCACCTCGTCGGGCCGGGCCTGAGCAGTGTTGCCTTGAACATAGCGGTCATACTGACTCGTAATCCAGGCCCGGTTGGCAAGTGCCGCAGAGCCGAGCAGTCCCAGCGTCGTCGCGCGCAGGGCGTCGCCGTCGGCGGGCAGCGGGAGGGACGACGACGTATCGGCCTGGAGGGCGTCCATCCACGCGGGCCGCGCGAACGGGCGCTCGTACGTGGGGCCCTCGTGGGCGACGGTGCGGGGGTCCACGTCGACGATGCGTTGCCCGTGGTGGTCGATCGTGAGGCGGCCCGAGTCGTTGACCTCGCCCACCACGGAGGATTCGATCTCCCACTTGCCGGTGATCGCCATGAACGCTTCCAGCTTCTCGGGTGCGACGACGGCCATCATGCGTTCCTGAGACTCGGACATGAGGATCTCGCCAGCGTTGAGTGAGGGGTCGCGCAACAGCACGTCGTCGAGCCAGACGTGCATGCCGCCCGAGCCGTTGCTCGCAAGCTCGCTCGTGGCGCATGAGATCCCCGCCGCGCCCAAGTCCTGAATCCCCTGCACCACATCGGCCGCGAACAATTCGAGGCAGCACTCGATGAGCACCTTCTCCATGAAGGGGTCGCCCACCTGAACCGAAGGGCGCTTGGCTGGCACGCCGTCCTCAAAGGTCTCGGACGCCAGAATCGAGGCCCCGCCGATGCCATCGCCGCCGGTGCGCGCACCGAACAGGACCACCTTGTTGCCCACGCCCTCGGCGCTTGCCAGGTGGATGTCCTCGTGCTTCATGACACCGACGCACAGCGCGTTGACCAGCGGGTTGCCCTGGAAGGAGGGATCAAAGGAGCAGCCGCCGCCGATGTTCGGCAGGCCCAGCGAGTTGCCGTAGCCGCCCACGCCCGCGACCACACCGTGCACGACGCGGGCCGTGTCGGGGTGGTCGATGTCGCCGAAGCGCAGCTCGTCCATGACGGCGACCGGCCGCGCGCCCATCGCGAGGATGTCGCGCACGATGCCGCCCACGCCCGTCGCGGCGCCCTGGTACGGCTCCACATAGGAGGGGTGGTTGTGGGACTCGACCTTGAAGGTCACGGCCCAGTTGTCGCCGATATCCACGACTCCGGCGTTCTCGCCGATGCCGACCATGAGGTGCTTCTTCATGGCCTCGGTGGTCTTGTCGCCGAACTGGCGCAGGTGCACCTTGGAGGACTTGTAGGAGCAGTGCTCCGACCACATGACGGAGTACATCGCGAGCTCCGCGGCCGTGGGGCGGCGGCCCAGGAGGTCAACGATGCGCTGGTACTCGTCCGCCTTGAGTCCCAGGGCGGCGTACGGCATGTCCTGGTCGGGGGTCGCCTGCGCGCTCTCGACGGTGTCGAGGTGCACACCCGCCGAACGTGCGGCGGGATGATCGGCGGGAGCGGGCCTGGCGGTGGGCGCGTCGGTCATGCGGGTCCCTACTGTTTTCGGGGGGTTGGCGGCTGGGGTTCAGCCTACCGGCGCGCGTCGCGACGCGGCCCTCAGTCGGGGCTTTCCGTCAGGACTACTGAGACACGAGGTACTCGGCAAGCGCATCTTGCGCCTCGCGCAAGAGGTCTTCCCACTCAAGGCCAGGTGCCCGAACGTGGAGCAGGTCGCTGCCTTCCCAGCCGTACGACTCGACGCCAACGACGCGGCCCAGGACCATGCCCAACTGGCTCACCACATGCGAGCCGAGCCACATCTCGGCAGACGGCGATATGAGCAGTACGTGGGTGTAGCCCTCCACTCGGGAGGTCCCGCAGTCCAGCAGGACGGCGCGTGGTCCGACCGGCACACTCGGAGGGCGCGACAGGGCCTCACCCGGCGAGCGGCCGGGGAGCTCTTGGGCATCGTCTGCCTCGCTAGGCGCATACTCAGACGCGCCAACGCGCAGGCTGTGCGTGAGCGTCTGCAACGCGGCAGTGTCGATATTGCCCATGCCTCGCGTCGTCATGCACACACTCCTGGTTGCCCGAATAGTCCACTTCCATTAACCCTCCGTCGGCAACCGGCGTCCAGCGTGTGTCGTCAATTCCACACGGGACACCGCGCCTCTCCGGCAATGCGATTCACCCCCGGGCTGCCCCACCACGCGTGAACACCACCAACTCCGGCACCCGACCCACCGCCTGTCCGGAGGGCCTCCCGTTTGACGGCCTACTCGTCGGCCGAAGGGTGGCCAAGGAAGGGGCCCTTCACGACGTACGCGGCCACCAGCACGCCGAGTAGCACCGTGCCGCCTGCCGCAACTTGTTGGTCATGTGTGGACACCCAGAACGAAAGCGTGTTGAGGGACAGGTTGTTGAGGGTCTCGGCAAGAATCGAGAACACCAGGATCGGTATCCATCCCAAGTTCCCGGCGAGGACGGCACCCAGGACCGCCATCGAGAAAAGGGCCGGGTAGAGCGTCAGTTCGTAACGAGGGATACCGGCCACCACCATAGGCGTGGTCCCGATTCCCACCAGGGTCGCCGCGAACAGCGCGACGAGTACACGGTGCCTGGGCGCCCTGGGCAGCTGCGTGATCTCGCGCTGCCATCGGGGACGCATGACGTACCACGCGAGGAGCGTCAGCGTGGACGCGACGAGCCAAGAGCCCGGGATGCCGCGGTCGAGGAACGGAAGTTGCAGTACGACGCCGGAGAGAAGAAGCCCCGACCAGCCCAGCGCGACGGCAAGTACCAGCGCCCACCGGCTGCCTGACTCGCGGGCGAGCGTGACAATCACTCGATCATGCCGTTCATGGACACGCCACCCGCGTCACAATCCAGAAGCGCGCGATATGCGCTGGGTATCCACGCGTCCACGTTTGCCTTGGACACGTCGGGGTAGATCTCATCCCAGGTGGCAGTGGACTCGTCGCCGGGAAGCGTCAGGTTCGCCCACTGGAAAACTGTGTTGGACACCCCGAGAAGCGGGTCGGCTCCGTCGCCGAAGAATGCGGGGCACAAGGCGGGTCGCGCGATGATCTGGACGATCGCGTCGCGACTCGGCTCGCCGTCGACAAGGGACGGTGCGCCGATGTCGCCGGAACCCGCGGTGACATCCGGATGCGTCGCCAGCCGTGAATCGAGGACCCGGCCGGGGGGTGTGATCCCGTATGGTGCGAGTTCCCGATACGCCTCAGCCAGCGGCTTCTCGTAGCGCTCAGCTATCCATAGTTCCTCTTGAGCGGTGCAGAGCACCGGCGCGGAGCCGGTGCATTCGATGGTCGGCACGCGCGTCGTGAGTCCCGAGTTGTCCACCGGCTGACTCCAGGCGAGACCCACCATCACCAGGCCCGCGCCGCTTGCCGCCACTTTCGCCCGCCGGGTCCAGGTGCGGGCGCTCGCGGACCCGCGCGCACGCTCAAACGACACGGCCAGCAAGAGACCCGCGATGGCCACCAACACCCAGGCGCCCGCCTTGCTCACAGCGAGCCACGGGAGGTATCGGACGGTCGGCGACCAGCCCGTGTGACCGCCTTGGGTGAGGAAACCCTGGAAACTGGGTGAGTTCTCGGCACCGATGGTTGCCAGGAACACCACGATGGCGAGCACTGGCGATACCCAGGGTCGTGCGATCGTCGCGCCGAGTGCGACACCAGTGACTCCGCCAGCGATGAGCAGAGCGATCGGATGCACCACCATGTACACGTCGAACTGCCACACGGCGCCGCGGGTCGCAGCAACACCGTAGGCGATCCCCACGGTCAGGCCCCAAGACGCGACCGCCGCAAGCGCATGAACGGCCGCAAGCGCGAAAAGGCCTCGGTGGGAGCGCATCGTCGGCGCCAGCGTCGTTCCCAGCGATCCGTTCCACATGCGCCACCCGTCGAACGCGGCTCCGCCCACCAGCACAGGAAGCATCAGTACAAGTCCGCCGGATGCCCAGTCGATGGCGGCCAGAGTGTTGTACTGCCACGAGTCGCGCAGGAACGCGAGTGCGAGCCCGATGACCACGGCGAGAGAACCCACCGGCACTGCGACCGAACGCCGCGCGAAGAGCAGCAGCGGGCTTCTCACGAGTCGGTTTCCTTCGTCATGAGTGCCACCAGGCCGTCCTCGACCGCCCGCGGCGCCCCGGGGTCCGGTGCAAAGCGCGCAAGTTCGCTCACGTCGCCTGTGAACCGAAGCAGTCCAGCGTCGAGCACCCACACGCTGGGTGCAACCTGCTCGACATCCTCGAGGACGTGGCTGCTCATCACCACACGATGTGGCAGTTCCGCGATCAGTTGGCGCACGGACCTGCGCTGCTCGGGATCAAGACCCGTGGTGGGTTCGTCCAAGAGCAACAGGTCCGGTGAGGTCGCGAGCGCCTGCGCCAGCGCCACCCGTCGCTTCATTCCCCCCGAGAGCTTTCCGACCTTCTTCGAGGCCTTCATCCCGAGTCCCACGTCCACCAGGCTCACGCGGGCCACTCTGGTGGCGTCGCGCCATCGAGCTCCACGCATCCACGCGAGATAACTCACCGCCTCCTGCGCGGAAAGGTGACCGGGGATATGGAGAAACTGGGGCATGAGCGCCACTTTTGACAGCGCGTTCTTACGAGTTGCTTTCGAGTAGAGCGACTTTCCGTCGATCAGCACATCGCCTCGAGTGGGTTGCAGTGCGCCAGCGCAGATAGCGAGCAGCGTGGACTTTCCCGCGCCATTCGCACCGACGAGGCCAATGCGGTCGGACGTCATGTGAAGTTCGATGTCGCTAAGCGCGGACTCTCGATCATACGAATGACTCACTCCACGGATGTGGAGCACAAGCACCCCCCCGAAGTGGCCCTCGTGCTGGCCCCCTCACGCGGAGACGAGCAGCACGACCGAGACCTAGTAGGCATAGAACGACTGGCTCACAGTCGCGCACGGGTCTGCTTGCCAGATTCCCCTATCCTCACAGAGCTTTGTGGAGATCGTGGTGGTATACGGGTAACCCATGATGTAGCCGTAACCGACCATGTTGGCGGTCGTGTTGGAATACGTATGCCACGACGACCAACTCCCACCCGAGTAGCGGATACGTTCCGTAGTCTGCGTGCTGTACCCGCTGGCGCTGGTCCAGGACGTTGCTTTGACGTCGACCTTGGCGAACACGTTGTTGCCATTCGATGGTTGCGAGTCTCTTACGGCCAAAGAAGACGTCCAGACCTGGGTCGCGTTGTGATTGACCGAGCCCTTTGCCTGCCCCAGCAGACTGCTGGTGTACAGATTGAGCGGCGCGGAGTCCGTACCAATAGTCTGTGCGTAAACTGCACTCGACATCGACAGCAGGCCAATGGCGACAGCAACAGTCCACGCGAACCGTGCGCCTGCGGATTTCTGTTCTCTCACGTGAATATCCGCCCTCTTTCATGTTGTCGACGCCCGATGCGCGGGCAAGAGAAACGCTATCGTCATGACTGACACGCTGCAACCGGAAGGGCGAGGCATCGGGCGCCCGGTGGCTTGATCCGTACCGGTTGTTGACCCGGAGCCCGTTGGACCGTCACGTGAGCACCGCGAATCCACGGGAGGCGCGCACGCCGGGCGGGGTTCCACCGGCGGATGGCGATTGGCGGTGCTGGCGCTACGCGAAGTCCGCGTAAGGTCCGCGCGAGCGCTGGCGCCGGTCACCCGCACCGCCCACGCCGCCATACCAGACCATGAGGCTGCGCGTGCCACCTCTAGCACTGGCGATCGAACCTGCCTAGACTGTGGAGACACGCAAAGAGGAGGGCTCATGGCCGATTACGAGGGCGACATCACACCGGAAGAGGCGTGGGAGACGCTCATAGCCAATCCCCAAGCGGTGCTGGTGGACGTCCGCACCGAGGCGGAGTGGCGGTTCGTGGGCGTACCCGATACCTCCTCGACGGGCCGCGAACCAGTCTTCGCCGAATGGGTCAACTATCCGCAGGGTGCGCGCAATCAGGGCTTCCTGAAGGAGCTCGCCGACGCTGGGATCGGGCCCGGCACGGGCGCGCCCGTGTTGTTCTTGTGTCGTTCCGGTCAGCGCAGTATTGGCGCGGCGATCGCCGCAACGGCCGCTGGGATGGGTCCCGCCTACAACATCCTGGACGGCTTCGAGGGCGGCGCCGACGTCGAAGGCCACCGGGGAGTCCAGGGCTGGAAGGCCTCCGGGCTTCCGTGGCGTCAGGGCTAGTTGGCGCGCTGGCACACCAGGCGTGAGGCGGCGGATAGCCACGTAGCAGGGCGTTCGTTGTGGCGTCCCCTGGCCGAGCGCCACGACCATCGAAAGCCAGTTTGATAACGATTCGGCAACCGTGTTGCTTTCTCGCGGCGCGACGTTCTAGTCTCGACCCAAGCAGAATCGAAGCGCTTCGACGGGCACCGCTTCACCGGGTGCCTGACATGCGCCACACCATGACGATGGGGTCAGGCTATGGCAACGATCGACGACGTCGCCCGCCAAGCGGGCGTGGCGATCTCGACGGTGTCCTATGCCCTGTCGGGCAAGCGCAAGGTCAGCGCAGACACCCGCGCCAGGATCGAGGCGGCGTGTGCGGAACTCGATTATGCACCTCGCGCCTCCGCCCGCGCCCTCGCCGCGAACCGCTCCGAAGTCATCGCCGTCACGGCTCCCTTGCACCCCGACACCGACCCCTCCGCTCACATGGCCTTCGCCATGGAGGTCACGATCGCGGCGCGCGACCACGACTACGACACCTTGCTGCTCGTCCACGACGACGCCCAACAGGGAATGCGTCGCTCGGCCGCCACGGCGCTCGCCGACGGCATCATCGTGCTGGACGTGGCAGCGCACGACGAACGCGCGGCCTTGGCTCGGGGGCTCAGTTGCCCCGTGGTCTTCATCGGCGTTCCGGAAGACACGGAGGGGCTGGTGTGTGTCGACCTCGACTTCGAGGCCGCCATCCGGCAATCCATCGACACCCTTGTCCATGCCGACCACCGCAGCGTCGGGCTTATCAGCCAGCACCCGGAGACGCTCGAGCGCGAGTCCAACTACCCCCTGCGCGTCGTCCACGAGTTTGAACGCTACGCCGCGTCTTGCGGCATCGAGTTCGCGGTCACGTACCCAGAGACGGACGATGCTGCGCCTGCGCTCGACGACCTCTTCGCACGGTTGCCCGGCATGACGGGCATCGTCATGAACACGGCCAATCCGGTGGCGCAGTCGCTGGCGGCGACTCTTGGTGCCCGCGGGCTGACGGTCCCCCAAGACGTCTCCGTGATCGCCGCCGGTATGACGCCCATCATGGCGCGCACGCCGCTGCCCTTTGACACTCTTCCCCTGGATCCACGGCTCACGTGCCCCGTTGCTGTCGACATTCTGGTCGACCTCCTCGAGGGGAAGGCCCCCGCTCGGGGCGTCACCCTTGTAACCCAGATCTATCAATCCCAAGGCTCGGTCGCACCTGCGCCCGTTGCTCCACCCCTGCAGGCCAGATGATGTCTCTCCAACAGCATCGTCGTGGAATCGTCGGCGTTATCGAAGCGCTTCGATTGCTTGGGCTTGCACCCCCCACCGGCCCCAGGGCCACTACAAGGAGGTAGGAATCCCATGAAGTACAGGAATCGCACTGTGGCGGCGCTCGTTGCCGTCGGTGCACTCTCACTCGCGGCGTGCTCGTCTGGCGACTCTGACGAGACCACCGCACCCACCGGAGGCGACGGCGAAGCTGACTTCTCCGGCGAGACCCTCAAGGTCTTGCACTACGAAGGCGACGACTCGGCGATGGGTATCGCCTGGAACCGGGCCATCGAGATCTTCGAAGAGCAGACCGGCGCCACCGTTGACCTGCAGGTCACCGCATTCGAGGACCTCAACGCCTCGGCGGAGCAGCTCTTCGACTCCTCAGACGCGCCCGACGTGTCCGAGTACAACAAGGGCAACGGCACCGCCGGTCAGCTCGCCGCCATTGGCGTCATCCAGAACCTGGACGATGCCTACGAGAAGTACGGCTGGGCCGACAAGCTGGGCGCGGGCATCGACACCATCGCCAAGTACAACGAAGACGGAGTGATGGGTTCGGGAAGCTTCTACGGCGTCCCCAACTACGGCGAGTTCGTCTTCATGTACTACAACGTGGAGATGTTCGAGGAGTACGGCGTCGAGGTTCCGACCACTCAGGCCGAGCTCGAAGAGGCCATGCAGACCTTCGTCGATGCTGGCATCACGCCGCTGACGACGTCGGCTCAGGAGTACCCCATGGGGCAGCTCTGGTACCAGCTCGCGCTGAGCCAGGCCGACCGCAGCTTCGTCGACGCCTACCAGCTCTACACGGAGGAAGTGAACTGGCAAGGTGAGGAGATCTCCTACGCGACCGAAACGCTCGACGACTGGGTCAGCAAGGGATACATCAGCTCGGACGTCTCCGGCATGACGGCGGAAGACGCCGGCCTGCAGTACATCAACGGAGAGGTCCCGATGTTCTACTCGGGTTCCTGGTGGTACGGACGCATGCTGTCAGACGTCACCGACTTCACGGTGGGCATCACCAACTGGCCGGGCACCACCCTCACCCCCGGTTCCGGCGGCAACATCTGGGTTGTTCCCGTCGAATCCGAGCAGCCAGAGCTAGCGGAGATCTTCATCGACATCACGATGAGCCCCGAGGTGCAGGCGCTGATGGGCGAGTCTGGCGGACTGCCGGTCGCGGCCAACACGGCCGACGTTCAGGATCCCGATGCTCAGGCTCTGATCGAGCTGTTCAATGAGGTCAACGACCGCGACGGTCTGTCGTTCTACCCCGACTGGCCGACGCCTAGCTTCTACGGCGACCTCAACGGCGTGATGCAGGGTCTCGTGAACGGCACCTTCTCCCCGGAGCAGGCGCAGTCTGAGCTCGAGAACTACTACGAGAGCTACGTCTCGACGGTTCGATAGTCACACCATCCCTTCAGGTGCGGGGGCCCGGGTCACACCGACCCGGACCCCCGCCGGAGACGGACCCCTCATGCCATCTTTGACTCGCACCCCTCGCAAGCAGGTGCACCCCCATGACGCCCCCCGCATTCCCCAGCGCGGCGGAGGCAGACTCGGCTACTGGCTGTACTTCATTCCTGGCGCCATCCTCGTGGGCGTGGTGATCTTCTATCCGATCATCCGCAACCTGCGCCTCAGCTTCTTCCACTGGCGCGGAGGCCGCGCAGAAGAGGAGTTTGCTGGCTTCGACAACTGGGTGGCGCTGTTCCAGGACTCGGAGTACCTGCAGTCCTTCCAGAACATCTTCTTGGTGATCGTGGCCATGGTGATCGTGCCGACGCTGCTGGGGCTCGTGGTCGCGGCCGCGCTCTTCGACGTGGTCGGCAGGCGCTTCGGAGGCAAGCTCTCCAGCTTCCTTCGCGCCACCTACTACCTGCCGCAGATCCTGCCCATCGCGGTTGCCGGCGTAATGTTCAGCTGGATCTTGAAGCCCAATAGCGACGGCGTGCTCAACCAATTCCTCAGCTTCCTCACCGGGAACGAGGTCGCGGTCAACTGGCTGGGAGGCCAGTACAGCACCGCGATCACGTCCACGATGGTGCTGATGATCTGGATTCAGATCGGCTACCCCGTGGTGATCTTCATGGCGGCGCTGCAGCGCGTAGAGCCCGAACTGTATGAGGCCTCCGAGCTAGACGGCGCCAACTGGTTCCAACGCTTCCGCGCGATCACCCTGCCGATGATTCGGCCAGAGGTGTTTGTGGTTGCCCTCACCACCACCATCGCGGCGCTCAAGGTCTTCGCCCCTGTGTTCATCCTCACCATGGGCGGCCCGTCGAAGTCCACCTACGTGCCGTCGTTCTACGCCTACCAAGAGTTCATCAGGGGCACCGATAAGGGTTACGCGGCCGCCATCGCGTCGTCCATCACCATCGTGGTGTTCATCGTGTCCGTGATCTTCATCAAGGCGCAGCACCGCGCCGAACGAAAGGATGCGTGAGTGTCATGACGACCGCACCCGCCACCCGCCTGAGTCCCCCAGGAAACAAGCACCGCCCAGCGGGAACCAAGCACAAGAAGCGCGGCCGCACCCCCAGTGAGTGGATCGTCCTGGTGCTCATCGCACTCGGGGCCCTGCTCGTGGTCTTCCCGATGCTGCTGCTGCTCATCAACGCTTTCAAGTCGCCAGCGGACTACGCGAACTCCAACCCGCTCGAACTGCCGCAGGCGCTCAGCTTCGACGGCATCAAGGCGTTCTGGAGCGGCAACAACTTCCCACGCGCACTATGGAACTCCGTGTTCATCTCCGGCATGGTGGCCATCCTCGCCGTCGTCTTGTCCGTGCTGAACGCCTTCGCCATCGGCATCGGCCGCGTGAAGGGTCGCACCTGGCTCATCCTGGTGTTCCTCATGGCCAACCTGGTCCCTCAAGAGATGCTGTTCGACCCGCTCTTCAAGCTGTACGACGACCTCGGCCTGCTGTCGAACCCTTGGTCCGTGATCATCACGTTCACCGTCATCCAGTCGGCCTTCGGGACGTACCTGCTGTCGAGCCTCCTGGGCACGTTCCCCAAGGAGATCCTCGAGGCGGCCGCTGTAGACGGCGCCTCGCGCTTCCGGTCGCTGCGCTCCATCATCGTGCCCATCCTGAAGCCGACGCTGTCCGTCCTCATGGTCTTCTTCTTCATCTGGACCTGGAACGAGTTCCTGCTGCCGTTGGCGTTCCTCAACACCGACGACTCCCTCACGGTGCCGCTCGTGCTCGAGCAACTGAACGGCGAGCGTCAGACGGATACCACCACACTGGTCGCAGGAACCCTCATCAGCATCATTCCCACCATCATCTTCTTCCTCATCTTCCAGCGCACGCTGACCAGGGGAATTACCGCAGGAGCAGTGAAGTAAGCCATGAAGTTCACCGACGGATTTTGGCAGTTGCGGCCAGGGGTCACTGCCGCTTACGCGCAAGAGGCCTACGACGTCACGGCCGATGGCGACCGCATCGTCGTCACCGCCCCGAGCAAGCGCATCCAGACGCGCGGCAACGTGCTCAACTTGCCGGTGCTCACCACCACGCTCACTCCCGTCGCGGACGGCGTGATCAAGGTGCGCATCGAGCACCACACGGGCGTGAAGGCGCCGCGCCGCTTCGAGGTCAACGAACAGCGCGCGGCCGGCTCCCTCACCATCACCGATGAGGAGGGCGTGGTGACCGCCGGAGGTCTGCGCGCCGTCATCAAACGCGGCGCCCCGTGGGACCTGTCCTTCTGGCACGGCGACGCCCGCCTCACAGGTTCCGGCCACAAGGCCCAGGGCTACGTGACGCTGGCGGATGGCGCCCCCGTCACCACCGACCCTGCTGGCGTCGCCGGGGTCACCACCACGGGCCTGGCCGCGGCCCACACGTACGTCCACGAGCAACTCGACCTCGGCGTCGGCGAGCTCATTTACGGCCTGGGCGAGCGCTTTGGCCCGCTCGTGAAGAACGGCCAGACGGTTGAGTCGTGGAACGCCGACGGCGGCACGAGTTCGGAGCAGGCGTACAAGTCGATCCCGTTCTACCTGTCGAGTGACGGCTATGGCGTGTTCGTCAACCAGCCCGAGCATGTGTCTTTCGAGGTGGGCAGCATGTCGGTGGAGCGCGTGCAGTTCTCCACGGCTGGCGAGTCCATCGAGTACTTCGTGATCGACGGCCCCACCCCCAAGGACGTGATCGACCGCTACACCGCGCTCACAGGCAGGCCCGCAGAGGTGCCCGCGTGGAGCTACGGCCTGTGGCTGTCCACCTCGTTCACCACCGACTACGACGAGGGCACCGTCAACTCCTTCGTGGACGAGATGCGCGACCGCGGCATCCCCTTGAGCGTCTTCCACTTCGACTGCTTCTGGATGCGCGAGTTCAACTGGACCGACCTCGAGTGGGACGCCCGGGTGTTCCCCGACCCCAAGGGCATGCTGCACCGCCTCCACACGGAACGCGACCTGCACATCTCCGCATGGATCAACCCCTACATCGCCCAGCGCTCTGCCCTGTTCGCCGAGGGCAAGCAGAAGGGCTATCTGGTCAAGCGCCCAGACGGCTCCGTGTTCCAGTGGGACTGGTGGGTGGCCGGCATGGGGCTCGTGGACTTCACCAACCCCGACGCCGTGCGCTGGTTCCAGGACAAGCTCAGGGCGCTTCTCAGCCAAGGCGTCGACGCGCTCAAGACGGACTTCGGCGAGCGCATCCCGACCGACGTGGTGTGGCACGACGGCACCGACCCGATGGTGATGCACAACCTCTACGCGCAGCTGTACAACAAGGTCGTGTTCGACCTCCTGGTCGAGGAGCGCGGCGAGCGCGACGCGGTTGTCTTCGCCCGCTCCTCCACTGCGGGTGGCCAACAGTTCCCCGTCCACTGGGGCGGCGACAACACGTCGTCGTTCCCCTCAATGGCGGAAACGTTGCGCGGAGGCCTGTCCCTCGCGTCGTCCGGCTTCGGCTACTGGAGCCATGACATCGGCGGCTTCGAAGGAACGCCTGACCCCGCCGTGTTCAAGCGTTGGGCGGCGTTCGGGCTGCTGTCGTCTCACTCTCGCCTCCACGGCTCCGACAGCTACCGGGTGCCGTGGGCGTTCGACGAGGAGGCCGTCGCGATCACCGCGAAGTTCACGCAGTTCAAGAACACCCTGATGCCGTACCTGTACGCGGCAAGCGCCGACGCTGCGGCCAAGGGCGTCTCCGTTGCCAGGCCGATGTTCTTCGAATTCCCAGATGACCCGTCCGTCGCGTACCTCGACCGCCAGTACATGCTGGGGGGCGACCTGCTGATCGCTCCCGTCATGTCCGCGTCGGGCGAGGTGCAGTTCTACCTCCCTCACGGCACGTGGACCAACATCTGGACAGGGGAGACTGTGCCAGGCGGCAACTGGCTCACCGAGACTCACGGGTTCGAGACGCTCCCTGTGTACGTACGCGAGGGAGCCGCCATCGGCATCGGCGCCCACGCCGACCGCCCCGACTACGATTACCTCGACGGCCTGACCGTGCGCCTCTACGGCGCGGACAAAGAGCTGGACCTGACTGTGCCGGTGGTCCAGCCCGACGGCACGGCGCATGTGATCCGGATTACCGGAACTCCCGATGCGCCGGTGACCAGCGAAGCGGGAATCACCGTTCAGGTGGTGTCCCGCCGCTAGCCGACGCCGGGCCCTGGTGGATTCCCCCCTTCCCCCCGGGGCCCGGTAGGCGGTCGCGTCCCATGACAGGTGTGGGTGCGCTAGGAACTCGTGACTTCCCTGTCGAGGTCCTCCGGACCCACAGTGCGCTTGTCGCAGGCGTCGAGGTCGGGCGGGAAAAGCGGCATCTGATCAGAGTTCGACGTGCACGTGTAGACGGTCTCCGCAATGCCATCGGGATCCACGGTGATGCCGTCGGTCGCATCGGCGACGAGCACCACGTCGCTCCAGCCGCATGTGTCGGCGGCATCAGCCACGGCTAGGTCGTGGGCGTCCGTGTACGTGGCGGCGATAATGATGCCTCCGTTGGCAAATCCCACGAGGTCACCATCCGGGGTCAAGATGCCGGGACCGGGGACATTGTGCCCGGGGTTGGAAGGGTCCTTCATGGCGATGTCCGCAGGGTAGTAGCCCTCGGGCAGGAGGAACGGCACGCGGGCGGTGCCGTTGCTATCCCGATAGCGGACTGTCCAGCAGTCGTCGCCAGCGGGGAGCAAGACCGCGGGCCCCTCGATGCGCACACCCACGAGCGCGTCGACGGGCACTAGTTCTCCGGCCGCATCCACCGGCCACGTAGTACTGGGGGCGGCACAACCTCCCACGCCACTCACCACGGCGGTCGCAGCAACGAGGCCCATAGCCCCCCTCAAGACCTTCATATCACCACACTGTAACCCCACCTCGACCACTACCCTGTCTGCATGACCGACGACACGTCCCCCGCTGCAACCCCGTTCCGACCCGACACCCTCGCGGTGCGGGGCGGCATGCACCGCACGCCCTTCGACGAGATGTCGGAGCCGATCTTCCTCACCCAGGGCTACGTCTACCCCACGGCCGCGAACGCAGAGGCCGCCTTCGCGGGCGAGATCGACCGCTACCAATACAGCCGCTACGGCAACCCGACCGTGACGACGTTCCAGGAGCGGCTGGCGCTCATCGAGGGCGCCGACGCGTGCTTTGCCATGTCCACCGGCATGGCCTCCGTGTTCGTCTCCCTTGCGTCGATCCTTCGCCAAGGCTCGCGCCTCGTGGCGGCGCGCGCGCTGTTCGGCTCCTCGATTACGGTGTTCAACGACTACTTCACCGAGTGGGGAATCCAGGTGGATTACGTGGACGGTCACGTGAACGCCGATTGGGAGCAGGCGCTCGCCACCCCGGCAGACGCGATCTACGTGGAGTCCCCCACCAACCCCATGCAGGACGTCATCGACATCCCCTTTGTCGCGGCGCTCGCCAAGAAGGCTGGCGCGCTGTTCGTGGTCGACAACGTGTTCGCCACGCCGATCGGCCAGAAGCCGCTCGAATTGGGCGCCGACGCGGTGGTGTATTCGGCGACCAAGCACATCGACGGCCAGGGCCGGGTTCTTGGCGGCGCTGTCTTGGGCACCGACGAGTACATCAACGGGCCGGTGCGAACGATGGTGCGGACGATGGGCGCCACCATGAGCCCCTTCACGGCCTGGGTGCTCGCCAAGTCCCTCGAAACCCTGTCAGTCCGCGTCAAGGCCCAGGCAGCGTCGGCGATGGACTTGGCGGCCTGGCTCGACGCCCACCCCAAGGTTGCGACGGCCCGCTACCCGCTGCTGCCGTCCCACCCGCAGTACGAGCGGGCAGCATCGCAAATGACGCTGGGCGGCACGCTCGTAACGATCGACATCGCGTTGCCTGACGGCGTCGACCCGCACGGTCCCGAGGCGAAGGCGGCGGCGTTCCGGTTCATGGATGCGCTGCAGGTGATCGACATCTCCAACAACCTGGGCGACGCCAAGTCGATCGTCACCCACCCCGCAACCACGACCCACCGCAAGTTGGGGCCTGAGGGTCGCGCGGCCGTGGGCATGTGCGCGGCGACGGTGCGGATCAGCATCGGCCTC
>JASBTB010000057.1 GCA_030148645.1 Demequina sp. | reverse complement strand
GATCGGGGCGTCGGAGGCCGAATCGACCCCCGCGGCGATTCCGGATTCGATCTGACCCAGCCGAATCTTGTTCGCGATGTAGATGGTGGTCTCGAGACTGGTTCCGCATGCCTGCTGAAGGTCGCACGCGGGAGTGTCGGGGGACAGTGCGGAACTCAGCACGGCCTCGCGCGTGAGGTTGAAGTCTCGTGCATGCTTGAGCACGGCGCCCCCGGCCACCTCGCCGACTCGTTGGCCGCTGAGGCCGAAACGCGCGATGAGCCCGTCCAAGGCCGCCGTCAGCATGTCGTGATGGGAGGCCTCCGCGTAGGGCCCTCCTGCCTTCGCGAAGGGGATGCGGTTTCCGCCGATGACGACGGCTTCGTGGGACATGGCTGCTCCTCGTCGTTGAGAACTACCTATAACGCACGGTAGCAGATACGGCCCGACACGGGTACTATGGCGTCATGGGCACCGATGGCAGGACCACCCGCTGGGACGAGCACCGGGTCACCCGTCGCCGCGAACTCGTGGCGGACGCGCTACGTGCCATTCGCCTCCACGGAGCCGACGTGGGGATGGACGACATCGCCGCGCAGGCTGGCGTCAGCAAAACCGTGCTTTACCGCCACTTCGGCGATCGCGCAGGCCTGTACGCTGCCGTCGTCGACAAGGTGCACGCAAACATTCACGAGGGCCTCACCGCGGCACTCCAACTCACGGACGCCGCCGACATCGGCCGGCTGGCTACCGACATCGCCGACGCGTACCTAGGGCTGGTGGAGCGCGACCCGGAGATCTATCGCTTTGTCCTGGTGCGTCCCACAGCAGGTCCCGCTGGAGTGATCGATCCGGCGGGCGCGCTGCCCGATGTCATCGGAACGCACGTGGCTCAGGCCATTGCAGAGCACCTGGATGGTCGCGGCATCGACTCCGCCGTCGCCTCAACGTGGGGCCACGGTCTGGCTGGTTTTGTGCGCGCGGCCGCCGACCACTGGATGGCCTCCGAGCCAGACACCTCCCGTGAAGTGATCGTCGAGCGCATCACCAGACTCTTTACACCTGCCTTCGTGGGAGCCCTGCCGCTGGAGTAGCCCGCACCTCACCCACGCCCCGACCGGAGGAACAACAATGACGTTGATCGACGAGACCACCGCACTTGACCGTGCAGAGCACCTCACCACGCTCGGCGCTTCGTTGCGACGCGCGCTCGACGGCAGTTTCTCCGCCGAAAGGGCCGCCGCGCGGAACGCCTTCCCGTCGGCGAACATGCTGATGGATCCACAACTGGACGTAGACGCCGCACGCCGCTGGACCCTGGGTCGGCTGCGGGAATTGTCAGAGTCGGGATTCGGATCGGCTGGCGTACCTGCCCGCGCAGGGGCCCACGCTGACCCGCTCGCCGCGGTTGTCACCTTCGAGATGCTCGCGTACGGCGATATGTCGGTGACGATCAAGTCAGGGGTGCAGTTTGGCTTGTTCGGCGGCGCAGTCGCCAACCTGGGCACAGCGTGGCACCACGACACCTTCCTGCCCGACATCACCTCGATGAAGCTGCTCGGCGGCTTCGCCATGACCGAGTTGGGACACGGTTCTGACGTTGCCAGCCTGGAGACCGAGATCGTGTACGACCCCGAGACGCGGGAGTACGTGGTGAATTCGCCCACACAGGGCGCAGCCAAGGCGTACATAGGCAACGCGGCGGTGGACGGCACCATGGCCGCCGTGTTTGGGCAACTCAAGGTCGATGGCGAGGGCCACGGCGTGCACACGATCCTGGTGCCCATCCGAGACGACCAGGGCCGTGACCTTCCTGGCGTCACCACGGGCGACCAGGGACACAAGGGCGGTCTTTTGGGCGTGGACAACGGGACCATCAGTTTCGATCACGTCCGGGTCCCTCGGCGGATGCTGCTCGACCGCTACGGGGGCGTGGATGAGCACGGGACGTACCGTTCGCCCATCTGCGACCCGAACCGCCGATTCTTCACGATGCTCGGCACGCTTGTGCGTGGACGGGTCTGCATTTCGGCGGCAGGCGGTATCGGCGCCCGTCGGGCACTGTCCATTGCGCTGCGTCATGGACTGACTCGCCGCCAGTTTCCCGCGTCGGGGCGCCCCGAGGGAGTCCTGCTCCTGGACTACCTGACGTACCAGCGCCGGTTGTTGCCCAAGGTCGCACGCGCCTACGCTCTCGGATTTGCCCAGAACGACCTGACAGCCGCCCTGGTCCACGTTCAAGGCGGCGGTCACCACACCGAACGCGACCAGCGTGAGTTGGAGACGAGGGCCGCGGGGCTCAAGGCCATGACCACATGGTTTGCGAACGAGGCGGTTCAGGAGGCACGCGAGGCGTGTGGGGGCGCGGGTTACCTGAGCGAGAATCGGCTCACGACGCTCCGCCAAGACCTGGACATCTTTGCCACCTTTGAAGGTGACAACACGGTGCTCATGCACTTGGTTGCCAAAGGGCTGCTGACCCACTACGCCCAGGCATGGAATGCGCTCGACCGTACGGGGGTCGTCCACGAGACGACCCGCGTCGTCGGGGAGGCCCTGCTCGAGCGCAGCGCCGCCAATGTGGCCTTTGAACGCCTCGCCAATTCGGTGCGCCGGCGTCCCGAGGAGACGGCGATGGTCGACAGAGGCTGGCATGCCCTGATGTTCGAAGAGCGGGCCAGGCACTCACTCGAGTCCCTGGCGCGCCGTATGAGAGCCGCCCGCAAGGAGGCAGGCGACGGCTTCGAGGCGTTCAACCGACTGGGACCGCACGCGCAATTCGCAGCGCGCGCACACCTGGAACAGGTGACGCTCGCGGCCTTTGTCGAGGGCATCGCGCAGTGTCATGACGACGACGCACGGGCGGTGCTTGAGCAGGTGTGCAGCCTCTACGCGATGGAGAGCATCCACAAGGACCGTGCGTGGTTTGTTGAGCACCATCGCATCAGTGCCACCAGGTCGAAGACCCTCGTGGAACAGATCGACACGCTGTGCCGTCACTTGCGTCCCCATGCGCTTGCGCTGGTCGAGGGCATGGGGATTCCCGCGCCGTGGCTCTCGGCTGCCATCGCCGACGCGGGGTCCTACCACCCTGAGGGCGCGTAGTCCTTCATGAAGACGCCATGGAGATCCTCGCCCGCTTCGCCTCGCACGATGGGGTCGTAGACTCGTGAGGCGCCGTCGATCAGGTCAAGCGGGGCGTGGAAGCCCTCCTCGGCCAAACGCATTTTGGTGGGGTGGGGACGTTCGTCCGTGATCCACCCTGTGTCCACGCTGGTCATGAGGATGCCGCTAGCCGCGAACATTTCGCGTGCACTCGTCCTGGTGAGCATGTTGACGGCGGCCTTGGCCATGTTGGTGTGCGGGTGGCCTGGCCCCTTGTATCCGCGGCTGAACACGCCTTCCATGGCCGACACGTTGACGACGTAGGCCCGCCCGCTGCGACTGGCAGATGATGTCGCGGCCGCCGCCAGGTGGGGTCGCAGATGGTTGATGAGAATGAAGGGTGCCGTCGAGTTGCACAACTGCACTTCAAGCAGTTCGAGCGCGTCGACGTCACCCACCGCCTGCACCCACGAGTTGGTGTCGTGTAGGTCCGGGATGAGGCCACCTGCATCGATGGCGCTGCCGTCGGCCATCCTGGCCACAGACGATGAGCCTGGGGCAAGTGCCAGGTCCGTAAGCCGTTGGGCGTTGATGGCGGCGACCTCGGCGGGGTACGGATGATGGGTCTGCCTACCCTTGTCTACGGCGTGCGCCGCCGCAAGAAGCGGGTGCGTCACGACTGATTGCTCCAGCACCTGGGGGTGTTGGTCGGCCGTGCGGCCCAGGGTGACTATGTGGGGACCGCGCCCCTCGGGCCACAAACCCTGAGCGACGGGTACCGACTCGGCATCGGCAAGCGCTGCGTACGCGCCGGGAGAGCGGCGCACCGTCTGGGCGGCATTGTTGATGAGGATGTCGAGCGGCCCCTGCGCGGCCACCATCTGCGCAAGGCGGAGCACCTGCGACGGGTCGCGCAGATCGATCCCCACGATCGTGAGTCGGTGAAGCCATTGCGCGGCGTCGTCCATGGCGGCGAAGCGCCGCACGGCATCGTGGGGGAAGCGCGTCGTGATCGTGGTGTGGGCGCCGTCCCGAAGCAACCGCAAGGCGATGTGCATGCCGATCTTGGCGCGCCCCCCCGTGAGGAGCGCTCGCTTGCCAGTCAGGTCAGCACGTGCGTGGCGTTTGGTGTGGCTGAGGGCCGCACAGTCGGGGCACAACTGGTGGTAGAAGGCGTCCACGACGGAATACTTCTGCTTACAGATATAGCACGGTCGTGGCTTCACGAGCGTGCCCGCGATGGGTGCGGACACTGTCGCCGTGAGGGCAAGGCCGCGGGTTTCGTCGTCGATCCGGTCGGGTGCCCCCGTGGCGGTGGCTGCCACCACGGCGCCGTCCGCCCGAGCGATCGCCGCACGCTTGTTGCGCCGCCGCGTCTGCTTGACGGCCTTGATCATCCTTGACGTGGCGTGGCGCACCGCGACAAAGTCGGGATGGTCCTCACCGATGTGGTGAAGGCTCGCCAACACCCGCAACGCGGCAGCCACATCGTCGGGATCGATGCCGGTCGACGCGGCGGGGGACGCGCAGGGATCGTGGGACACCCGTAGAGCCTACCCAGGCCATGGGCACGCCCCGTGCGTGATGGCAGATCGATGTCCGAGCGGCGCGATCGGAACCACACCCGGCGACCGATCTCCCGTGGAAGCCGGGCCCTCTCGTTTCGGCGGGGTGTCCTAGAACGCGACGGACGGCGCCGTGCCCGCCATGGTTCCGAGCTCCTGGGCGGCGCGCTCCAAAGCGTGGCGCACCGCCGCGATGGCCGAGTCTTGTCGAGACGAGCGCCGCGCTGCGGTGAAGACGGTTCGGTACGCCACCGGCTGGAGAGGGCGCGCGAACGCGGCCATGTCTCCACGTCCCCACATGAGGCCCGGGAGCAGGCCCACCGCCAGCCCGGATTCGATAAAGCGCACGTGGGCCTGGAGGTCAGCCGTCTCAAAGCGCACGTCGGGCTCGAAACCGGCGGTGCGGCAGGCCTGCTCGGCGAAGTGGCGCGTGGCGGTGCCCCGAGGCTCCATGACCCAGGTGGCATCCGTGACGTCGGCAAGGGTGGTGGCATCCGCCCACGGGCCCCCGACGCACAGCCGGATCTGGTCCGTGACGAGCGCGTGGCGGTCGACGTCGGGATAGTGCGGCGCGGAGTGATGCGGATACTCCTCCGCCACCACCAGGTCGAAGTCGCGTGTCCAGGTGTCTGCCAGGGCGGCGCCCGGCTCGGATTGCGTGACGAGCACGCGCAGTTCGGGATGGGCGGCGCCGAGCGCGCGCAGCGCGGGGGGCACGAGCGCCAGCGCAGCCGACTGGAAGACCGCCAGCTTGACCGTGCCTTGCACCGACCCCCGATGCAAGCGGAGTTCCGCCTGTGCTTGCTCGAGCGTGGCGAGCACCGCGTCGGCATGGGTCACCAGTCGTTCCCCTGCGGGGGTGAGCCGAAGTCCGCGACCGGAGCGCACGGTGAGTGCCACCCCCGCCTCTCGCTCAAGCGAGGCCAGTTGTTGCGAGACGGCGGAGGGCGAATACCCCATCGCGTCCGCCGTGGACGCCAGAGTGCCACGCACGGCGAACTCGCGCAACATCGCAAGGCCCGTGAGGTCCAACATGACGATAGTTAAGCACAGCTGAATTGTTCGGTTGATAAACGTGAACTGGTGCTAATGGTCCGGGGGGAGCACACTGGGGAAAACGTGGGGAAGGGGCTGTGATGCGAGCAACACCGAAGGCGGCGTCTGGAACAGCATCGGAACACGGAACACAAGAGGTCGTCGACGTTGTCAGGCACTGGCTGGACATGTCTCGCGTGTATCCGGTCAAAGGGTCCGCCGCGTTGTTGGCGAGGTTGCTGCGTGAGGAAGGCGGGCTTGCGTTCCTGACGCAGTTTGTGGACGGAGTGATCCGTCCAGAGGACCCCCGGGTCGCGGCCACGAGTCTTCGCGCGATGGCGAGGCGCCTTCCACGCTTTCTCCCCCGGTATCAGCGGGGCTTGCTGCGCTTGGGGTCGTGGGCGTCACACCTGCTGCCAGGCCTCGTCGTGGCGTTCGCACGGCGCGCCGTGCGGCTCATGGTGTCCCACCTCGTAGTGGATGCCACCCCCGACAGGCTCGGCCCTGCGCTGGAGCGGGTACGGGCCCACGGGCACCGGTTGAACGTCAACTTGTTGGGCGAGGCCGTGTTGGGCCAGGCGGAAGCCGCTCGGCGTCTGGAGCGCACTGCGGCACTGCTGAACCGGCCAGACATCGACTACGTGTCCCTCAAAGTGTCGGCAGCCGTCGCCCCACACAGCCCCTGGGCCTTCGCCGACAACGTCGCCCACATCGTCGACACGTTGAGACCGCTCTTGCGGACCGCCCGCGACGCGGACGGCGCCTTCATCAACCTCGACATGGAGGAGTACCGAGATCTCGACCTCACGATCGCCGTGTTCACGGCATTGCTCGACGAGGAGGAGTTCGCGACTCTGAGCGCCGGAATCGTGCTCCAGGCATACCTGCCCGACTCCATGGGCGCCATGGTGCGACTTCAGAAATGGGCTGCCGCTCGCGTGGAGCGCGGGGGAGCGCCCATCAAAGTACGGCTGGTGAAGGGCGCCAACCTGTCGATGGAGCGAGTGGATGCCGAGATTCATGGGTGGCCACTTGCCACGTGGCACTCGAAGGTCGAGTCGGACGCTCACTACAAGCGTCTGGTGGACTATTCACTGGTGCCGGAGCGGACCCGTGCCGTCCACATCGGGATCGCAGGGCACAACCTCTTCGACATCGCCCACGCATACCTCACTGCCAAGGAACGGGCAGTGAGCGACGGCGTCGACTTCGAGATGCTGCTCGGCATGGGCGAGCACGTAGCGCGCGCCGTCTCCCAGGACGTCGGACCGCTTCGGCTCTACACACCCGTGGTGCACCCGCGCGAATTCGACGTCGCTCTTGCCTACCTGGTGCGGCGCCTCGAAGAAGTGGCGAGTAAACAGAACTTCATGTCCTCCCTCTACGACCTCGACACCAACTCCGCCGCCTTCGAACTCGAACGGTCCCGATTTGTGGACTCGTGGGATGTGGCGCGCCAACCCGCTGAGCCGACTCACCGAGCGGCCCCAACCGCCATCGCTGGCGACCCCGCACACGGTTTCGCCAACGCCGTCGACAGGGACCCCTCCGTGTCCGCGAACCGCGACTGGGCCACGAAGATATTCGCCAAGGCACCATCGTCGACCGCGGGCACAGCCATCCTTGAGTCGGCACAGGTGACAACGGCCGCCCGCCTCGATGAGCACATAGCCGCCGCTCAAGGGGGCGCCGACGGCTGGCACACGCTCGGC
>JASBTB010000052.1 GCA_030148645.1 Demequina sp. | reverse complement strand
GACCTCGCGATGCGGCTCGAGGTGCAGGGAATCTCGGTCACGCAGGCAACCCTGTCGCGCGACCTGCTCGACATCGGCGCACTGAAGGTGCGGGGCGCATCGGGCCACATGGTCTACACGACGCAGGCCTCGCTCGAGGCTTCGGGCGACACGGGTGGTCGGCTCAATCGCCTGTGCGCAGAGTTGCTGTACTCCGCGGACGGCTCGGGCAACATCGCGATCCTGCGCACGCCTTCCGGAGGAGCCCAGTACTTCGCCTCGGCTATTGACGGCCACGACGACCCGGACGTCGTCGGCACCGTCGCGGGAGATGACACCGTCTTTGTCATTTCCAGGGACGTCGACGGCGGCCCCGAGCTTGCCAAGAAATTCCTCGACCGCGCCTCAGGCGTCGTTCACGACTGATCCATCAGGAAAGAGACTCATCACATGACCGAACGCATCGTCCTGGCATACTCAGGCGGCCTTGACACCTCCGTCGCCATCGGCTGGATCGCGGACGCGACCGGCGCTGAGGTGGTGGCCGTCGCTGTCGACGTGGGCCAAGGAGGCGAAGACCTCGAGGTGATTCGCCAGCGCGCGCTCGACTGCGGCGCCGTGGAGGCGTACGTGGCCGACGCGCGCGACGAGTTCGCCGAGGAGTACTGCATGCCGGCCCTCAAGGCGAATGCCCTCTACCACGACAAGTACCCGCTCGTCTCGGCGCTCAGCCGCCCCGTCATCGTCAAGCACATCGTGCAGGCGGCGCGCGAGTTCGGCGCCACCACCATGGCGCACGGTTGCACCGGCAAGGGCAACGACCAGGTGCGCTTCGAGGTGGGAATCGCCTCGCTCGCGCCCGACCTCAAGTGCATCGCGCCCGTGCGAGACCTCGCCCTGACGCGAGACAAGGCCATCGACTACGCCGAGCGCAACCACCTGCCGATCGCGACCACCAAGAAGAACCCCTTCTCGATCGACCAGAACGTGTGGGGCCGCGCCGTGGAGACGGGCTTCCTGGAAGACATCTGGAACGCCCCCACCAAGGACGTGTACGAGTACACCGACGATCCGGCCTTCCCGCCCGTGCCCGACGAGGTCATCATCTCGTTCGAGAAGGGCATCCCCGTGGCGCTGGACGGCCAAAGGGTGACGCCGCTAAAGGCCATCCAGGCGATGAACCGCCGCGCTGGCGCCCACGGAGTGGGCCGCATCGACATCGTCGAGGACCGCCTGGTGGGCATCAAGAGCCGCGAGGTCTACGAGGCGCCCGGCGCGATCGCGCTGATCGAGGCGCACCGCGAGATGGAGAACGTCACGCTCGAGCGCGAGCAGGCCCGCTACAAGCGCGTCATCCAGCAGCAGTGGACCGACCTTGTCTACGACGGCATGTGGTCCTCGCCGCTCAAGAAGTCGCTCGACGCGTTCATCGAGGACACGCAGCAGTACGTCACCGGGGACATCCGCATGGTGTTGCACGGCGGCAAGGCGACCATCACGGGACGCCGCTCTGACAGCGGCCTGTACGACTTCAACCTCGCCACGTACGACGAGGGCGACACCTTCGATCAGAGCGCGGCTCGCGGATTCATCGAGATCTATGGGCTGGCGGCCAAGCAGGCCGCCGCGCGCGCATCGAGGGCAGGCCTCTAACAGTCAGTGCCAGGAACCCGCCGCACCCACGGGGCCGCGGGTTCCTGGCACACTGGTCAGTGAAGAAGGGACCGCGATGGCAAAGGTCGAAGGCACCAACGAGGGCGCACTGTGGGGAGGCCGCTTCAGCGGCGGACCCTCGAAGGCGCTCGCCAAACTCAGCGTGTCCACCCACTTCGACTGGCGCTACGCCGACGACGATCTGGCCGCATCGATCGCGCACGCCCACGCGTTGCAGCGGGCCAGCCTCCTGACCGACGACGAGACCACTCAGATGGTTGAGGCGCTGACGGCGTTGCGCGTGGAGGTCGCCGCTGGCGACGTGGTGCCGTCGGAGGCGGATGAGGACGTGCATGGCGCGCTCGAACGGCTCCTGATCGAGCGCATCGGCCCGGAGGTGGGCGGCAAGTTGCGTGCCGGGCGCTCCCGCAACGATCAGATCGCCACGTTGCCCCGCATGTACTTGCGTCGACACGCGCGCACCATCGCGGCGCAGGTCCTCGACGTGGTGGACGCGCTCCTGGAGCAGGCCGACCGCCACTTGGACGACCCCATGCCGGGTCGCACCCACCTGCAGCATGCGCAGCCCGTGACGCTCGGGCATCACCTCATGGCGCACACCTGGCCGCTGTTGCGCGACGTGGAACGGCTCACCGACTGGGATGCGCGCGCCGCCTGGTCGCCCTACGGCGCGGGCGCTTTGGCCGGGTCGACGCTGGGGCTGGATCCCGTGGCGGTGGCTGCCGAGTTGGGCTTTGCCGGTCCCATCGAGAACTCGATCGATGCAACGGCGGCGCGAGATGTGATCGCCGAGTTCTCGTGGGCGGCGGCGATGATCGGCGTTGACCTGTCACGGCTCTCGGAGGAGATCATCCTGTGGGCGACCGTCGAGTTTGGCTTTGTGTCCCTGGACGACGCCTATTCGACCGGGTCGTCCATCATGCCGCAGAAGAAGAACCCCGACATCGCGGAGTTGGCGCGCGGCAAGGCGGGGCGCCTCATCGGAGATCTCTCCGGGTTGCTGAGCACCCTCAAGGCACTGCCGCTCGCCTACAACAGGGATATTCAAGAGGTGCACGAGCCCGCTTTCGATGCCGTGGACACCCTGGAGACGGTGCTACCCGCGTTCAGCGGGATGGTGCGGACGCTCGTGTTCCATCCCGAACGCATGGCGGCCCTGGCCCCAGCGGGGTTCTCCCTGGCCACCGACGTGGCCGAGTGGCTCGTCAAGCAGGGCGTGCCTTTCCGCGACGCGCACGAGGTGGCGGGAGCGTGTGTTCGCCTGTGCGAGAAGCGCGGCAAGGAACTCCACGAGATGACGCCGGAGGAGATGACGGGCATCCACGAGGCGTTGGGCGAGGGAGTGCTTGAGGTGCTGACGGTTGAGGGTTCGCTGGCGGCGCGCGACGGTGCGGGTGGGACCGCGCCCGCGCGTGTGATCGAGCAGGGCAAGGCGGCGAGGGCGCGGGTCAAGCACTTCCGTCCGTGGGCGTCCGTCTAGCCCCAGGTCGCGGTGCAATCGCGCACCCCGAAGGGGCGCTAGTCGACCTCGACCTCGGTGGCGCCTGTGACCCTGAGCAGGTCCGGGTACGAGATGGGGAACAGCGACGCCGCGATCCCCGCAGCAGCCCACACCTCGTCGTACTCGCGTAGCGCGACGTCAAGGTAGGTCCGCACGGGCGTCGGGTGTCCCACGGGCGCCACGCCGCCAATGACCTGGCCGGTCGCCGCCAACACGCCGTC
>JASBTB010000033.1 GCA_030148645.1 Demequina sp. | reverse complement strand
GAGGCCAGCCCGATCGGCCGGGGCTTCGGCATCCGCGACGGCAACGGGATCATCTTCATCGCGCACGACGGCGTCGTGCAACCCTCGGGCTTCATGCCGCTTCCCCTCGGCACCGTTCCGGCGGACAACATCGTCGAGATCTACCGTCATCACCCCGACTTGGTCGCCCTGCGAGACGTCACCCAGTACAAGGGCCGGTGCGGCCGGTGCCCCTACGCACGTTGGTGCGGCGGTTCACGCGCGCGTGCCCTGGCATGGACGGGTGATCCCCTCGAGTCCGACCCCCTATGCCCGTACGTGCCGCGCGACGAGGACCACACCGAAGTGATGCCCGTGGCGAGCGGCGTGTAATGGCGGCACCGGTCGTCGTCATCGGCGGCGGCGTGACCGGGCTCGGCGCCGCATGGGAGTTGACGGACGCTGGACACCGCGTGCTCCTCGTCGAGGCCTCCGATCGTTTCGGGGGCAAGGTGCACTCGGAGACGGTCGACGGGTTCCTGATCGAGCACGGCCCGGACTCTTTCGTCAGTTACCGGCCCAGTGCGGTGCAGATGGCAGCGGACCTCGGCATGGCGGACGATGTCGTCTCCGCCGTGCCGCCTCGCCTGGTGCACCTGCGCGTGCACGGCCGCATGGAACCCATCCCCGCCGGGATGGGGATGGTTCTGCCCACCCGGCTCATCCCGTTCGCCCGGACTCGGATCCTCAGTTGGCCGCAAAAACTGCGCGCGACCCTGGACCTCTTGCTACCGCGAGTGCTCGGTCCGCAGGACATGTCGATCGGGGCCCTGCTGCGGCGCAGGCTCGGACACGGAGTGGTCGCTCGCTTCGCCGACCCGCTCGTCGGTGGGATCTACGGGGCGCCAGTCGATGAACTGAGCGTCGACGCCGTCCTGCCCGTGCTGCGAACACATGAGGCACAGCGGCGCAGCCTGATCGTCGCATCGTTGGTGCAGGGCCGACTCGCGCGGCCCGCCTCCCCCGACGCCTCACCCTTTCGGTCGATGGGGGCGGGCATGGGCTCGCTGGTGGATGGCCTCGTCAAGGGCCTCCGGGAGCGGGATGCTGACTTGCGAACGGGCGCACGCGCGGTGGGGCTGGAGATGGCCGGGACCCGTGCTGTCGTCACTCTCGCGGACGGCACCCGCCACGAGGCCGCTGGGGTTGTGCTCGCTGGCGGGGCCGCATGCTCCGCAGCGCTGCTCAACGACGTCGCACCCGCGGCGGCCGTGGCCCTGCGCGCCATTCCGCACGGTTCGACGGCAACAGTCCACCTCGGCTTCCGCGCCGACGCCTTCGACACGCCACTGGTCGGCCATGGCTACCTCGAGGCAGGTCCCGAACCGGCACCGATCACCGGCATCACCATCGCCTCCAACAAGTGGCCGGGCCGTGCGCCCGAGGGGATGGTCCTCATCCGTGCGTTCGTGCCCGGCAGAGTTGGCGCCGCATCGCTACTTCCCGACGAGGCCCTGCTCGACACCGTGAGTGCCTACGTCTCGCGAGTGCTCGGGGCTCACTCCGCGCCATTCCTGCGGCACCTGGTCCGCTGGCAAGATGCGATGCCCACCTACACCGTTGGCCACCTGGACCGGGTGCGCGCCGTCGCCGAGGCGCTCACCGCCACCCCTCAGGTGCGTGTCGCCGGTTCGGCCCTGCACGGGGTGGGCGTACCCGACTGTCTGGCCGATGGCAGAAAGGTCGGCGGCGAGTTGGCCGCCCTCCTTGTTGCCCGACCCGCCACCCACTGAGGAGCTCCTCTCATGTCCGCTAGCCCACGTCCGATGACCACCGGTGAGACCAGCGGGTACGACGCCGTCCTCCTGGCCTCGTTCGGCGGACCGGAGGACCCGGATGAGATCATGCCGTTCCTCGAGCGGGTGACCGCCGGGAGGGGCATCCCGCGCGAGCGGCTCGAGGCGGTCCATCAGCACTACCTGCGCATGGGTGGCCGCAGCCCGATCAACGATCAGAACCGAGACCTGCTTGCCGCCCTGCGGGCCGAACTCAGCCGACGCGGCGTCACCATTCCCCTCGTGCTGGGCAACCGCAACTCACCGCCGTTCATCGATGAGGCGTTGCGCGAGCTCGACACGGCTGGCTGCCGGCACGTGCTGGCGTTTGCCACCAGCCAGTACTCCTCCTACTCGTCGTGCCGGCAGTACCGCGAGGACCTCGCCGGTGCACTGAGCCGCATGGGGCTCGGGGACCGGATGCAGGTGGCCAAGGTACGGCCCGCGTACGACCGGGCCGGGTTTGTCGAGACGACGGTCGAGTTGCTCGCCGCAGCGGTGTCCGGCCGCGCACGTGAGGGTCTGCGGGTGCTGTTCACCACGCACTCCATTCCGTCGGCAGACGCGAGCGTCTCCGGACCGGGCGCGGAGCCTGGCGAGATCGACCTCTACTCGGCGCAGCACCGGGAGGTGGCGAACGCCGTGATCGGTGGCGTTGCCGCAGCCGCTGGCGAGGAGCCGTTGCCCTGGCGCCTGGTCTACCAGTCCCGCTCCGGCTCGCCGCGCGTGCCGTGGCTCGAGCCGGACATCAACGACGCGCTGCGCGAGGAAGCACGGGACGGGACCCGAACCGCGGTGGTAGTACCCATCGGCTTCGTCTCGGACCACATCGAGGTGCTGTGGGACCTGGACACGGATGCCACCCGCACCGCGGGCGAACTGGGCATAGACCTGGTCCGCGTGCCCACGGTCGGGACCCACCCGACGTTCGTCGCCGGACTTGCCGACCTTGTGCAGGCCCATCTGGCCGCCGGCCGTGACCTGGCCGCTGGCACGCGCTGGGCGGAGTTCTGCGCGGCGGGATGCTGCGACGGCGGCCGTGCCCAGCTTCCGACGGTGCCAGGGGTGAGCGCGTAGGCGGTGTAGCGCGCGGGTCGGCGAGACCGACAGGTCAGGGTAAGGGGTGAACCACCACGGTGGTGACCCGCGAGGACGCTCCGTAGAAGCCCGAGTCGCCGGGCGCGGTCGCCTTTACCGAATGTTCACGGTCGTCACCGACTATTCACCGCGCCGAGCTCTCGCCTCTGCCTTACTGGGTTCCGTCAGTGCCACACTAGGAATGAACCGCAACCCCGAGGGAGAGTCATGCGCACCCTGTTTACCGCCGAGATGTCGGAATTGGCTGGAGATCTTGCAGCCATGGCTCGACACGTGTCCGCCGCCATCGACCGCGCCGGAGAGGCGCTGCTGACCGGCAACGTCGAATTGGCTCAAAAGGTCATTGCCGACGACGCCAAACTCGACGACATCGAGGAGACCGTCGATGAACGGTGCGTCCTGCTGATCGCGCAGCAGCAGCCCGTGGGCCTCGACCTGCGCACCATCATCGCGAGTTTGCGGATCTCCGCGGCGCTGGAACGCATGGGCGACCTTGCCCAGCACATCGCCGAAGACGCGCGCCGGGCGTACCCCGACAGCGCAGTGCCGGAGTCGCACAGTGACCTGGTAGCTGGAATGGTCGCGGCCGCGAAGACTGCTGCGGACGAGATCGCGGAACTTATCGAGGATCGTGACCTCAATGTGGCGGCCCGGATCGTGAGCGACGACGACACGCTCGATCAGTTGCATGCGGAGGCATACAAGCGCCTCCTCGCCGACGGCTTTGTGGCGACCCCACAGGAGGTCCTCAACATTTCACTCCTGGCGCGCTACTTCGAGCGGTTCGGTGACCATGCGGTGGGCATCTCGCGCAGGATCGTCTACTTGGTGACGGGCGACCACACCGGGGAAGGTTCGCGCATCTAGAGCACAGGTGAACACACGAAGGGCCCCGCCATCTGGCGGGGCCCTTCGCTTTGTCGGCCGACGATGAGAGGTCGACCGAACGCTGCTCTTGTGAGACTACTCCTTCTTTCCCTGGTTGGCCACGGCCTTGATGGCCTCCGCCGCAGCGTCGGGGTCGAGGTACGTGCCACCGGCCTTGATGGGCTTCAGGCTCTCCTCGTCGAGTTCGTACACGAGCGGGATGCCCGTGGGCACGTTCACGCCGACGATGTCGTCGTCGCCCACGTCGTCGAGATACTTGATGATGGCGCGCAGCGAGTTCCCGTGCGCAGCCACCATGACGGTCTTGCCTTCCTTGAGGTCGGGCACGATCGCCGAGTCCCAGTACGGCAGCGCGCGTTCCAGAACATCCTTGAGGCATTCGGTTCTGGGGATGGGTTCGCCTGCGTAACGGGGGTCGCCCTCTTGGTTGAACTCGTTGTCGGCCGAGATCACGGGTGGCGGCACGTCGTACGAACGGCGCCAGATCATGAACTTCTCTTCGCCGAACTGCTCAAGCGTTTCGGCCTTGTTCTTGCCCTGCAGGTCGCCGTAGTGGCGCTCGTTGAGCCGCCAGTCGCGCTTGACAGGGATCCAGTGACGGTCGGCCACGTCAAGGGCGAGGTTGGCCGTCATGATGGCGCGGCGCAACAAGGAGGTGTGGACGACGTCGGGGAGCACCCCTTCGGCCAGGAGCAGCTCGCCGCCGCGCTTGGCCTCACCCCACCCCTTCTCGTTGAGGGGCACGTCGACCCAGCCGGTGAACAGGTTCTTGGCGTTCCATTCGCTTTCGCCGTGGCGGAGCAGGATCAGTGTGTAGGTCATGAGTCCATCCTGGACCATGCCGGTGCGTCGTGCGCGCAACCTACGTCCTGCCCGTGCGGATGCCGCGCCAGTCTCGATGAGGTTTCTAGGCGGCCACAATGCAGGCCGGGCTCGGCACCGCCACCGACGCGTACGGCAATGCGGCGACGGCACCCGATTCGGACTCGGGCGCCAGCTCCAGCACGTCGGCGAGCGCGTAGGCCCTGACTTCGTGGCCCCTTTCTGCGCCCACCACCACGTGCTCGCCGACTACTGCGAAGTGACGTGGCCAATAACCCACGTCGAACGCTGCCCGGTAGGTCAGTTCGCCTTCTGGCGCGACGTCGAAAACTGACATCACGTCGGCTCCCCTGACAGAGGCAAGCACCACGTCGCCGACCTCACGACGTACGATGGCCACGTGCGCGTCGTACGCCACGTCGCTGGTGCGCAGCGGTGCCAACGTGGTGGGGCAATCCGCGATCACGTCGGCCGTGGCCGAGGCGTGGTCCCAGCGCAGGGTCCGCAAGCGATGGTCCAACTCACAGACCACGTACAGCAGGTCGCCGCGCACGACGAAGTGACGCGGCCCGCAGCCGGGCGGCAGTGTCGCAGCGATTCCCGGCTCGTAGAGTAACCCGTCGGCTCCCACCGTGTATCGGCGCAGTTCGTCTGTTCCCAGGTCGGCCACCAGCAGGTGCCTCCCGCCGGGTGCGAACGTCGCGAAATGGGCGTGAGGGCCCGTCTGGCGATCCGCACGCGGCCCCGACCCCACGTGTGAGACGGTCTGCGCCGGGGTGGCGGACAGGGGTTTCCCATCGAGCGCGAGCGCAATCACGCTCACCTCGCCCGTGCCGTAGTGGCACACGTAGACCGTGGCGCCATCGGGAGCGACGGCGATATGGCAACCTTGGGCACCGTCGGCATTGACGCGCGCCACCAAGTGCGCAACCCCGGTCACGTCCCACACGGCGACACCCGTGGGCTCCGTCTCCTCGACCGCATACAGCAGCGGCGCGCCGGGGTGGGCGACTACGAACGACGCAGCGGGTTCGGCAGTGATCTGCTTCGCCCGCATCGCGCCGTCGCCGCCGATCTTGGCACGCCACACGCCCTCGCCGTGGCCCGCGGGGGTGTCGGCCCCGTCAGGAGGGTACGTTCCCACAAAGAAGGAACTCATGACTGAAGGTGAGCGCGAGGCTGGCTCGGACCTCGGGGCGGCACCGTCGGGCCACGCTCCGGGCTAGTGGGCGGCGTCGTAGGCGGCACGCACCGTGGCCGAAATTCGACCCCGTTCCGATACGGTGTAGCCGTTGGCCCTTGCCCACGCCCGCACCTTGCTTGTGTTGGTCCCGGCTCGCGCCTTGGCCGACGAACGACCCGATACCTTGCGCGCTGCTGCCACCCACGGCGCCAAGGACGCGCGCATTTCGGCGGCGTGTGCGGTCGAGAGGTCGATTTCATATTGTGCGTTCCCGACGGAAAACTTCACCGTCTCGTGCGCGACGCCCCCATCTACATCGTCGACGAGCACTACCTGGATCTTCTGGGCCATGCGATTTCCTTTCTCAACGGACGCCACTATCTTCACACATCGCGGGCAATTGCGCCAATGATGCGGGGTAATTCTGGGCATTCTCTGCGGAGGAGTCAACAATGGCGTCGTCACCTCCGTGTAGGAGAGGTAGGAACACCCAGTGCAGGGACTATTCGACCGGCGGATCGCCCTGTTCTGCCAAGAGATTTCTGGCTCGCTGCGCTTCCTCGCGGTCCATTTGCGCGATAGCCTCTCGTTCGCGACGATCCGCGCGAATGATCCCGCGCATCACGATGAAGAACAACCACCCGACGCCAATCGATGGGAGGAGGCCCACGGCAAGATCCCCGATGTTCATTGACGCTCCTCTGGTTTGACTAAGGGGAACAGGATGGTCTCGCGAATCCCGAGGCCGGTGAGGGCCATCAGCAGTCGATCGATGCCCATGCCCATGCCTCCTGTGGGAGGCATTCCGTGTTCCATGGCGGTCAGAAAGTCCTCGTCCAGCCTCATGGCCTCAGCGTCTCCGAGTGCGGCCAGTCTTGCCTGGTTTTCGAAGCGTTCGCGCTGAATGACCGGATCGACCAGTTCAGAGTAGGCGGTCGCCAATTCGAAGCCGCTGACGTACAGATCCCATTTTTCCACCAGCCCCGGCGTGGTGCGGTGCTCGCGCGTCAGGGGACTCGTCTCCACCGGGAAGTCCTTCACGAAGGTGGGTCTGGTCAGGCCGGAGCCCACGTGGTGTTCCCACAACTGTTCCACGAGTTTGCCGTGATTGGCGTGCCTTGGGTCCCCGGCGATCTCGGCGGCGTCGCACAGTGCCTGCAACGCGGGCACGGGGGTCTCGGGGGTGATCTCGGTGCCCAGCGCCTCGGAGAGCGATCCATAGAGCGTGATCGACGGCCATTCGCCGCCCAGTTCATATTCCTCGCCGTTGGCATGTCTCACCGTGGTGGTGCCAAATACATCCATCGCGGCGGTCTGGACAAGATTTTGAGTGAGGGTCGCCATGCTCAAGTAGTCGCCGTACGCCTCGTACGCCTCCAGCATGGAGAACTCGGGCGAGTGGGACGAGTCTGCCCCCTCATTGCGAAAATTGCGGTTGATCTCGAAGACCTTCTCAATCCCCCCCACCACGGCACGCTTCAAGAAAAGTTCCGGAGCGATGCGCATATAGAGGTCGATGTCGAACGCATTCATATGCGTGACAAACGGACGAGCCGTAGCGCCGCCGTGTTGCGTCTGCAGCATCGGCGTCTCGATCTCGATGAACCCCCGCCCGTGAAGAGACTCACGCAAGGAACGCAGCACGAGGGCGCGTTGGCGCACGGTCTCGCGCGCCAGAGGCCGCACCAGGAGATCGACGTAGCGTTGCCGCACCCGCGTGTCTTCCGCGAGTTCCTTGTGGAGCACGGGCAACGGGCGCAGGGCCTTGGCGGCGAGCCTCCACGTCGACACGAAAACGCTCACCTCGCCGCGTCGGGACGTGCCGACCCTGCCCTGGGCGAAAACGTGGTCGCCTAGGTCGACGTCGGCTTTGAACGCCGCGAGCGACTCCTCGCCCACAGCGGCCAGGCTCACCATGAGTTGGAGCCGGTTTCCTTCCCCGTCCTGAATGGCGGCAAAGCACAATTTCCCGGTGTTGCGCACAAAGACGACGCGGCCGGCCACTCCCACGACGTCGGGCGTCTCGACGTCGGCCTCCAGTATCGCGTACGCGTCCCGGACCTGCGCGATCGAGTGCGTGACAGGAACGGCGACCGGGTAGGGCTGTCCACCAGAGTTCAGGATGCGGTCCCGTTTGTCCCGCCGCACGCGCATCTGCTCCGGGATGTCCTCGACGATCGGCTGCTCACTCACGGGCTCAAGGCTACCGGCCATCGAGGGACCCTAGGTGAGGCCGCCAGGTTGGGGTCGCTCGTGCAGGTCGAGCGCCATGTCCAGGATGGCCGAACTGTGGGTGAGGGCGCCCACCGATACGAAGTCGACGCCGGTGGCACCAACCGCCACGGCATTCGCGAGACTAAGCCCACCGGTCGCTTCGAAGCGCACCCGGCCGTAGCGTTCGCCTTGGCCGCGAATCTCGCCGATCAGTTTCGCCATCTGCGGCGGTGACATGTTGTCGAGCATCAAGAACCGCACGCCCGCGTTGAGGGCCTCGAAGGCCTGCTCGCGTCCCTCCACCTCCACCTGGATGGGGACGTGGGGAAAGGCCTGCCGAATCGCCCGGACCGCTTGGCCGATGGAGCCCGCCGCGACAATGTGGTTGTCCTTGACCATGGCACAGTCGTACAACCCAAAACGCTTGTTGGTCCCCCCTCCACATCGCACCGCGTACTTGTCGAGCTCGCGCAACAAGGGCGTGGTCTTGCGCGTATCGAGGACGCGCACTCCGGTTCCCGACAAAGCCTCCACCCACTGGTGGGTATGGGTGGCCACGCCGGAGGCGCGGGACATGAGATTGAGCAAGGTCCGTTCGGCAATCAGCACCACGCGAGCGGCCCCGTCGATTCGCGCCACGCTGGTGCCAGCACGGATGACGTCACCGTCTGCCGCGAGCAGGTGAAGCGTCGGCTTGTCCAGCCCAAGGCGTCGTGCGACCTGTTCCAGGGCCGCGCCGACCACACCGATGCCAGCGAGCACGCCGTCCTGGCGCACCACGATGTCTCCGGCGACCTGGCGCGAACGCGGAATGGTCGCCTGCGTCGTGACGTCCCTGCCGGGACGCCCTCCCAGGTCTTCGTCGAGCGCTGCTGCCACGGTGGCGCTCAGCCACGCCCGGCCGAGTTCACGATCTTGGGGTAGGTCCTCCGGCATCATGCTCCTATTGTGGCGTGCACGTGAGCGCGCACAGGGCGTCGGAGCGCGCAGCTCTAGTTCAGGGGGTACGGGTGGGGGTATCCTCGTGGGAGACGTGGTGCATCCGCACCGCGCCGAAAGGGAGGCGTCATGTCGGCTGTTCATTTGGAGCCCGGCGATCTCGAGCCGGTCGTCAAGCGCTTGCGGCGGGCTCAAGGCCAGTTGGCCGGAGTGCTCAACATGATTGAGGACAACCGTGACTGCGGCGACATTGTGACGCAACTCGCCGCCGTCTCCAAGGCGATCGACCGCGCGGGCTTCGCCATGATCTCTGCGGGCCTGCAGCAGTGCATTCGCTCCGAAGAGGACGAGAGCGAGGCACGCGAGCGCCTCGAGAAAATGTTCATGGCACTGTCCTAAGGTGAGGGCGCCAGCCTCGCTTCGAGCCGGGCGCGCAGGGCCCGGGAGGCCCTCTCGTCACCCATGTCAACCGCATCGGCGAGGTCGGTGAGTTCCGCTTCGAGGCGACGTTGCGGTGCCACGGCCGCGTGCCCGTAGGCGCGCGCCACGGAAGCGCGATACGTGCGGCGCTGCCACCATGTGGGACGCACGGCCTCGACGTACGCCGGAGGGATCTCGCCCAGCACCCCCGGAGCCGACAACACTGCCCGGAACCACACGTATTCGCTGCGCCGCACGACTCGCACTATCCACCACACGATGAGTGGCACCGCGAGCACGTATGCCACACGCAGCCACCACGGCGTCAGCAAGGGAGAGTTCCACAACGCATGGAGCACGGGGCCCAGCGTGGTCAGCGCAATGCCGTACGGCACCCGTGCCCTACCTGCGCCCGCCAGCAGGAAGCCGAGCCCCGCGCCCATCACACCAGAGAAGAACGCATGCGACACGGCCCCGAAAACCACGGCACGCACGAAGTAAATGACCACGGTGGAGATCACCGGGTTCTCGCCAAGGTTCAGGTAGGCAATGTTGAAGGCGTACAACACATTCTCGGTCACAGTGAACCCCACACCCGCGAAGGCCCCCAAGAGGGCGGCGTCCATCGGCGTGCGCAGTTTCTGGCTGGCGGCAAGCACGACGACGCCGATGCCCAAAGCCTTTCCGATTTCTTCGGTGACGGGCGCGACCACCGCCGGTCCCCAGTCCTGGGCGACGCCAATGCCCACCTGCTGACCGATCACGGTCAGGAGAGCCGCGTTGGAGGGCAGTGCGTAGACGCCGACAGCCACCACAGCCCCCCACAGGATCGCCGCGAACGCGCCGGAACGGGCGATGCGTGCCCAGAGCTGGGGAAGTCGCAGCAGCCACCACCACGAGACCACGAGGGGCAGGGTCAAGACGAGCGCCGTGATGCCTGCCGTCGGGAAGTCTCGCCAGCCGCGCGCCAAGGCTTGCCACACCCCCACCGCGCCCACGGCCGACGCAACCACCAGCACCCACCAGCCGGCCCGGCGTGGCGCCCACCACGGCACCGCGAAGCGCGCTCGCGCCAACTCCCTCACGAACGCACCTCCACGTCGAGGGCGGCAAGGTCCAGACGCACGGAATCCGAAATCTCGTCGATCTGGTCGGACAGTGCGATCACGTCGTCGACCGGGCCACGCACCATGACAAGCACCACGCTTTGGCCGCTACGGATGACATCGACCCTCGCGGGTGCTTGCCGCCCGCTTCCCGCAGTCGGCTCCAGTCGCCACACGTCGCGTGCAGTGCTGGCCTGCGCCGCAGGGGGGTCCTGCGTGGCCACCTCGGGCAGGATGGCGTTGCCATCGAAAAGCAGTTGCGACACGTTGGCGAGAAGACCCGCGGCGCTGCCCAACCACACGGCGTCGGCAGTGGTGACCTCCACGTCGTCCCGCGACGCCACCGGCGTACGCTGCGACGACGATGCGATGTCGAGATCCCAACCGGCGGGGATGACCACCGAGGCAGTCGCCATGGCCACCTCGGTGTCGGTGGTCAACGCGATGGTGTCCTCGCCCCACGCTGGCAGTCGGGGAACAAGCAGGCCGAACACGACCAAGGTCACAAGGAGGACGACGAGCCACGCGGCACGCTGGAACCGGGTCACCGTTTGAGACTACCGTGGGACCGTTGGCGATAATACCCCCAGGGGTATATGCTGTGGTGAGAGACGCCAGCGCCCGCATTCCGCCTGGCACCTGGCCCGGCAGCAACAACCCAAGGAGTAACCATGCGCATCGTCATTGTGGGCGCAGTGGCCGGGGGAATGTCCGCCGCGGCCCGCGCCCGTCGCCTCGACGAGACGGCAGAGATCATCGTGTTCGAAAAGGGATCCTACGTGTCGTTCACCAACTGCGGACTGCCCTATCACGTGGGCGGAGAGATCGCCTCTCAAGAGGCCCTCCTGCTGCACACGCCTGAGACACTGCGGTCGTCGCTGCACCTCGACGTGCGCGTCAACACCGAGGTCACCGGCATCGACCGGGCCGCCCAGACCGTCACCGTCACTGGCCCCGACGGCAAGCAGACCGTAGCGTACGACGCCCTAGTCCTGTCCCCCGGCTCAGAGGCCTCCATGCCCCCAATCCCCGGGGTCGACCTCCCCCAGGTCACCCACCTGCGCACCGTCGACGACGCGATAGTCCTGGCGGACAGGGCGACCGACGCCCAAAGCGCCGTCGTGCTCGGGGCCGGGTTCATCGGTCTCGAGACCGCCGAGGCGCTGCGCGGGCGCGGTGTCGACGTCACACTCGTCGAGTTCACACCGCAAGTTCTGCCCCCGCTTTCGCCGGAATTGGCACGGCTCGTGGAACGCGAACTCACCGCCAACGGCGTCGGCGTCATCACCGGCGAGGGCGCGTCGGCGATCGCACCTGCCAAGCGTGGTGTCACCGTCACGCTGACCAACGGGGCCACCACACGGGCAGACCTCGTCGTGGTGTGCACGGGCGTGCGCCCCCACTCACGCTTGGCCGTCGAGGCGGGTCTCAACGTCGACGACCGGGGCGCCATCATCGTCGACCCGCACCAGCGCACCGACGACCCGCACATCTGGGCCGTCGGCGACGCCACCGCGGTCCACCACGGAGTCACTGGCGTGGTGGCGCCAGTGCCGCTTGCCGGGCCAGCCAATCGTCAGGGACGACGCGCGGCCGAATCGATCTTTGACGTGGCAAAGGACGCCAAGCCCGTGCTCGGCACGGCGATCGTGCGCGTGTTCGGACTGACCGCGGCCGTCACCGGCGCGAGCCCCCGCATGCTTGAGCGGGCGGGCATTGACTATGTGGTGCACCACACCCACCATCGCCACCACGCGAGCTACTATCCGGGCTCACAGCAACTCCACCTGATGGCGACGTTTGCCCCGGACGGCACGTTGCTCGGCGCTCAAGGGGTGGGTCGCGCGGGAGTCGACAAACGCATCGACGTGCTGGCGACGGCACTGCGCGCTGGCTTTGGCGCCGACGACCTTGCGGAGTTGGAACTCGCCTACGCACCACCCTTCGGCTCCGCGAAAGATCCCCTCAACATGTTGGGCTTCATGATGCAGAACTATGTGGCGGGCAACCTGGCATTGTGGCGGGCAGAAGACATGGATTGGGTTCGCGCACATGCGCTCATCCTGGATGTGCGCTCGGCTGGCGAGGTGGAGCGCGGTCACCTTCCCGAGGCCGTCCACGTTCCGCACGATCAGATCAGGCAGAGCCTGGACCTGATCCGCGACCTGGCCGGAGGGCGCCCCGTGCGCGTGTACTGCGCGTCGGGATTTCGCTCGTACCTGGCTCACCGCGTGCTGGCGCAGTCCGGATTCGACTCCGCGACCTTCGACGGGGGCATGCTCACGATGCGGGCCTCGTTGCCGCAACTGGCATGGGTGAACGGGCCCGCCGCCCCGCTCGTTCACGCGTAACCGCGGTGGCCTGCGGGCCGCCGCGTCGGGAGGCGGGCGAGGCGCGAAGCGTCAGCCGAGATCGAGCGGCACCCGTGTGAGCTCCAGGTGGCCATCGGGATCCAGCATTCCCGCAAGCCGCACCCGCCACACGTCGGACGTGTCCGGGAAGTCGGTGCGCTGGTGGCCGCCGCGACTCTCCTCACGCACCAGCGCCGCCTCAGTGATCACCGATGCCACGCCCAACACGTTCGTGGTCTCCCACTCGGCCACCTGCGGCGTCGCCGTCGTGCCGTTCGTGGTGTGGAACTTCACGCGCGTGGCCGCCAACACGTCCGCCGCCCGTCGCAGACCGTCCGCCTCCCGGAACGGCCCCGCCCCGCGGTGCGTCACCGATTGAATTCTGGGACGCATCGTCGCGGGCACCAAGGACGTCGGACCCGGCCGCTCCACGGGCTCTGCCAGCGTGAGTGTTCCGTCGGCGACCAGGCTCGCGGCGTCGGCGGCCGCACGCGTGGCAAAGACCAGCCCCTCGAGCAGGGAGTTGGACGCCAAGCGGTTCGCGCCGTGTACCCCGGAACAGGCGGCCTCCCCCACAGCATAGAGTCCCCGCGCCGTCGAGCGACCGTTGAGCTCTGTGAGGATGCCCCCCGAGTGGAAATGGTGCGCTGGCGCCACGGGAATGAGGTCCGTGGCCATGTCGATGTTCCGCTCTTCAAGGCGCCCCCAAATCGTGGGAAAACGCTCGCGCAGAAAACTCTCGCCCAGATGCCGGCAGTCGAGGAAGACGTTGTCCGAGCCCTCCTCCTCCATCACGCGCACGATGTTGCGCGACACCACATCGCGCGGCGCAAGCTCGGCCAACTCGTGGCGGCCCACCATGAACCGCTCGCCGGCAGCGTTCAGCAGGTGCGCGCCCTCGCCGCGAACTGCTTCGGAGATGAGCGGCTGCTGATCGCGGGCGGACGCGCCCTGCCACAGCACAGTCGGGTGGAACTGCACAAACTCCATGTCGGCAACCGCTGCGCCCGCACGCAAGCCCGCAGCCACGCCGTCCCCCGTCGCCGATGCAGGGTTGGTGGAGGAGCGATACACCTGGCCAATGCCGCCGGTGGCGATCACGACCGACTTGGCGAGCCCCGCGCCGACGCCGTCCCGGGTGCCTTGGCCGATGACGTGCAGGGTGACCCCACACACGGGACCCGGGCGCCCGTCGGGTCCGCCAGCGGACGTCAACAGGTCCACCACCATGGCATTTTCGATGACCTCGATGCGCGGGTCGGCCTTCACCGCGTCAAGACGCGCCACAAGCGCACGGGAGATCTCCGCCCCTGTGGCGTCCCCGCCTGCATGCGCGATGCGATCGCGGTGGTGGCCTCCCTCTCGCGTCAGAGTCATGCCCCCGGCCGGGTTGGTGTCGAACTGCGCTCCGCGCTCCACCAACTTGCGCACCCGGTCCGGCCCCTCGGTCACGAGCGCCCGCACCGCGCCTTCAGAGCACAGGCCTGCACCCGCCTCCAGCGTGTCAGCCAGGTGCTCTTCGGGGGTGTCTTCGGGGTCCATCGCGGCCGCGATTCCCCCTTGCGCCCACACCGTGTTGCCCGAACTGAGCCGCCCCTTCGTCACGATCAGCACACGATCAACCTTGCGCCGCAACTCCAGGGCCGTGGTAAGCCCGGCGATGCCTGAACCGACCACGATCACATCGGCCGTGGTGGTCCATCCTGGCGTGGGCGCGGACAACCTCTGCACGTAGCGCGTCATGGCCACAGCCTAGGCCCGCTACGTCGGACCTCGGCCTACGGAATGTCCGTCTCGGGCGGGGTGCGACTCTGGCCAGGCTTGTACGCCCGCCAGCCGCCCGAACGGAAGCCGTGGATGGGTAGCCCCGACGGCTCGAGTCCCGAATCGACGGGAACCCTGCCGGGTTCGTCGCACACATCCATCACGCGGTTCGCGCCGTCCACGAACACGACGTGCGGCTCATACTGGTGGGCCTCCTCATCACCGATGAGACCGTAGGCGATGATGATGACAAGGTCACCCTCGTGCACCAAGTGCGCGGCCGCACCGTTGATGCAGATGACTCCCGTGTCCGGCTCCCCCGGGATCGCGTAGGTCGTCAGGCGCGAACCGTTCGTCACGTCCACGACGTCCACCTGTTGGCCCGGCATCAGGTCTGCGGACTCCATCAGTGTGGCGTCGATCGTGATGGAACCCACGTAGTGAAGGTCCGCTTGGGTCACGGTGGCGCGGTGAATCTTGGAGATCATCATGGGCCGCTGCAGCGTCTTGAAGGTCATGCTGTGCCTTTCCGGTGTCTACGCCTAAGCCACACCCTCGCGGGGGCCGACACGCGTCACCACGTTGTCGATGAGGCGGGTCCCGCCCACTCGGGCGGCGACCGCGATCACCACGTCTCCACGGTAGTCGCCCCCGACGGGCGCAGCGGACACCGGATCCATCGCGCCGATGTAGTCGGGCACCACGGAGGGAACCTGGGCGACAACGGCGCGGGCGACCGTCAGGGCGAGCGAGAGCGGACCGCCCTCGTCGAGAACTTGTTGGGCCTCGGCCAGGGCGCGCGACAGGACCAACGCGTCGGCGCGTTCGCCAGCCGACAGGTGCGCGTTGCGGCTCGACAGCGCCAAGCCATCGCCATCGCGCACCGTCGGCACGACCGCGACACCGACGGGGACGTTGAGATCGCGACACATCGTGCGAATCGCGATGACCTGCTGCGCGTCCTTCTGCCCGAAGTACGCCACGTCCGGCCGGGTGAGATGCATCAACTTGAGCACGACTGTCAGCACCCCGTCGAAGTGGCCACGACGATGCTCGCCTTCGAACACGTCGTTGATCGCTCCCGCTGACACCGTGACGATGGGTCTGCCGCCCGGGTAGACGTCCGCCACGGACGGTGCGTACAGGACGTCGACGCCGAGCGGTTCGAGGAGCGCGGCATCGGCGTCGAGGTCGCGTGGGTAGCGCTCGAGGTCCGCCACGTCGTCGAACTGGAGCGGGTTGACGAACACCGTGACGACCACCTGGTCGGCGGCCTCGCGCGCCGCACGCACGAGCGCGAGGTGACCCTCGTGGAGCGCGCCCATCGTCATGACGACGGCCCGACGGCCCCGTCTCTTGCCCGCGCGGGCAGGCTCGACTTGGTCCAGTTCCGCTGTGGTGCGAACGATGAGCATGTCAGTTTTCTCCCAAGGCGGCGATGACGGCCGCATAGTCTGCAGGTCCGATGCGGCCAGACGACAGGGCGATGTCGGCCGTGGTGCGCGCCATCGCGCGGTACGCGTGCGCCGCCTCGGGCCGGGACGCAAGCGCGGCCACATGGGAGGCGACCGTGCCTGCGTCCCCCCTCACGACCGGGCCAGTGAGCGTCGACACCGCACCCGGTGCGTCGGCGAGTGCGCCATCGACGGAGGCGTGAACCAAGGGCCCCAATAGCCTGCCGGGATCCTCGACACCGGCATCGGCAAGCAATGCTGCCGCCTGAGACACGAGGGCCACCACGTGGTTGGCGCCGTGCACGAGCGCCGCATGATAGAGCGGGCGCGCGGCGTCGCCCACAACGATCGGCTCGCCACCCATCTCCACCACGAGCGCCTGAGCGATCGGGAGGAAGGCTGCGGGGGCGGTGACCGCGAAGGAGGCTCCCACCATGCGGTCAAGGTCGAGCGACGTGCCGGTAAACGTCATGGCCGGGTGAATCGCCAACGCGACCGCGCCCGCGCGGCTAGCGGCATCGAGAGCGTCGAGGCCCAAGCGCCCGGAACAGTGCGCCACCAGTTGGCCGCCGCGCCACGCTCCCACCGCGGCCAGTCCCTCCACCAATTCGGTGATCGCGTCATCGGGAACGGCCAAGAACACGAGTTCACTGCGGCGCACCACCTCCTCGACGTCCATGCGCCGCACGCCCGCGAGCATGGTGTCGATACGCGTCAGCGAGGCATCGGACACGCCGGAAGCGCCGACGACCAGGTGCCCCGCGAGCCGCAACGCGGCACCCAAGGAGGCGCCCACCTTGCCGGCACCCACGACCCCGACGTTCAACCGTCCGGGCTTCGGCGTGCTAGTCGGCGGCGTCATCGACCAGTCCCACTTTGCGCATCCACTGTTCCGGTGTCTGCACCCTGCGCCTGGCACGTGCCCGGCTCGCTTGGGCATTGAGCAGGGATACGGCATCCGCGATGGCAAGGTGTTGCGCCACGGGGCTGACCACCCCCTTCGTGGAGTGGACGGCGACGTCGGCGATACCGAGGGCACGCTGGATCGGCCCCTGCTTGAGGGCGAGCGACTGCGTGCGCTCGTGCGGAACGACGATCAGTTCCCTCACCAGCCAGCCACGCCGAATGAACAACGCCGTCTCGGTGGCAAGTACACCGCGAAACCGGCGCTGGAGAGGATCCACCCACTTGGCGGACTCCGGTGCGGTCAGGAAGCCCCCGTCGGCGCCGCTGCCTGACAGCGCGCGCGACACGGCACCCTCGGTGTCGGGGTCGCCCAGGTCCGGCAGCACACACCACAGTGCGGCGAGCGCTTCCTGACGGGTGCCCACCGGCAGGAGCGTGGACACCGCCTGTTGGTCATCCTGGTATCCCGCGACGTTGACCACGATGTGCCACCAGTCGTGGCGGCGCCACAGCAACGACTGCTTGAAGTGCACAGCCTGGACGCGACCGGGTGGGACGGTCTGCTTGCGCGTCTCAAGCAATCCGTGCGCGATGCGGACGCCATCCGCAGCGATACCGAGACGGAAATTCACACCCCGGTTGAGCGACGCCAACAGGTACGAGACCATGCCCGCCACACCCGACAGCAGACCCACAAAGCCGCCGCCGATGAATGCGCCGACGATGTCGATACCGGGCACCAGGATTGCCACGACCACCGAACCGGCCACGAAGATCGCGACCATCGCGGCCGACGCAATGGTCCCCCAAGACAACAGAATTGAGGCGAGGAGCCTGGGCACAGGGACGGCGACCAGGGGCCGCTCTTCGGCTGCGGCCACGGCGGTGCGGGCCGAGCCGGGCGTGGGAGCCAATCTGACGCGCTTGAGTTCTTCGCGCAGGCCCCCCACTCGACTGTCCGACGCCGCATCGTCGTGGCGGGCTGCCACCTCCGCGCGGTATCCCGCTGCCAAAGCGAGAATCTCGTTACGCAACGCCTCGGCATCGGACAGACGCAAGAACTGCAAAGCGATCCCCGACCGCGCACCGCCCGCCACCTCGACCGAGATCTTGGCAAACCCGAAGAGGCGGCCCACCAGCGGCTGCACCACGTCGACGGCCTGCAACCGGTCGAGGCGCGCCTGACGTTGCTGACGAAACACGACGCCTTTGCGCTGCTCGATCGCCTCGTCGGTAATCCGAAATGTATGAAAATACCAGCCGACATAGCCAAAACCAATGGCGACGAGAGCACCTGCGACGGTGGCCGCCGCGATCAGCGTGAACGAAAGATGCATTTGCTGGTCCTGGGCCCCTGCCGCCGACCCTGGACCCATGGAGTAGAACCAGTAACCGGCGACGCCAGCGAACACCGCCCACCCACCCAGCAGCGGCGAGAGACGGTGCACCCGCGTCCACTCCCGCGGTGCGCAATACACCCGGTCCCGTATGCTCACAGTCCCGCCAGCCGTGCCTCGCCCCGCGACGTGAGGCGGTCCCTCAGCCGCGCGGCATCGTCCGTGGGAACTCCGTTGAGCGAAGCGTCGGTTCCCGGCGAGGCGGTGTGCAACTGCACGGTCGCGATGCCGAAAGCACGGGCGATGGGTCCGGAGGTGACCTCGACGTATTGCATACGGCCGTACGGCACCACCGTGACGGAGCGCCACAAGCGGCCCCGCTTGACCAAAAGGTCGTCTTCGCGTTCCGCCCACCCGTGGGCCAACACCAGCCGTACGCCAATCCACATGAACCACCCCGTGACCAGCACCAGTGCGCCGGTAAGCCACCACAGGGCGCTCCACAGAACAAGCGCAAGCACCGCGGACGCCACCACGAGGGGCGCGAACACCACAGCAATGACGATGAGGCGGGCAGGAATGAGTCGCCGCGATGCCGGGGTCCACATCACGTCGTCGGGGCTAAACCAGCTCATGCCGCTAGTGTGCCACCCCGGCCTCGGCAGAGTCGCTGCCCTCGTCGTCGTCGTCGCCGGGACCAATGCGACACCAGCGTTCGGCAACCACCCCCGCCACCAACATCACCACCCCACCGAGGGCCGCCAGACCGGCCGCGATGGCCGCCTCCCTGCGGGGCGCGTGGGACCAGTCCGGCAACAGCGTGACCGCATAGCCGCCGTAAGAACCCGCGAGCAGCGCCCCCGCATAGGCACACGCCTGCCCCAAGACCGCAGTGCGCACGGCACGCGTGGGATCCATGCGCCGTCGTCCGAGGCGAACCTGGCGCACCGCCCAGCCAGCCACAAGCACCACGCCGCCGATCACCACCCCGACAATCAGCGTGGTCCACGGAACGAGCACGGGCGTCGCGCCGCCACGCAACGCGAGAGTCGAGGCGCCCCATCCCAAGACCGCGGCAATGGCGGTCGCCGCTGCCAACACCTTGCCTTGCAGTGGTCTCACAGAGGTCTTCCCCTCACGGCCGAGGGCCCGTCACTCGGCATGGGTGGCGCCGTGGCCTGGCCACGGATCGGCCACCAACGTCACGGACTGCGCCATCTCGCGCGCGAGCGGGGCGATCGGCCCGACTCCCGGCAACTGTGCCTGCGGCTCCAGGTGCGCCCACGGCACCAGCACAAACGCGCGGTCCTTGGCCCGCGGGTGCGGAAGCGTGAGGTCATCCGTGTGACCGACCACGCCGTCGTAGTCGACGATGTCGATGTCGAGGGTGCGCGGACCGTTGGGCTCGGTACGTTCGCGGTCGTGCACGATCTCGAGTCCGTGACAGGCGCCGAGCAGTTCGCGCGCCGACATCGCCGTCTCGATGCGCACTACAGCATTGAGGTAGTCGGGCTGTGGCGGGCCACCAGCGGGTGCCGATTTCACGAGCACCGACGTGGCTCGCACCTCGTTGCCCGGGATGCGGTTCAGTTCCGCGACCGTCTCGCGCAGGGTTTGCTCGACATCGCCGATGTTGCCGCCCAGCGCGAGCAGCACGGGCACGGTGCGCACAGGGCGCTGGTCGAAGAGATCCCACACCGGTGGCTGCGCGTCGAACGCGAGAGGGTCGTCGGGCATGCCCGCCGACGAGCCAATGCGCCTGTCGGCCCACAAGCCGCCGCTGCGTACGTCCCTGCGAATCGTGACCGACACGTCCTCGAACTCGACGTGCAACGGAGCCTGCGGCTTGTGAATACGTACGTCCACACAGAACACGCCGTCCATCTCGAGCACCGCGAGCGCCACACCTTCGGCGACGGTCTCGATCAGGCGTGCGGGATCCCCGGCGAGCACGTCCGCCGCGCGATCCGCAATCATCGAGTAGTTGACGGTGCGAGACAGGTCGTCGTGCATGGCGGCGGCGCGCGTCGACACATGGGCCACCACGTCGGCCTTGAAGAGCTGGCCGGTCTGCCTTTCGCGTGCCATCACGCCGTGGTGGCCCATCACTCGAATACCCTCGACGGTCAGGCGGTCAAGTTCAACGCCGGAGCGCATGTAGGGGGTCGACATCCACGTCATGGCTTCATCGTGTCGCCTTTGCGGCGTTCTGCCAAGCGGACACCACCGCAATGGCGTCACGCGCCGCGCACGCATCGTGCACCCTCACGCCCCACGCTCCGGCTGCGGCCGCGAGCGTCGTCACCGCCGTCGTGGCATGCGCCCGATGCTTCGGCCCAGGCTCCGGATTCCCGGCGCGTGAGATGACCGCACCCAAGAAGCGCTTGCGGGATGCGCCGATGAGGACCCGGTGCCCGGCCGACCATTCCTGCATCCGCGACAGCAACGGCCAGTTCGAGTCGGTGACCTTCGCAAAGCCGAGCCCGGGATCGAGCACGATGCTGTCCCGCCTGACCCCTGCGCGCACTAGGGCGTCGACGCGGGCGGCCAATTCTGCGGCCACGTCGGCCACGACATCGTCGTAGTGGTCGCGATCGTCCATTCGTGAACTGGGGGCACGCCAATGCGTCGCCACAAAGTCGACCCCGGTGTCCGCTGCGACGCGGGCCATGCGCGGGTCCGCGAGCGCCCCCGAGACGTCGTTGATCAGGCACGCACCCGCCGCGACCGCCGCGTGAGCCGTCGCGGCCCGCATCGTGTCGATGCTCACGGGAACGCCCTCACCAGCCAGCGCGGTCACCACGGGTAGCACGCGCCGCAGTTCCTCCTGCGGTGCGACGCGTTCGGCACCTGGGCGGGTGGACTCCCCGCCCACGTCCACGATGTCGGCGCCGCATTCGGCCAGAGCCAGGCCCCGGGCGATCGCGGCATCGGCGTGCAGATAGCGGCCGCCGTCGCTGAACGAGTCGGGGGTGACGTTGAGCACGCCCATCACGATCGTGCGGCGGGCCGCGGGTGGTCCTGGCAGCGGGCGCGCCGACATCGGCTACTTCCCGACGATAAGGCTCATGGCCTCGGCACGCGTGGCACCATCGCGCATCACGCCACGCACGGCAGAGGTCACGGTCCGCGACCCCGGTTTGTGTACGCCCCGCATCGACATGCACAGGTGTTCCGCCTCGACCACCACGATCACGCCGCGGGCGCCGAGCTCGTCGACCAGGGCATCGGCGACTTGAGTGGTGAGGCGCTCCTGGACCTGAGGGCGTTTTGCGAAGACGTCCACGAGCCGCGCGATCTTGGACAGGCCCGTAATGCGGCCGTCCGTGCTGGGAATGTACGCGACGTGAGCCAGACCGTGGAACGGGACCAGATGGTGCTCGCACATCGAGTACAGTTCGATGTCCTTGACCAAGATCATCTCCTCGTGGCCCAACTCGAACACGGTACTCAGGACGTCGGCCGGGTTTTGCGTCAACCCCACAAAGAACTCCTCATACGCACGCGCCACGCGACCAGGGGTGTCCCGCAGTCCGTCGCGGTGGGGGTCCTCGCCGATCGCCGCGAGAATCTCGCGCACGGCCGCCTCGATGCGAGCGGTGTCGATGCGAGCGTCGGCGCGGCGCTGCGGTTCCGCATCGACTGGTGGCCCGCCGGGATGGCCCGTGCGATACGCGCTCACGACGATGCCCCTAGTCCGTGTCCGAGGAGTCTGGGGCGCGTCCGTCGGCAACGGTGTCCTTGGGTTCGGTGCGCTGCGGGGCGGGAGCTTTGGCGATGCGGCCCTTGGGGATGCGCTTGGGCGCCCATTCGCCGCTGATCCACCTGGAACGCTCGGGAGCCTTCTTGACCTTGGCGAAGATCGTGCTCAACTCGGCCTCGGTCAGCGTCTCCTTCTCGAGCAGTTGTTCCGCGAGCGTGTCGAGCACGCCACGGTTGGACGTGAGGGCCTTGGTGGCCTCCTCCATGGCGTGATCCATGAGAGCCCGCACCTCAGCATCCACCACGGAGGCGAGTTGCTCCGAGTATTCGCGCCCATGTCCCATGTCGCGACCGAGGAACACCTCGCCCGAACTGCCAGCAAGACGCACGGAGCCGATCCGGGTGGACATACCGAACTCGGTCACCATCTGCTTGGCAATCTCAGTGGCCTGCGAAATGTCATTGCTCGCACCGGTGGAGGGGTCCCCGAAGACAATCTCCTCGGCCACGCGTCCACCCATCGCGTACGCGAGGTTGTCGAGCAGTTGGTTGCGCGTCTTCGAGTACCGGTCCTCCACCGGCATCACCATCGTGTAGCCCAGGGCGCGGCCCCGCGGCAGGATCGTGACCTTGGTGACCGGGTCCGTGTAATTCATGGCGGCTGCGACCAGCGCGTGGCCACCCTCGTGATAGGCCGTCACCGACTTGTCATGGTCGTTCATCACACGGGTACGCTTCTGCGGGCCGGCGATGACGCGATCGATGGCCTCGTCGAGCTCTTTGGCGCCGATGGCGGTGGCAGTGCGCCGCGCCGTCAGCAGGGCCGCCTCGTTCAGCACGTTCGCAAGGTCGGCACCCGTGAAGCCCGGCGTGCGCTTGGCGACGGCACCCAAATCCACCTCGGGGGCCATCGGCTTGCCTTTGGCGTGCACCTCGAGCACCTTGTTTCGGCCCTTGAGATCGGGTGCGTCCACGCCGATCTGGCGGTCGAAGCGTCCGGGCCGCAGAAGCGCTGGATCGAGGATATCGGGGCGGTTGGTTGCCGCAATCATGATGACGTTGGTGCTGACGTCGAAGCCATCCATCTCCACCAACATCTGGTTGAGGGTCTGCTCCCGTTCGTCGTGACCGCCACCGAGCCCGGCGCCGCGGTGACGACCCACCGCATCGATCTCGTCCACAAAGATGATGGCAGGGCTGTTCTTCTTGGCCTGCTCGAACAGGTCGCGCACGCGCGACGCACCCACACCGACGAACATTTCGACAAAGTCCGACCCGGAGATCGAGAAGAACGGCACCCCGGCCTCGCCCGCAACGGCGCGCGCCAACAAAGTCTTGCCCGTTCCAGGCGCACCATAGAGCAAGACGCCCCGGGGAATCTTCGCCCCCACGGCCTGGAACTTCGCGGGGTTCTCCAGGAACTCCTGGATCTCCCGCAACTCCTCGACCGCTTCGTCGGCGCCTGCCACATCGTCGAACTTCACCTTGGGGGTGTCCGGGGTGACCTGCGTGGCCTTGGAACGGCCAAACTGCATGACCTTGTTGCCGCCGCCCTGCATCGAGCTCAGCAGGAACCAGATCAGTCCCAGGAACAGCAACAGCGGCAGGATGTTCAGCAGCAGCGACTGGAGGAGCGACCCGCGCGGCACCACCGAGTTGTAGCCCAACGCAGGGTTCGCGGCCTCCACGGCGGCGACCACGTCGTCGCCTTGCGGCTGTACGTAGAAGAACTCGATCAGGGCGCCACCGCTGAGCCCGTAGTCGGCCAAAACCTCGGGAACGGTGTCCCCCAACGTGACCTTAACCCGTTGGTCCCCGTCCGTGATTTCCACCTGGCTCACGTCGCCCGACTTGAGCACCGCGAAGCCTTCACTGGTGTCGACACGCGTGACCGGCGCTTGAGAGGCAGTGGTGAGGCTAAAAACGGCGATCGAAATCACCGCGAGTGT
>JASBTB010000031.1 GCA_030148645.1 Demequina sp. | reverse complement strand
AGGTGGGGGGCAGGTTGACTGTCGAGCGTCCTCTTGCGGCCGTCCAAACGGCATGTTGTCCACTGGCAACTGCCCGACCATTGCATCGGGGGTTCGCCGGTTGCGCGAGGCTCGATCGCCACACTTTCCCCGCGGATCCGGGCATGTAGCCAGTGGAGTCGGTGCGTATTCGAGCCGTCGGGGCGGCAACGTCCGTCACACCAGCAGCGCGGTGGCCGCGACGGCCGATGCGAGGAGCACGGCGATGTCGAAGCGGTGCTGGCTGGTCCGGCGCACGGTCGCGTAGCCCACGATCCCTCCGAGCAGGATCAGCGGGGCGAGCAGCCCGGCGCGTCCGAGGTCGTCCCAGTGCATCAGCCCGAGCCCGATGGAGAAGGGCACCTTGACGACGTTCACGATGAGGAAGAACCACGCGGTGGTGCCAATGAAGCGCCGCTTCTCGATGCCCGACGCCGACAGGTAGAGGGTCATCACGGCGCCCGCGGCGTTCGCGGTCATCGTCGCGAACCCCGCGGCGGTCCCCGCGATCCAGGCCGCAGCCCGGTGCTCGTGCGCGTTCGACGCGGGTGCCTCGCTGCGCCACTTCACCATGAGTTGGAGGATGAGAAGCACGAGCAGGACGACGCCGATGCTGCGGCGCAGTACGTCGTCGGACACGACCCGGAGGAAGACCGACCCGAGCACCAGCCCGGGGAGCACGGCCGGGAGCAGTCGCCGGATCAGGGACCAGTCGGCGTCGTGGCGGTAGTGCCACACCGCGACCAGGTCGCCCACGATGAGGAGCACGAGGATGGCGGCCGTGGACTCCTTGGCGGGGAGAATGGTCGCGAAGATGGCGACGGAGACGACGGAGAGGCCGCCCAGGGCCGTCTTGGAGAAGCCGATGACGACCGCAGCCAGCACCATGAGAAGGACGGCGCCCAGCGACCCGCCGAGCAGTTCGAGCATGGGGGCGTCCATTCTTCAGGTGGCGATGCCAGGATACGCACGCTGGCCGCGGGCCAGGTCGGTGACAACCCTGCCCGCTCGCTGCGCTCTCTCGCAAAATCCCAGTCCACTCCACGTTTACTCCGCAGGTTGTTAGCGCGACGTATCAAGCGGTTGAAGGCGCGAAGCGACCGTCGTGCCTGCTGTGACGGCCGTGGACACCTACGGCAGGCTCGACTGTGCGCACCACAACGCGGGTATCGAGGGTGTGATGTGCCGGGTCATCGTTCACAGAGGCCCCTCCTTCGGGAGGGGCCTCTTGGCGTATGCGGTCACAAATACGGCCACAGATTTCCGATTGTGCTGCCCGACGCGGGGGAGCGCGGACACGAGCGAGGAACAGGACCTTGCTACCCGGAAGGGTGATGAAGCGGTGAAGAACGCCATCGTTGCCCTGAAGTCTTAGCGCGATCTCACTGATCCGGATGCGCGGGTTTTGAAGACCGCCGACGGGTGGGCCAGGTCTTTCATGGTAGCCAGTTGAGAAAACACGGTGAGCGTGTTCCGGACGTTCCGCGATGCCGTCGACGAGCGGCTCCTGACCCGCGCTCCTAGGAAAGCACCCGGGGCAGAGCACTGGAGGGAGGCGGACCAAGCATCCTTTCGCTACGACGAATGCCATGGCAAACGGTCATGCAGCCTCAGTTGATCTGCGCAATCACCGAGCCTTGGGGAACCTCTGCTCCCTCCTCGACGAGCAGCGATATCGTCCCGGATGTCTCGGCATACACCTCCGCGTCGACCTTGTCCATGCCCACCTCGGCGATGAGGGTCGTCGGAGTGACCTCGTCACCGGAGTCGACGAACCAGGTCACCAAAATGCCGGTCGCGCCCTGAGCCGCGGTCATCTGGGGAAAGCGCACATCGGTCACCGCGAAACGGCCTCGCGCACGGCAGCCTCGATGCGCGCGGGAGTGGGAAGCACAGTGCTTTCCAACTCGCGTGCGTAAGGAATCGGCACGTCGGGGACGCAGACCCGCGAGACCGATGTGAGCAGGCTCGCATCGTGCTCGGCGACGACCGCGATGACTTCGCCGGACAGCCCAAAGGACTGATAATCCTCGTCGACGACGATCAGACGCCCGGTCTTCGTGACTGAGCGCACGATCGCGTCACGATCCAGCGGTACCAGGCTGCGCAAGTCAATCACCTCGACACTGATGCCGTCGGCTTCGAGTTTTTCCGCCACATCGAGGCTATGGTGCACCGAGAGCGACAGAGTCACGATCGTGACATCCGTGCCCTCACGAGCGACCCGCGACTTCCCGATCGGGACGACGTACTCCTCTTCGGGAACGGCGCCGATCGCGCGACTGTTCTTGGCCATCCACCCGAGACCCATGATGCCCTTGTGGAACATGAAGACCACCGGATCGTCACTGTCGATAGCGGCGGCCATCAGACCCTTCGCGTCGTAAGGGTTGGACGGCACCACCACCTTCATCCCCGGCAGGTGCGCGAACGTGCCCCAGAGACACTGCGAGTGCTGAGCACCGTCGGAATACCCGCCCCCGGTCGCCATCATCAGCACCATGGGGACTTTCACGTTCCCGCCCGACTCGAAGTGAATCTTGGCCATGTGGTTGTAGATCTGGTCCATGCAGACGCCGAAGAAGTCCGCGAACATGAGCTCAACCACCGGGCGCATGCCCTCAACGGCTGCGCCAATGCCCAGCCCGATGAAGGCCGTCTCTGAGATGGGCGTGTCCATCACGCGTTCCGGACCGAATTGATCTATCAGTCCGGTGGTCGAGGAGAAGATGCCGCCGTAGGGGCCGACGTCTTCGCCTATCACAAAGACGGACTCATCGCGTGTCATCCGCTGGCTGATCACCTCCTGCATTGCCTTGGCGGTCGACAGTTTGCGCCGACCAGGTTCTGGTTCTACAGGCAGCGTGACCGACTGGTTGGTACTCGTGGGCGCCGTAGTCATGAGTTGACTCCTTCGGAGAAGACGTAGTTGAGGTGTTCACTCGGGTTCGGAGCCGGTGAGGCCTTGGCGAATTGAATGGCGTCCTCAACCTGCTCGACCGCACGGTCCTGCATCGCCTGGAACTGCTCTGTGCTGAGCCAGCCGGCTTGAAGAAGCTCATCCCGGTAACGGGGGATGGGGTCGTGATCGGGAACGCTCTTGAGTTCTGGCCGGTACCCCTCTGCGTCACCCTCGAAATGGCCCCACAGCCGAAGAGTGTGCACCTCGATCAGCGTCGGGCCACCGCCCGAACGGGCACGGGCAACCGCCTCGCCGCCAGCGGCGTACACCGCCTCGACCGAGTTGTTTTCGACGCGCACTCCCGGCATGCCATACGCGGCCGCACGAACGGCATTGGAGGTGACGGACGTTGATTCGGAGCGGGGAACCGAGATGCCCCAGTCATTGTCTTCGACCACGAAGATCACCGGCAATTTCCACAGGGCGGAAAGATTGAGCGATTCGTGGAAGGCACCCTGGTTGGCCGCTCCCTCACCCGTGACGGCCACGGCCACTCGGTTGTTGCCTTGGCGTTTGAATGCAAACGCCTGGCCCAGCGCCGGCGGCAGCCCCTCGGCGATGATTCCGGAGCAGGAAAAGTGGTTGCTCGGGTCGAAAAGGTGCATGTGTCCACCACGGCCGTGGCCAAACCCATCTTCACGGCCGAAGATCTCGGCCGTCATCGGACGCAGTGCGACACCCTTCGCGATGGCCACGTGGTGCGGACGGTGGGTGGCTGTCAGTGCGTCATCCGCTGTCAGATGGGCACAGATGCCCGCGGCGACCGGCTCCTGGCCAGCCGAGAGGTGCATCTCGCCCGGCACTAGTCCTGCCCCGATATCGAAGGCGGGCATCTTGTCGGCGTAGTACTCACGCCGGATTGCCTCTTCGTAGGTTCTGATCAACACCATGGTGTTCAACAGGCTCCTTCGAGTCTCCTCGGTGAGCTCCGGTGTGGTGGATAGCGTCATTGCTTCTCCTCAAACGGGAACGACGACAGTGTCGCACTCCGTTCTTTGACGCTATCGCGATGAAATCGTCGGCGGCAGAGGCAACATTTCAGATGGTGAACTGCCCGAATCTGGCTGCGCCGAGTTGCAGTGAAAGTCGGGAAGCGTACGCGTGAAGCGTGCGTATCGTTTTGTCTAGGTTGATGTCGGCCCTGCCGCTCGGCAACGAAATCGCTAGGGAGCCGATCACACCGGGCGCGCGGAGCCCCACCGCGACGCACGCATAACCAATCGCGTATTCCTGCCGATCGACCGATGCTGCCCCAGAGTCCTTCAGTTGGCGCAATAGCGTGCGGCGGTCGCTGATGGTGTGCGGGGTGAGCCCCTCTGGTGGATGCCTGGAGAGATAGTCCAAACGTTGCTCCGGGTGAAGCTCGGCCAGAATTTGCTTGCCGAGTGCCGTTGCGTGTGCGCTGTCCGCGATCCCTACCCAGAGATCCACGCGCGGGCATGCCGCGGCGTCGACGATATCCAGTATCCGCACCTCGCCGTCATCGAAACGCGACAGGTACGCGGTCGCGCCAAGTTCGGCGGTCACGTCTCGGAGGGTCTGACGACCCCTGGCCAGCAAGATAGCTTCGTCGTCACCGTAGCGTAGGCTGGGGAACCTCACACCGAGAACGAGCCCGTCGGGCTCGCTGGCGAGGTATCCCTCGTGCACGAGCGTGCGGGTGATGTTGTAGGTGGTTCCGAGGCTCAGTTCCGCGAGTCGGGCGATTGCCTTGACGGGCAGTGGTCTGGTGGCGTTGGCCACGATGTCCACGATGTTCAACGCGCGCTGAACCGACGAAATGAGGGTTTGGCTGGTCTCTGCGGTCATCGTTGACTCCCTCAACCAGGATACTGCCCGACAGGAATTCCGCTGCCTTCGCGAGGTACCGCCGAAACTCGGGACTAGTCAATGGTTTTGCGACCGGGCACTGTCGCCCGTCAAGACACTCGAAACCCTCTCGGGGGCGCCTTCACAAAGGAGCCACGGGCGCCACGGGGTGCCCGCGGTAGATGAGCCCACCTATGACGGAACAACCGCCGCTTGTGACATGCGAATGTGGGTCTCTGCAATGGTGAGTGGATCCGGCGAGAGCCGGCGCAACGCACGTCGGGCGGCGCCTGCGGAACTAGCGGCGCGGGTCGATGTGGAACTTGGGCCCGGGGCCGGCGCCGGCGGGCCGTTCGCCCGCGAGAATCGCGGCGGTCGCATCGAGGCCGACGGTTGCCGCCACGAGGGGGCGCGGGTTCACCGCGCCCGTCGCGTAGAGGCCGACGGTCTCCTCGAGCCCGCCCGACGCCGACAGCACGCCGACCGCGGTCACGTCCTTGATCGCCA
>JASBTB010000002.1 GCA_030148645.1 Demequina sp. | reverse complement strand
GGACGACGTCCTGAAGCGCGCGTTCGCGCAAGACATCGTGCACCTGCGACTGTTGGGCCTCAAGCCCGTCGTGGTGCACGGGGGCGGCCCGCAGATCACCGACATGCTGGGCAGGCTCGGCATCGAGTCCGAGTTCAAGGGTGGACTGCGTGTCACCACCCCCGAGGCGATGGACGTGGTGCGCATGGTGCTCACCGGCCAGGTGTCCCGCGAACTCGTCGGGCTGATCAACGACCACGGGCCGCTCGGCGTCGGCCTGTCTGGCGAGGATGCGGGCCTGCTCCAGGCCAAGCGCCGCCACGCCATGGTCCACGGCAAACTGGTCGACGTGGGCCAAGTGGGTGACGTGGTCAAGGTCAACCCGGCCGCCATCCAGGACATCATCGCGGCGGGTCGCATCCCCGTGGTCAGCACGGTGGCGCCCGACCTGGACGACCCCACCACGGTGCTCAACGTCAACGCGGACACCGCCGCCGCATCGATCGCCGTGGCGCTGCGAGCCCGCAAGCTCATCGTCCTGACTGACGTGGAAGGCCTGTACGCCAACTGGCCTGATCGCACCTCGCTGGTGCGCCGCATCCACGCGACCGACGTGGAGAAACTGCTTCCCAGCCTCATGTCCGGCATGGTTCCCAAGATGGAGGCGTGTCTGCGCGCCGTGCGTGGGGGCGTGGGCCAGGCCCACATCATTGACGGCCGCGAACCGCACTCGATCCTCACGGAGATCTTCACTTCCTCGGGTTCGGGCACCATGGTCCGGCCGGACGATGTGGAGTTGTGGGGATGACGGGCACGCTCGACGAGCAGGGTCTCGACCGGTACCAGTTGGCCCTGATGGGCACGTTCGGACGCCCGTTGCGCGTGCTCGCCAAGGGCCAAGGCTCCTACGTGTGGGACGCCGACGGCAACCGCTACCTGGACCTGCTGGGAGGCATCGCGGTCAACGCCTTGGGTCACGCGGATCCCGAATGGGTGGCAGCGATCGCCACGCAGGCCAGCACCCTCTCCCACGTCTCGAACTTCTTCGCGACCGAGCCGCAGATCGCGCTGGCGGAGCGCCTGCTTGACATCTGTGGAGCCCCCGAGGGCTCCCGCGTGTTTCTGACCAACTCCGGCACCGAGGCGACCGAGGCGGCCTTCAAGATGTCGCGCAGGACCGGACGCGCCCGGATCCTTGCGCTCACCGAGTCGTTCCACGGGCGCTCCACCGGCGCGCTCACGCTGACCTACAAGGAGGCCTACCGGGCCCCCTTCGCCCCACTCGCTCCCGGCGTCGACTTCATCGCCCCCAACGATGTTGCCGCGCTCGAGGCGGCCATGGGGGACGACATCGCGGCGATCTTCATCGAGCCGATCCAGGGCGAGGCGGGCGTGAAGCCGCTGAGCCACGAGTACCTGGCGGCCGTGCGTCGGCTGTGCGACACCCACGGCGTGCTCCTGATCGCCGACGAGGTCCAGACTGGCATCGGCCGCACGGGCACCTGGCTCGCCATGCAGGCCCACGGCATCATGCCGGACGTCGTCACGCTCGCCAAGGGCCTCGGTGGCGGCTTTCCGGTGGGCGCGGTGGTCGCGTTCGGCACTCATACCGCCACGCTGCTCACCGCTGGCCAGCACGGCACCACGTTCGGCGGAAACCCGCTCGCGTCGGCCGCCGCGTTGGCCACGATCGACGCGATCGAGTCCCGCGGACTGCTTGCCCACGTGAAGGTCATGGGGGAGTGGATCAAGGCGGCGGTGGGCGCGTTGCCCGGCGTGGTCGAGGTGCGCGGGCAGGGTCTCCTGCTGGGCATCAGGCTCAAGGCGGAGATCTCGGCCGCCGTGGCCGCCGCCGCGATCGAGGACGGTTTCATCGTCAACCCCCCCAGCCCCGACACGATCCGACTCGCGCCTGCGCTGACGCTCACGCAGGCCGAGGCGGAGCCCTTCGTCCAGTGGCTTGCCGACTATCTCGCGGCCCACGCCGCCGCCACCGAGGAGGCGTGATGGTGCGCCACTTTTTGAGGGACGACGACCTCACCGCGGCCGAGCAGCGCGAGGTACTCGAGCTTGCGCTCGCGTTCCGCAAGAACCGCTATCTGCATCGACCCTTCGATGGCCCGCAGGCGGTGGCCGTGCTGTTCGACAAGCCGTCCACGCGCACGCGCGTGTCGTTCTCGGCGGGCGTCGCAGAGCTGGGCGGATACCCGCTGGTGCTCGACGCCGGCTCCTCGCAGATGGGTCGCGGCGAGTCCGTCGCGGACACCGCACGGGTACTGGGCCGTCAGGTCAGCGCGATCGCGTGGCGCACGTTCGGCCAGGACCGCGTCGAGGAGATGGCGCGGCATGCGGGCGTGCCCGTCGTCAACGCGCTCACCGACGACTTTCACCCGTGCCAGATTCTGGCGGACCTCGCCGCCGTCGCCGACGCGCGTGGCGGGGTCGACGCGCTCGCGGGCCTGACGCTCGCGTACGTGGGCGACGGCGCCAACAACATGGCGCACAGTTACCTTCTTGGCGGCGCGCTCGCGGGAATGCACGTGCGGGTCGGAGCGCCGGAGGACTACTTTCCGTCCGAGGCGATCGTCCTGGACGCCAAGCGCCTCGCGGCGCAGCGCGGCGGATCCGTGACCGTGACCACCGATCACGACGACGCGATGCGCGGGGCGGACGTCATCGCCACCGACACGTGGGTGTCCATGGGCGACGAGGCCGAATCGGGGGAGCGCACCGGCCACTTCGACTCGTACCAGGTCAACGCCCACAGTCTTGAGATCGCGGCGGCTGGAGCACAGGTGCTGCACTGTTTGCCCGCCTACCGCGGTAAGGAGATCACGGCCGACGTCATCGACGGCCCGCAGAGCATCGTCTGGCTGGAGGCCGAATACCGGCTGCACGCCCAGAAGGCGCTGCTGACCTGGCTGGCCGCGCGTGCGGGACAGGACGCGTGATGGCTCCCGCGATCCCTGCCACCAAGTCCGCCCGTCAGGCGCTCATTGCGCGCCTGATCGAGTCGGAGGAGATCCGCTCGCAGGGGGACCTCGCGATGCGGCTCGAGGTGCAGGGAATCTCGGTCACGCAGGCAACCCTGTCGCGCGACCTGCTCGACATCGGCGCACTGAAGGTGCGGGGCGCATCGGGCCACATGGTCTACACGACGCAGGCCTCGCTCGAGGCT
>JASBTB010000148.1 GCA_030148645.1 Demequina sp. | reverse complement strand
ACCCGCATGACGGATGTGCACGCGGCGATCGGTCGCGTGCAGTTGCAGCGGCTGGCCGGGTGGACGGAGGCCCGCCAAGCACACGCCGCGTTCTTTGACGCACACCTGGAAGGCGTGGTGGTTCCCCCCATCGCCCCGGGCGCGGTGCACGTGTACCACCAATACACGATCCGCGTCGAAGGCCAGGACAGGGATGCCTTTGTGGCCGCGCTGGCGGATCGTGGAGTCGGCGCGGGCGTCTACTACCCCACGCCCATCCACAAGTTGCCGAGCTTCCAGCAGGAGCTTGATCTCCCTGTGACGGACCGTGTGTCGACCGAGGTGGTGTCATTGCCCGTCTACCCGAGTCTTACGGAAGAGGAACGGGAACAGGTTGTCGAAGCCGTCAACACCGTCGCAAAGGCAGGTGCCTGATGACGCTGCGCGCTGGAGTTCTTGGTCTCGGCGTGATGGGGCGCCACCACAGCCGTGTGCTGTCGTCGCTGGAGGGCGTGGAGTTCGTGGGCGTGTACGACCCGTCAGACTCGGTGCCCGAATCGGTGCAGGGTAAAGACGTGGTGCACGACCTCGATCAGTTCCTTGACCTGGGAGTCGACTACTGCGTGGTCTCCGCGCCCACCATCTACCACTTGGAGTTGGGAAAGGCGCTGGCCGAGCGAGGCATTCACGCGCTCATCGAGAAGCCGGTTGCCTCCTCGTTCGAGGCCAGTCAGGCGCTGGTGGGCATGTTCTCCAACGCGGGTCTTGTGGGAGGAGTCGGCCACATTGAGCGCTACAACCCGGCGTTGCAGAGCGCGCGGCAGCGCATCGAGGATGGCCTCATCGGTGACATCTACCAGATCGCTACCCGTAGGCAAGGCCCATTCCCGGGGCGTATTGCCGACGTGGGCGTGATCAAGGACCTCGCGACTCACGACATCGACCTCACTGCATGGGTGACGCAGCAGGACTACGTGTCCGTCAACGCACGCACCGCATACCGCTCGGGTCGCGAGCACGAGGACATGGTGGTGGCGGTGGGCACCCTGTCGCGCGGGGCGATCGCCTCGCACACCGTGAACTGGCTTACGCCCTTCAAGGAGCGCACCACCATCATTACGGGCGAGCGCGGAGCCCTTGTGGTTGACACGCTCACCGCTGACCTCACTCACTACCAGAACGGCGTGGCCGACGGTGGCTGGGACCAGTACACGTCGTTCCGTGGCGTATCGGAGGGCGACATGACGCGATTCGCGCTGGTGCGCAAAGAGCCGTTGCAGGCCGAACACGAGGCCTTCCGCGACGCCGTCGCCACGGGTAACACGTCTGGCATCGTGACGCTTGAAGCAGGTGCACGCGTGGTGAAGATCGCGGAGGACCTGGCGGCGGATGGTGTTCATCACCGCATCACGCCACTTTAGGTACGAGGCCGTGCCGCGAGTTCGTCGACCATGTCCCTCCAGATGGTGGCCTGATGTTCGCCTGACAGTGCCCTTGCATGCCGATCACAATTGCGTTTCCACCCATCCACCATCTCGGGCGTGAGGCCGTTGAGCACTTCCACGAGTGCCGCCGCGTCGAAGTCCGCTGATACGGCACCCACCCGGTAGCGCTCCACATACTTCACCATCTCCGGCGACGGGCCGACGATGAGCCCTAGCCGCGCCTGGATGTAGTCGAAAAACTTGTTGGGCAGGCACCAGGCAAGGTTGAACGTTGTGGGCGCCAACACGGCGAGGCCGACGTCGTAGCGGTTGAGTGCGGGCAAGAGTTCGGCGTACGGCACCGGTTCGTGGATCGCGACGCGGTCAGTTGTCTGGGCAAGTTTCGCCAACCTTTGGAAGTAGGGCGTCCCAGAGCCGACGAGGTACAAATCCAGAGTCACGTCTGTCGATGTGTCGCGGGCGGCTTCGATCATAGTATGAAGACGGCGTTGGGGGTGTGCTACTCCGCTGTGCACGAGCCGAATGGGGCTGCGCGAAGCATGGGGTGTCAGGTCGTGGTAGGGCGTCGCGTTGACGACCACGCGCGAATCTAGACCGTAGTTGTCCTTGTAGGCCTTCGCGATGCCCTCGGCGACCACCGAGATCGCATCTGCCTTGGGTACCTCAGTGCGGCATAGCCACCGGAAGTAGGGAGCGACTGCGACACGCCACTTCCAGTCATGCTCTGCCTGCCGAGGCGCGTACTCGTGAAGATCGATCAACACGCCTAGACGAGCTTTGAGACGCAAGGCGAGCGTGATGGTCGGCACATCATGAGTGACGATAACATCCCACTTGCGGTGGCGAAGTTTGTGCCAAGCGTCTTGATTTCGCGTGGACAACCAAAATGCGAGTCGATGGAGCCGTAGTGCCAGCACCGCAGCAAAGAGAACCATGCGCCATGGATTCGAACCCTCTCCAGATTTGAGTTCGACGTGGTCCTGGATTCCCGAGGGTGCTGGCCCCACACCCGCGGTGGTGACGTCGTAGCGATCCTGTAGAGCATGGATCTGCTTGAGAGGTCGCGGGCCACTGCTGACGGGCGCAAAAGTGAGCACCAAAACGCTCAGACGCTTTTCAGGTGACGGCACTCGTAACTCCCTCAATGGCCCGCTAGACGAGGCCCGCCAGTGCGGCTTGGACGGCGAAGTCGGGCACCTCGCGGACCAGGTGGGCAAAACTTCCGTGCGCCACAACCTTGCCCTCACGCATGAACGCGATTTGGTCGGCTTCCTTCACCGTCGCCAGCCGGTGTGCCACCACGATGAGCGTGACATCGCCGTGAAGTGCGTGGAGAGACTTGGTCACATCGCTTTCCGTCGCAGTGTCCAACGCAGACGTCGCTTCGTCCATCACGAGGACGTCCGGCTCGGCATACAGAGCCCGGGCGATGCCGAGCCGTTGGCGCTGACCGCCCGACAGAGCGAGCCCGCGCTCGCCAGCGCGCGCGTCCAGTCCGTCCGCCCGCGCCTCGATATCCGCGAGTAGTTGTGCTTGATCCAGTGCGTGCCGGACCCGTGCCCGATCAAAGGACTCGTCCCAGCACAGTGCCACGTTCTGCGCTACCGTCGCGTCAAAGAGCGCCACGTCCTGGGGCACGTAGCCAACACGCGCACGCCATGCTGTGGTGGCGTGGTGGAGAGGAGTGTCGTCGACAAGAATCTGTCCGCTCGTGGGCGTGAGTAGTCCGAGCACAAGGTCCACCATGGTAGACTTGCCGGATCCGGAAGCGCCTACCAGCGCTGTCGTCTTCCCAAACTCGATGTCGAGCGACACATGATCCACCGCATTGGTGGAGGATATGGGGTATCGGAACGAGACGTCGGCGACGTGAAGCGCGCGCGGCCTCTCCGGGAGAGTCCCGTCCTCGGGCACGCTGATCGCGAGACTCGCTCTTTCCGTGTTTCTGATCTCGTCGACGATGCGACGTGCGTGTTCGCGGGTGACGGCCATCGTCGATGTGACCGTCTGGAATCGCACCACAGACGGCGCCATTCGGAAGCCAGCCAGCCCGAACAAGGCGACTCCGGTCGTCGCTCCTGCGATTCCGTCCGTCAGGTATCCCACCAGACCGACGAGAACGAACCCGCCGATGATGCCTGCCTCAAGCACGTAGCGGGGGACCTGGCTGAGGAACATAGAGTTCGCTCTTGCCCGCACAGTGCGGCTCCGATTACTGCGGATGACGCTCTCGATCTCTGGGTTCTTGCCGCGAAGAGTGAGTTCCTTCATGGCACCCACCATCTCCGTGATGAGGCGCGATGTACGCAGGCCCGACATCATCATGACGCGCCCGGCGACGCGGGCGCGGCGCTGTATCCAGAAGTAGAGCCCGAACCCGATGGCCCCCAGGTACAGCAGTGTGACTCCGGCAATTGCGGGCTGAACGACGGTCAGCACGGTCAGGATCGTGGTGAGGGTGACGGCCTCACCGATGAGTGTCGCACCCTGCATCGAATACCCGTTGACGGATTGGCTGACGCTCGAATCGGTAAAGCGCACGATGTCCGCCGAGTTCTTGGTGAGACGCTCGGTCCAGGGTGCCCGCATGTACGAGCTGAAGAGGCGCATGCCCAGTTCCAGTTCGTATTTGGCCGATTGGCGAGTGGCCCAGTAGAGCGCCCAAGTAGAAGCCGCCCCCTTCGCCAAGACCAAGAGCACGATGAAAGCCATGGCAACCAGCACACCGGTGTCGCCGATCTCGCCGATGAACGGCAGCGAGACGGGGTTGCCGGTGGCCACAGGGCCCACCACGATCGCCAGCAGACCGAGCGCAGCCGCGTCAAAGATCGCGAGTACGCCGAGCCAGGCTGCGTATCGGTGGAGAAAGCGCCGTGCGCCAGGAGGGTACACCTCAAGCAATTCCCGATACAGTGCGATGAGGTCCCTCACGGAATCCGCTCCCTGGAGGTTGGTAGCCTGGACGCTCCAGTGTAGTGATCGAGACGGCCCTGCCATGCGATGCTGGCGCGCGCTACGGTCCCGGCCGACGATAGTAGGGTGCGCGAGCACTTTTCGACAAGCGTTCAAAGGACCTTCCCGCAGTGACGATCACGATGGTGAGCCGGATTTTCGCGCCCGAGCCCGGTGCCGCGCCTTTGCGCCTGGCAGCACTGGCCGAGGCCCTGGTCAGAGCAGGGAAACGGGTCCGTGTGGTCACTGCCTCGTTGCCGTCGGCCGATGCGGAGATTTACGAATCCGAGGGCGTTGTCGTGCGCAGAGCCTGGGTGAAGCGCAACCGTGCTGGATACGTAAGGGGCTACGTGTCGTATCTCACGTTCGATGCGCCCGCCCTCGTGCGATTGCTGTTCGGGGCACGATGCGACGGCTACGTTGTTGAACCCCCGCCGACGACGGCCGCTGTGGTGCGACTGGTCGCTGCGATACGTCGCCGACCCTACGTCTACTACGCCGCCGACGTATGGAGTGACGCCGCAGGCTCTCTTGCCGGCGGAATGGTCGTACGTGTGCTGCGCCGGGTGGAGCGCTGGGCGCTGAATGGCGCAGCGCTTGTGCTTGCCGTGTCACCAGGAGTTGCGGTTCGCGTACGAGAGCTTGGGGTGACGTCTCGCCTCGTGGTCACGGGTTTCGGGGTTGACACCGACGTGTTCCGCTACCGTGCCGGGTCGGCGCCTGGCGCACCGACGTTCGTGTACCCGGGCACGTACTCCGAGCGACACGGAGCGGATATATTTGCCGCAGCGCTGGGTTTGCTACTCGACGAGCGCCCTGGGGGCGCCCGACTGGACTTCTATGGCACCGGTACAGACGCCCGGAAGATACTCGACGCGTGTCCGGAGCGTCACCGACACGCCATTGCCTTCCATGCCCCTGTCGCCGCAGATCGAATCGCTCAGATCATGAGTGCGGCGACCGCGGGCCTCGCGTCGGTGAAACCCGGTGAGAACTATGACTACGCGTTTGCCACGAAAGCGCTCGCGCTGATGGCGACTGGCTGCCCTGTTGTGTACGCCGGGCCGGGACCCGCCGCAGGCGTTGTTGACGAGGTAGCGCGGCAGCACGGCGCAGGCAGGGCCGTCGAGTTCGACGTGCAAGCCGTCGCGGACGCGATGCGAAACGTACTGGATAACCCCCTACACGCGAAGGGACGTCAGGGTCTTGCCGAGTGGATTCACGAGCACCACGCGGCGCGAAGCGTCGCCGACCGAGTAGCTGCTCACGTCTTGGATGCGCTGAGCACGTAGTCCGCGGCTTTTTTGCAGCGGCGACTATGCGTCCGTGTCGGGCTCGTGTGTGGACTTGCCTGGAGGGCGCGGGGCCCTTGCTTGCAGAATCGCGATAGTCCGCGCCAACTCGGTGGTCTGATCCTCGATGTTCCTGAACCGGCGGTACGTGGTCGCGACGAAGGCAAGAAAGACAAGGACGAGCAGGTACAACAGCAGGTCCGTGCCGCGGCCGACCCCGACCAAGTTCGCCACCTTGGTCCACCACACGGGTGCGAAGACCGAAGACGCCGCCGCGACAACGAAGATCATGAGCAGTACTCGCCTGATCGCTTGGTGGCGCGCTCCACGAGACCGTGTCAATGCGAATGCGGCGACGCCAACGGCGATCACGACCAGGAGTTGCAAAACGATAGTCATATCACTCACTTGAAAAGAAGTTCCACGAGGATGTTCACCCCGTTGAGCAGCGACTGGCCCTTGGACCGAGAGTAGTCGGTATACACGATGTGGGTGGGGTGCTCCCTCCACGGCAGCCCGGTCGCCGCGAGTAGGTCCACGAGTTCCGAGGCGTGGGCCATGCGGTTTTGGGTGATACGAACCGTCTCCAGTACGTCGCGGCGTAGCACCCGCAAGCCATTGTGCGCGTCGGTGAGCGCCTTGCCCGTCGTCAGACGGCTGACGCGTGCCGCGGTGCGTAAGGTGAGGCGTTTGAGGAAGCTCAGTTCGGTGCGTTGGTCGAGGAACCGCGAACCGGTGACGATCGCCAGGTCTTCTGCACGCAGCATCGCGATCATCGCGTGGGCATCGTCGATCTGATGTTGCCCGTCGGCATCGAAGCACAGCACTTCGGTCATCTCGGGGTCGAGCAGCGCGTAGTCGAACCCCGTTTGCAGGCTAGCGCCCTGCCCAAGGTTGATGGGATGGGTCACGACGTGGGCGCCAGTTGCGAGGGCGGCCTCCGCCGAGCCGTCGGTCGAGCCATCGTCGACGCAGACGACGAATTGGAACTCACGAACCAGGTCGCGGACGACCGCACCGACAACGGCGGCCTCATTGAACATCGGGACGACGACCCATGTGCGACTCATGACATTGCCTTCGCGATGGCGTCAGACCTCGCGGACCAGGGTTTCGCCCTCTTGGCGATATTGAGCACCAGTTTCGGGACAGCCCCACAAACCACCACCAGTCTCCTTGAGCGGGAGACCGGCTTCACCCACCCAGCCGACGCGCCGAGCCGGTACTCCGACCATGAGCGCGTAGTCGGGGACATCCTTGGTGACGACCGCGCCTGCTGCGACGGTGGCCCAGCGCCCAATGATGACGGGAGCGACGCAGACCGCGCGAGCACCAATCGAGGCACCTCGGCGAAGGGTAACCCCCACCGGCGTCCAGTCATGCGCGCTCTTGGGTGAGCCGTCGGCGTTGATGGCGCGGGGGAAGTGGTCGTTGGTCAGGACGACCGCGGGGCCGATGAAGACGCCCGCCTCGAGCACTGCCGGCTCATAGACGAGGGCGTAGTTCTGGACCTTGCAACCGTCCCCCATCGTCACTCCGGATCCGATGTAGGCGCCTCGGCCTACGATACAGTCTCGCCCGAGCACGGCGCCTTCGCGGACCTGGGCGAGGTGCCAGATCGAGGAGCCCTGCCCGATGATGGCGTCAGGCGCAACGTCGGCGGTCTGCGCGACCCGGAAACTCATGCGGCCACGATACCGCAGGGGCCACTGCGCCAACGGCGACCACGGTCGCCCGGCCCGCGGGGAACCGATCCGTGGGACAGCGACCCTCTACCATGGAGGCGTGCCGATGCCGAAAGCCCTGCTGCTGGGCGTCGATCCGCGCCCGGGACTCACCCCGTGACGCGCGTCCTCATCATCACGGGTTCAGCGCTCGGAGAGCGACTCGCCGGCCCCGCGATCCGTGCCCGCGCGATGGCCCGCGTCCTCGCAGCAGACGGCCACGAGGCGGTGCTTGCGACCACCGCGTCGCTCGATTCTGACGCGCCGCAAGACTCGTTCCATTCGGTCGCATTGCGCCCAGGCGACAGTGCGGCGTTCAGCGATCTCGAGCGTGCAGCAGAACTCATCGTCTTCCAAGGGCATGCCATGGAGCAGTTCCCGGGGCTTGCCTCCACCGACCGCGTCGTCGTGGTCGACGCGTACGACCCGATGCACCTCGAAATGCTGGAGCAAGGCCGCGAGCAACCACGCGCCACGTGGGACCTGTTGGTGCGCTCCAGGGTGGCGCTGCTCAACCACCAACTGGTGCGCGCGGACCTGGTGTTGTGCGCATCGGCCCGCCAGCGCGCGTTCTATCTGGGTCAACTCGCGGCACTCGGACGGATCTCGCCCACAACCTATGAGAGCGACCCGCGACTCGAGAACCTCATCGCAATCGCCCCGTTTGGGCTCGAGGCGGAACCCCCAGTCGCTACGCGGCCTGCGGTACGGGGAGTGATCCCCGGCATCGACGCCGACGCAAGGATCCTGATCTGGGGCGGGGGCGTGTACAGCTGGTTCGACCCTCTCCTGCTCATTCGCGCGGTGCACGCGCTCGCTCAGCGCCGCCCGCGTACCGCCCTGGTGTTCCTGGGCACCCGCCACCCCGGCCAGGAGCCGATGGGTGTGGCCAAGGAGGCCATCGACCTGGCCGAGGATCTCGGCGTCCTGGGCAGCGCAGTGATCTTCAACGAGGACTGGGTGCCTTACGAAGAGCGCGGGAGTTTTCTTGTCGAGGCGGACGCTGGGGTCTCGACGCACCACGCACACGTGGAGACGGAGTTCTCGTTCCGCACCCGCATTCTCGACTACCTCTGGGCGGGCCTGCCGATGGTGGCGACGGAGGGCGACACGTTCGCGGACCTGGTGCGCGAGGAGCGCCTCGGCATCGCGGTGCCCGCCGACGATCTGGATGCCCTGGTTGAGGCGCTTGAGACCGTTCTGTACGACGACGCCTTTGCCGCTGCGGCCCGCGAGCGCGTCGCTAGCGTACGTGAGCGCTACCTTTGGGAGACCACGCTCGAACCTCTGCGACGCATCGCGTGCTCCCCACGCCGCGCCCCAGATGTCGACGCGGCTGGTGGGCGCGACGCTCTCGCGGCGGCGGCCCTGCATCTGCAGGAGCCAGAGGGTCGCCCGGGCCGCGCCCGCGATCTTCGCATGGCATTACACTACCTGCGTCACGGTGGCATCGGCGAAGTGGTGCGCAGGATCCGCACCCGGCGGACCCGCGCGTGACTGAGGCACTTCCCCCACCTCCGGTCCCGCCGGGGCGTGGCGCCTCATCTGGCCGTCGCGCGCTCGCCAGGCGTATCGTCGCCTTCGCAGGAGCGCCGTTCCTCTCCCTCGTGGCACCGTTCTTCTTCCTGCCCGTGCTGTCGCGTCTGGCAGGCGTCGAGGCCTGGGTTGCGATTGCTGTCGGGCAGTCGGTGGGAGGGTTTGCCGCGCTCGTGGTGGGCATGGGGTACCCGACGCTCGCCCCGCCGATTCTCGCGGTCGCGTCGGACGAGCGAAGACGACGTTACATCGCGACGAGTCTGCACGTCCGCCTTCCCGTCTGGGGCATCGCGGCCGTCGCCGCTGGCATCGTGGCCGGTGTGCTTGCTCCGGGGGCGTTCCGAGCCGACGCCGTCGCGACCGCCATTGCGATGAGCCTCGCAGGGCTGGCGCCCACGTGGTATTGGGTGGGCGTGGGCCGAGCCCTTCCCATCCTGTGGTCGGAGGTGCTTCCGCGGGCATTAGCGATGGTTCTGGCCGCAGGCGTGCTCCTGGTCGAAGGGGATCTGCTGTGGTATCCGGCGCTACTCGGGTTGGCGATGGTTGCTGGCCCGGCCGTGATCTATGCGCGCGTGGGTGCGACGGAATTGTGGAATCCGAATCGGCAAGAGGTCACGGCAGTGCTCCGGGGTCATCTGCTAGCCACCATCGCGGAAAGCGCTGCGGGTGCCTACAACGCCCTCGCAGTCACGCTCGTTGCGCAGGTGACGCCGGTGGCGCAGACGGCACGCTACGTCTCAGGCGACAAGGCCTACCGCATCGGCCAGTATGGGGTATCGGCGCTCGGCAACGCCCTCCAGGGTTGGGTTGCCGAGCGCGGCCCCGACGGCGTCGGGCGCAGAATGCGCGCCGCGATCGCGCTCCACGTGACACTGGGCCTTGTCGGAATGGTCGGTTTCGGACTCATCGGCCCGTGGTTCACGAAGGCGCTGTTCGGCGCCGATGTCGGGATAGACCGGGCGACGGCCCTCGGGTTCGGGGTGGCAATCTTCGGAATCGCGCTCGGTACCGTGTTCGGGCGCATCGGGCTCATCATGCTGGGCGCCCGCCGGGCATTCATGGTGTGCGTGGTGTCGGCGTCCGCCGTCGGCGCCACGGCCCTGTTGCTCGCGGGCCACCGCTGGGGCGCGCCGGGAGCGGCCTGGGCTCTGGGTGGCACTGAGATTGCGTCCGGGGTGGCACAGGCGACCGTCTTGGGCTTCTTGTGGCGACGCCGCCTGCGAGCTGGCCAACCGTTGCTTCACCAGCCCGCGTCGACCGCATAGGGTGTCACCGGGCGAAAACGCCCGTGTCGAGAGCGTAAGGAGGCACTGTGGCCACGACGCACAGCGCATCGGGTCTGCGTCGGCTGATCGGTCGGCTGCGGTGGATTCACGCCGCGCCGCTCTTGGCCGTGCTGGCGTTGACGGCATGGGCGTTCGCCTCTCCGGTGGGCTCAAGCCCTGACGACGACTTCCACCTGGTGAGCACCTGGTGTGCCGTCGGCGGCAGCGACGCGTGCGCGCCGGGCACCGACAGCGACACACGCCAGGTCTCGACCGCCTTCGATTCCGCGCGGTGTTACGTCCAGGTGTCGACCAAGAGTGCGGCGTGTCAGGAGGACCTCGGGCTCGCACTCGACGGGCCCACGGTCGAGACCAAGCGAGGCAACTTCCAGAGTGCGTATCCAGGTGTCTACTACGCGACGATGCGCCTCTTCGCTGGCAACGACCTCGTCCGCAGCGCGCTCGTGATGCGCATGGTGAACCTCACCCTGTTCGTGGGTCTTGCGACGGCCCTTGCGGCACTGCTACCGGCCTCGCGCCGCCAAACCCTTCTGTGGGGGTGGCTCGTGTCGTTGGTGCCGCTCGGTGTCTTCCTCATCCCATCGAACAATCCCAGCGGCTGGGCGATCACCGGTGTCGGCACGGCCTTCCTGGCCTTGCTGGGGTGGTTCGAGAGTCCGGGCAAGCGACGGTGGGCGCTGGGCGCCCTGTATGTGGTGGGTATCGTCATGGCCGCCGGGGCGCGAGGCGACGCGGCAGTCTATGCGGCTGGCGCGACTTTGGTCGCGGCACTCCTGACTGCCTCCTGGAATCGGCAGTGGCTGCTTCGAGCGATCGTTCCTGTCGCCGGGCTGGCGGTCCTTGCCATCCTCTTCCTCACGTCGAGGCAGGCGGGCGTGGGCGTGCAGGGCTTCGCGGGTGGTGGCACGGGTGTTGGCGACCAGGCTGCCGAGGCAACCGGGGGGATTGCGCTCGCCGCCTACAACCTGCTCATGTTGCCGTACTTGTGGACAGGCGTGTGGGGCACGTGGGCGCTGGGGTGGTTCGATACCGAACTGCCTGCGATCGTCCCGTGGGCGGCCACCGCAGCGTTCATCGTCGTCGCATTCGCCGGGTTTGGGTTGCTCACCAAGCGCAAGGCCCTGGCGATCGGGGGTGTGCTCGCCGTGCTGGTGGCACTTCCTGTGTATGTGCTCACTGCGGGCGGAGACGCAGTGGGGAGCCAGGTTCAACCGCGCTACCTGCTACCGCTCATCGTGTTACTGGCGCTGCTCCTGGTCACCGCTCCGTCCGGCTCGCGAACCGTGCGCTTCACGCGCGCTCAGACCTTCACCATTCTGGGGGCGCTCGCGACCGCCAATTTGGTGGCGCTGCAGGTCAATATTCGCCGCTATGTCACAGGTGCGGACCAGCAGGGGTTCGACCTCGGTGCTGGCGCCGAATGGTGGTGGGATGGGATTCCCGTCGGCCCCATGGCGGTATGGATCATCGGCTCATTGTCCTTCATCGCGCTGATGGCCGTGGTGTGGCCCGAACTCAGGCGCAAGGTTGCCGCGCCGTGACAATGCGTAGCGTTGGGACGTTACTACAGCGCCCGCCAGAAATCACCTAGGGTATCGGCGGGATCATTTGTCCTTTTTTAGCACTCAAGGAGTCCGTGTGGTCATGCGAACCGAGTCGCGTCCGCGTCGGCTGATCGGTCGGCTGCGGTGGATTCACGCCGCGCCGCTCTTGGCCGTACTGGCGTTGACAGCATGGGCTTTCGCCTCTCCGGTGGGTGCGAGCCCCGACGACGACTATCACCTGGCGAGCACCTGGTGTGCCGTCGGCGGCAGTGACGCATGTAGACCTTCCCCAGACCCGAACCTGCGTGAGGTATCGATCGCCTTTGACACGTCGAGGTGCTATGCCCTGGTGTCGAGCCGGAGCGCTGCCTGCCAGGACCGCGCAGGTCTCGCACTCGACGGGCCCACGGTCGAAACCGATCGTGGCAATTTCCGAAACAAGTACCCGGACGTCTTCTACGGCACGATGCGGTTCTTTGCTGGGAATGACCTGGTGCGCAGCGCACTCGTGATGCGACTGGTGAACCTCTCCCTATTCGTCGGCCTTGCCACAGCCCTCGCCGCACTGCTGAGCGCTTCGCGCCGTCAAACACTGATGTGGGGTTGGCTGGTGTCCCTGGTGCCACTCGGCGCGTTCCTCATCCCATCCAACAATCCGAGCGGCTGGACCATCACGGGCGTCGGCACGGCCTACCTGGCCATGTTGGGTTGGTACGAGAGCCGGGGCGGGCGGCGGTGGGCGCTGGGCGCCCTGTATGTGGTGGGCATCGTCATGGCCGCGGGCTCAAGGAGCGACGGCGCCATCTACGCGGCTGGCGCGACCCTCGTCGCCTCACTGGTCACGTCGTCCCGGAATCGGGAGTGGCTGGTGCGGTCGATCCTCCCGCTGGCGGGCCTGGTGGTGATTGTTCTGCTCTTCTCGACCGCCAACCAGGCTGATGTGGGGGTGGGCGGCATTTCAGGCGGGCCGTCGGTGTCCGCGCCCGGCACTGGCGGGGGGGTGGCGGAGCCCACCGGCGGGATCGCCCTTGCCGCGTACAACTTACTGATGTTGCCATACTTATGGACGGGCGTGTGGGGCACGTGGGCGCTGGGGTGGTTCGACACCGTGTTGCCCGCGATCGTGCCGTGGGCGGCCGCCGCGGCGTTCATTGTGGTCGCGTTCGCAGGGCTGGGTCTGCTGACTAAGCGCAAGGCGGTGGCGATCACGGGCGTGCTTGCCGTGCTGATTGGGCTCCCCGTGTACCTGCT
>JASBTB010000063.1 GCA_030148645.1 Demequina sp. | reverse complement strand
GTGATCTTCTGACGTTCGAGGGCGGCCAGACGACGCAGTTGCAGGTTGAGGATCGCGGTCGCCTGGATTTCATCCACGTCGAGCAGTTCCATCAGCCCGGTACGAGCCGCGTCGACGTCCGGCGACCGGCGGATAAGCGCGATGACCTCGTCGAGCGCGTCGAGTGCCCTGAGGTAGCCCTGCAAGATGTGGGCCTCGCGCTCGGCCTCGCGCAAGCGGTACATGGTACGACGCTGGATGACCTCGACCTGGTGCGTCACCCAGTGGCGCACAAAGCCGTCGAGCGTGAGGGTGCGCGGCACCCCGTCCACGATCGCCAGCATGTTGCAGCCGAACGTGTCCTGAAGTTGCGTGTGCTTGTAGAGGTTGTTGAGCACCACCTTGGCCACGGCGTCGCGCTTCAGCACGATCTCGAGGCGCTGGCCGGTGCGGCCCGACGACTGGTCGCGGATGTCCGCGATGCCAGCCACCTTGCCGTCCTTGACGAGGTCGGCGATCTTGATCGCCAAGTTGTCGGGGTTGACCTGGTACGGCAACTCGGTGATGACCAGGCACATGCGGCCCTGGACTTCCTCGATGTTGACCACGGCGCGCATCGTGACGGAGCCGCGACCGGTGCGGTACGCCTCCTCAATGCCGCGGCGGCCCAGGATCGTGGCACCCGTCGGGAAGTCGGGGCCCTGGATACACTCCATGAGCGCGTCCAGCAATTCCTCGCGCGACGCTTCCGGGTGGTCGAGGTGCCACTGCACGCCCGCGGCGACCTCGCGCAAGTTGTGGGGGGGAATGTTGGTGGCCATGCCGACTGCGATGCCCGCGCTGCCGTTGACGAGCAGGTTGGGAAAGCGGGCGGGCAGGATGATGGGTTCTTGTTCACGACCGTCGTAGTTGTCCTCGAAGTCGACGGTGTCCTTGTCGATGTCGCGGACCATCTCCATGGCCAGCGGCGCCATCTTGCACTCGGTGTATCGCGACGCGGCGGCGCCGTCGTTGCCGGGCGAACCGAAGTTGCCCTGACCCTGGATCAGCGGGTAGCGCAGCGACCAGGGCTGCACGAGGCGAACCATCGTGTCGTAGATCGCGGAGTCGCCGTGGGGGTGATACTTGCCCATGACGTCGCCGACGACGCGGCTGCACTTGGAGAAGGCGCGGTCGGGGCGGTAGCCGCCATCGAACATCGCGTACAGCACGCGGCGGTGCACGGGCTTGAGGCCGTCGCGCACGTCGGGTAGCGCCCGGCCCACGATGACCGACATGGCGTAGTCCATGTAGGACCGCTGCATCTCGGTGTTGAGATCGACCGCTTCGATGCGGCCGTGGTTGATGAGTTCCGGGCTGTCAGATGTCAAGGAACCGCACATCCTTTGCGTTTTGCTGAATGAAATTGCGCCGGGACTCGACGTCTTCGCCCATCAATACCGAAAACACCTCGTCGGCCATCGCGGCATCGTCCATCGACACCTTCAGCAGGGTGCGACTGGCGGGATCCATCGTGGTCACGCGGAGCTCCTCGTGGTCCATCTCGCCCAGACCCTTGTACCGCTGGATGCCGTTGTCCTTGGGGATCTTCTTACCAGCCTTGAGGCCCTCGGCCAGCAGGAGGTCTCGCTCCTTGTCGGAGTAGACGTACTCGTGAGGCGAGTTGGACCACTTGATCTTGAACAGCGGCGGCTGCGCCAGGTAGACGTAGCCCGCGTCGATGAGAGGCCGCATGTATCGGAACAGCAGCGTGAGCAGCAAGGTGCGAATGTGCTGGCCGTCGACATCGGCATCGGCCATCAGTACGATCTTGTGATAGCGCGCCTTGTCGATGCTGAAGTCCTCGCCCATTCCGGCGCCGAACGCGGTGATGAGGGCCTGCACCTCAAGGTTGGCGAGCGCCCGGTCGAGGCGCACGCGCTCGACGTTGAGGATCTTTCCGCGAATCGGCATGATCGCCTGGTTGTACGGCTCGCGACCCTGCTTGGCGGAGCCGCCAGCCGAGTCTCCCTCGACGATGAAGATCTCGCATTCATCGGGATTGCGGCTCTGGCAGTCGGAAAGCTTACCTGGCATCCCGCCCGACTCGAGAAGTCCCTTGCGCCGCGTGGCCTCACGGGCCTTGCGCGCGGCCATCCGCGCGGCCGATGCCTGGATCGCCTTGCGAATGACCTCTTTGCCCTCGACGGGATGGGAGTCGAACCAGTCGGTCAGGCGCTCGTTGACCGCCTTCTGCACAAACGTCTTCGCGATCGTGTTGCCCAACTTGGTCTTGGTCTGGCCCTCGAACTGCGGCTCGCCCAACTTGACCGAGATGACTGCGGTGAGCCCCTCGCGGACGTCGTCGCCCGTGAGGTTCTCGTCCTTGTCCTTGAGGATGCCTTTTTCGCGCGCGTATCGGTTGACTAGCGAGGTCATGGCCGCGCGGAAGCCCTCCTCGTGCGCGCCGCCCTCTGTCGTGGCGATCGTGTTCGCGTACGTGAAGACCGACTCGGAATAGGCGTTGGTCCACTGCAGTGCCAACTCGACCGAGATCTTGTTCTCGGCATCCTCGGTCTCGATGCTGATGACCTCGGGGTGCACCAGTTCGGCCCTCTTCGTGGCGTTGAGGTGCTTGACGTAGTCGACGAGGCCGCCGTCGTACTTGTAGGTGACGGTGCGGGAGGTGGGGGCCTCTTCGTCGTCGTCGCCCGTGATGTGCTCCGGGCGTTCGTCGGTCAGCGTAATACTGAGGCCCTTGTTGAGGAACGCCATCTGCTGGAATCGTGCGCGCAGCGTCTCGAAGTCGTAATCGGTCGTCTCGAAGATCTCCGGGTCCGCCCAGAATGTCTGGGTTGTTCCGGTTTCCGACGTCACCTCGCCCTGGACGATCGGGCCCTGCGGTTTGCCGCCGTCGGCGAAGGTCTGGCGCCACACGTGACCCTGGCGCTTGACCTCCGTCTCGACCTTGCGCGACAGCGCGTTGACCACGGAGATGCCGACGCCGTGCAGGCCTCCCGACACCGCGTAGCCGTTGCCGCCGAACTTCCCGCCCGCGTGGAGAATCGTCATGACGACCTCGAGCGTGGGCCGTGCCTCGGTGGGGTGCATGTCGATGGGGATGCCGCGCCCGTTGTCGGTGGTGCGCACTGCGCCGTCGGCCAGCAACGTGACCGTGATGGTGTCGCAGTAGCCCGCAAGCGCCTCGTCCACGGAGTTGTCGACCACCTCGTAGACAAGGTGGTGCAAACCGCGCTCCCCCGTGGAACCGATGTACATGCCGGGGCGCTTGCGCACGGCCTCGAGTCCCTCGAGTACCGTGATGTCGCTAGCGCCGTATTCAGGCGTAATCGCCTCGACGTCAGTGTTGGCCACAGATTGCCTTTCCAAGCCCCTCACGCGGCCCGATTCGGCTCGCATCCTACCTCGGTCCATTCTACGCGCTCTGAGTGGCTTCCACGGGCCATTGAGGGGGTTTGTGGGCAAAGCGGTTCACGGCATTGTTGTGGGTCAGCGATCACGGATGGTGTGCGGTGGGCCCTGGGAGGGGTCGAGGTGGGACCGTACGGTCGGCGGCAGGTTCTGTGACTCACCGGTCCCCGTGCCCCTAACCGTACGTGTCGCGCGGCCCACGACCCTTGACGCGTCGCGGGCCTTTCACCCAGTGCCGGTCGCTCGGCCCCAGAAAACGCAGTTGCTTGACTACCTCCCGGCCGAACTCCTCGTTGAGTCGGTGTCGGACTTGGCCCGACATGAGTTGCATCTGGGTGGCCCAAGCACTCGATGAGGCACGCAGCAGCAGCACCCCCTCCTCGAAACTCACGGGCTCGCAGTGGTCCGCGATCTGGTCGCCGATCACCTCGCGCCAGCGTGCCGTCACGGCGGCGACTTCGATACTCTCGCTCCAGCCCATGCGCCGCAGTAGCGCGGTGACGTTGTCGCTCATCGCGCGAGGATCGCGACCCGCACCGAACGGCATCGGAGAGCCACCACCCGTTGCTTCGTTCTTCGCCCGCTTGCGCCGGCGCGCGGTCTGGGGCGAGATGCGCGATGCTCCCCGCTCCCGCGCCGAGGCGCGCGCCCGTTCCATAGCTTCCCGAGCCTGCGCCGCAGCGTCCTTGCGGGGCACTGACGCACCCGAATTGGCGGCACTGGCCTCCTGCGGGGCACTCACGCCTCGTTCGGGGGGAAGTGCCTCGCGGTCGTCGCTCTTGTCAGGCATCGTGCGGCCTCAGCTCAGCCGAGTCGCTCACGCGCCCCGGCGACACATACAAGATTCGGTGGCCTCCCGGATGCTCGCGCAACTGTTCGGGGACGTCCTCCACGACAGCAGCGGTGATGAGCACCTGACCCGCGTCGGCGACGCGACGGGCGAGAGCCTCACGGCGGCCGGTATCCAGTTCCGCGAACACGTCGTCAAGGATGAGCACCGGCTCGGCATCGTCACCGTCGTCCGACAGGAGCGCGAACGACCCCAGGCGCAACGCCAAAGCGCATGACCAACTCTCCCCGTGGCTCGCATAGCCCTTGGCTGGTAAATCGCCGATGCGGATCGCGAGGTCGTCGCGGTGCGGACCCACCAGGCATACGCCACGCTCAATCTCTTGGGACCGGCGCTGCGCCATTCTTGCCAGCAATGCGGCGCCGATATCTGCCGGGGCAGTCGCCGACGTGGGCGCGACTGCCTGAGCCTTGAGCGCGGCACTGGCCACATGCTGGGCGGCATCCGGTTCCCCCACGGCACTCACTGTCAGCGTCGTCGTGTACAAAATCGAGCAGGTACCCTCGCCGGGCGCCACGTCCTCATACGCCCGGTTCACATGCGGCGCGAGGGCGTCCACCGCGGCGAGCCTGGCGTGCATGATGCGCGCACCCAGATCGGCGAGTTTCTCGTCCCAGATGTCCAGCGTCGAACCATCGAAATGCGGCTTGCCTCGTGCAGACTTCAGCAGGGTTGACCGCTGACGCAGTACGCGGTCGTAGTCGGCGATATCTGCCGCAAGTGCGGGCCTCAGTGCGACACACAACTCGTCCATGAAGGAACGTCGCGTGCCCGGGTCGCCCTTGACGAGCACGAGGTCTTCCGGTGCGAACACCACGGTGCGAAGAATCCCGACCAGGTCACGCGGCTTTGCGCTACCCCGATTCAGGCGAGCCTGGTTTGCCTTGCCGGGGATCATGGTGACCTCGAGCGTCAACGCGCGCTCACCTCGGTGCACCCTGCCGGAGACGATGGCCCTGTTCGCACCCGAACGCAGCATCGGCGCGTCGGTGGCGACGCGGTGGGAAGCAAGCGTCGACAGATAGCGAACGGCCTCGACGACGTTGGTCTTGCCGTGGCCATTGCGACCGACGAGTGTCGTCACCCCAGGGCCAAACTCGACGTGGACTACCTCGTAGGAGCGGAAGTCGGTCAGGTGAAGGTGCGAGATGCGCATCGACCGTTAGCCAGCGATACGGATGGGTACCAAGAGATAGCGGAACTCCGAGGCGATGGTTCCGCCTGGCTTGTCGAGTCCCACAAAGTCCACCGGCTTGGTGTCCTGCGTGAAGCCGAGTCGTACGTAGGGTGTGCCAAGCGCGCTCAACCCGTCGAGCAAGAATCCCGGGTTGAAAGCCACCGTGATCTCTCCCCCCTCGACCGTAGCCTCGATCGCCTCCGACGCCTGCGCATCGTCGCTGTGGCCAGCGTCGAGAATGAGTTCACCTTCGGTGAAGGACAGTCGCACGGCCGCATTGCGTTCGGCAACCAGTGCGACGCGTCGCGTCGCATCGATGAGCTCGCTGGTGGATACCACGGCTGTGATCGACGACGTGTCCGGAAACAGGCGACGAACCTGCGGGTACTCGCCATCCATGAGCAACGACGTGGTCACGAGCCCACCGGCACTGAAACCCATAAGATCCACCCCCTGGCCGGAACTGAGGGCGAGTTGGACGTCGCCGGAGCCCAGTGCCTTGGCAGTGTCGGTGAGGGTCTTGGCGCGCACGAGCACCATCGCCGAGATATCGGGCGTATCAGGCTTCCACGTCAGTTCGCGCAACGCCAGCCGGTAGCGGTCGGTCGCCAGAAGCGAGATACGGTCGCCCTCGATCTCCATGCGCACGCCCGTGAGAATGGGCAGAGTCTCGTCCCTCGACGCTGCTGACTGGACCTGCTGCGCCGCCGCCAACAGTGCGGCTCCATCCACGGTGCCCGATGTGTCCGGCATGGTGGGCAATGCCGGGTACTGGTCGACTGGCATGGTCGCGAGCGAAAAGCGCGAGGCCCCGCACGTGACGGACACCTTGGAACCCTCGAGTCCGAAAGTGACCGGCTTGTGCGGCAGTGCGTTGGAGATCTCACGCAACAGCCTCCCGGATACCAGAACTGAGCCAGCATCCTCGACGTCGGCCGCGAACCCTCCACGTGCCGAGACCTCGTAATCGAAACTCGAGAGCGTCACGGCACCCGCGGCGTCGGCCTCGATGAGGACGCCAGCCAGCACGGGTACGGGGGGACGATGCGGAACGGCTCGCGCAGTCCACGCCACCGCATCGTTGAGCACGTCCCGACTCACGGAAAACTTCATCGATCTCCCCTTTCGGGTCACAGACTACGCCACAGGACGGACGCGTCTGGTCCTGGGACGACAAGCGACGAAAGGGTCCTCATGGAGGCCCTTGTGTACAAGTAACACAGAAAGGTACGTAGTAGTCATAGGGGGTTGGGAAACTGTGGACAACACCTGACTACCCTGGTACTCAGCGTGATTCGTCCGTGTAGGAGACGTGGATATGAGACAGCACCCCTGAGGAGGCGCTGTGAGCGGGATGCTGATGTACACAGGATCCGGCACCTCATGCACAGTGTCTCCCCGGTGCGTGACGGACCGCGCCGATGATATACACAGGTTTATCCACATGTGTGAGTGATACTTCTGGGGGCGGCCAAAAGGGACAAATGACGCGGGTCTCAGCCGCGCGACTGCTGCTTGATGCGCGCGTGGATCTCGTTGACCTGGTTGTACATCTGGCGCCGCTGGGCGATCTGGTCCTCAACCTTCTTCACGGCGTACATCACCGTGGTGTGGTCCTTGCCGCCAAAGTGCTCGCCGATCTTGGGCAGCGAGAGGTCGGTGAGTTGGCGACACAGATACATGGCGATCTGCCTGGCGGTCACAAACACCCGTGAGCGCGAGGTGCCGGTGAGTTCCTCCATCGTGATGGCGAAGTACTCGGCGGTCTTGCCGATGATGCTCGATGCGGTGATCTCGGAGTCATCGTCACTGATGAGGTCCTTGAGGACCACCTGAGCCAGCGCGAGGTCCACCTGCTGCTTGTTGAGAGCGGCGAAGGCCGTCACACGGATGAGGGCACCCTCGAGTTCGCGGATATTGCTGGTGATGTTTGAGGCGATGTACTCGAGGACATCGGGTGGCGCCTGAACATCGTCCGCCTGTGCCTTCTTGCGAAGGATGGCGATGCGGGTCTCGAGGTCGGGCGGCTGGACATCCGTCATGAGGCCCCACTCGAAGCGGGTCCGCATCCGCTCCTCGATTCCGTTGAGGTTGCGCGGCGACACGTCGGAGGTGATGACGACGTGTTTGCCAGCGTTGTGAAGCGCGTTGAAGGTGTGAAAGAACTCTTCGAGCGTCTGTTCCTTGCCCTGCAGGAACTGGATGTCATCCACGAGTAGCACATCCACCTCGCGGTAGGTGCGCTTGAAGCTGAGCGAACGATCGTCGCGGATCGAGTTGATGAAGTCGTTGGTGAACTCCTCCGAGTTCACGTACCGTACCCGCGTCTGCGGCTTGATCTGGCGCGTGTAGTGGCCGATGGCGTGCAGCAGATGGGTCTTTCCCAGCCCGGAGTCGCCATAAATAAAGAGGGGGTTGTACGTCTTGCCGGGGCTTTCGGCGACCGCAAGGGCGGCCGCGTGAGCGAAGCGATTGGATGAGCCGGGTACGAAAGTGTCGAACGTGTAGCGAGGATTGAGGTGCGGGTCTTCCACGGCGGCTTGCACAACGGCGCTGGGTTCGCGAGACTGCTGATGAAGAGGTTCGTCGTCGGGAAGCGCGGGGGGCGTGATCGAGGCATCGACGGTGACGGCGATACGTACGTCTTGGTCGAGGATCTCGCTCAAGGCCTGAGTAATGGGGGCCCGCAAGGTGGACTCGAGGTAACTCTTGGTGAACTCTTCTGAGACCGCGAGAAAGACGTTGCCCTCGACGACGGCGAGGGGCTTGATGAGGCGCAGGAACGAGCGTTGCTGGGCGGACGTCGAATCGTCGGAGTACAGTCGGCTGACGGTGCGTGACCAGACGTCTTCGATGGTGCTCACTGACTCGTCCTTCGCCACGCGGTACCCCCTTTCCACAGTCTTGTGCACAACCCGTGAGGACCGTGTTACCTGATTGTCATGGTGGTCGTGCGGCGTGTCGCTACGTCGCACAACGTGCTGATGAGGGAGCCTATACCGTTTAGCGCAATGCTCCAACGGGTGTGCAAAGATTTGACCGGTGCCCGCGTAGCGCGTAACGTAAGTGCGCTATTTGACCATCCCTAGCAGTCGTGGAGTTCTCCCGTGAGCAAGCGGACTTTTCAGCCGAACAACCGCAAGCGTGCCAAGACGCACGGCTTCCGCCTGCGCATGCGAACCCGCGCCGGGCGCTCGATCGTGAAGGCACGTCGTCGTAAGGGTCGCGACGCCCTGTCGGCGTAGTGCTGTCGGAGGGCCAGCGGCTTGGGCGGGCCGCGGATTTTCGTCTCGCCATGCGCGAAGGCTCTAAGGCTGGCACACGGACGGCAGTGGTTTACCTAGTGAAAACCGGTGATGCGAACAGCATGACCGGTTTCGCTGTTTCTCGAGCGGTAGGAGGCGCTGTGGTGCGCAATCGAGTCACGCGCCGTCTTCGCGCCATCATGGCCGACGAGTTGGCCCGGCTCCCGCGTGGTTGCCGCGTGGTCATCCGCGCACTCCCGCCCGCAGCCTCTGTGAGTTTCGACGAACTGAAGGCCGACGTGGCCGGTGGTATCCGACGCGCCTTCGCTAAGGCCGACACATGATCGTCCTTGCATTCATTGCGCGCCTGCCGGCGCTTGCCCTGATGGGACTCATTCGTCTGTATCAACTGACCATCTCTCCCCTGATCGGCCCGACGTGCAAGTACTACCCGTCGTGTTCTCACTATGGGTTCCAGGCGGTGCGCCGACATGGCGCCCTGCGCGGTACGGTGCTGGCGGGGTGGCGGGTACTTCGTTGTAACCCGTGGAGCAACGGCGGCGTCGACGAGGTACCGGCCGTGGGCGAGCCGCTCTTCCGGAAGCCCCATACGACTTCATCAGTAGCTACGTAAGGATCTCTTTGTGAACGCGATCTTCTCCCTGCTCAAACCACTCGAGTGGGTAGTGGCGAACATTATGGTGCTGGTACACCAGGCACTGGAGTTCATTGGTTTCGATCCCAAATCCGGGCTGACGTGGGCGTTGTCAATCGTGGGACTCACCGTGATCATCCGCATTGCGCTCATCCCGGTATTCGTCCGTCAGATCAAAGCCCAGAGATCGATGCAGGTGATTGCTCCTGACCTGCGCAAAATCCAGGACAAGTACAAGGGAAAGAAGGATCAGGCCTCTCGGGAGGCGATGACCAAAGAGACGATGGCGCTGTATTCGCAGCATAAGACGAACCCGTTTGCTTCGTGCTTACCCTTACTGCTTCAGACACCGGTATTCTTCGCGCTGTTCCGCGTGCTCAACTATCGACTCGAGCGGGGTACGGCAGGCGATGGGAAGGCGATCGGCCTCCTGTCCGACGATCTTCGCGCGCAGGCGAGCCAGGCGACGCTCTTCGGTGCAAAGCTATCCGATACCTTCCTTGGTGCGGGCACCATAGAGCCGCGTATCGTCGCCTCCATCCTGATTGTGACGATGGTGGCGACCACCTTCTTCAGTCAACGGCAACTGACGTTCAAGAACATGCCCGCGTCGGCACTCGAAGGGCCCATGGCTCAGCAGCAGAAGATCCTGCTGTACGCCCTGCCGTTCATCTTTGTGCTGTCCGGTCCGAACTTCCCCATCGGTGTGCTCATCTACTGGACCGTTTCCAACGCATGGTCGATGGGGCAACAGTTCTACGTGATTCGGCGCAATCCCACGCCGGGCTCGGAGGCGGAGAAGGCGCTCCTCGCACGTCGCGCCGAGAAGGCCGCTCGTAAGGGACTCACCATTGACGGACGCACCCTCGAAGAGGCGCGCGCCGAAGAGGAGGCTGCCGC
>JASBTB010000062.1 GCA_030148645.1 Demequina sp. | reverse complement strand
GATGCCCGGGAGGTGAGCCGTGTCTGACGCAGTCCAGGTGGTGGCCACCAATCGCTCGGCGCGTCACGACTTCTTCATTGAGGACGTGTTCGAGGCGGGCATCGTGCTCACCGGCACCGAGGTCAAGTCGTTGCGCCAGGGCCGTGCCGCGATCGGCGAGGGTTACATCTACATCGACGGTGGCGAGGCGTGGTGCGAGAACATCCATATCCCCGAATACACCCAGGGCACCTGGACCAATCACGCAGTGCGCCGCAAGCGCAAACTGCTGCTTCACCACCACGAGATCGATGAGTTGGCGGTGCGAACGCGAGAGAAGGGGCACACCATCGTGCCGCTGCGTCTGTACTTTCTCAAGGGGCGTGCCAAGTTGGAGATCGGCCTGGCGCAGGGCAAGAAGTTGTACGACAAACGCCAGAGTCTTCGGGAGAAGCAGGACAATCGCGAGGCAGAGCGGGCCATGGCGCGTCGCGGTCGAGAGTAGATCTCGCCGTCTACCGCAGATCTTGTGAGGCGGTCGACGACGAAGGGCGCGGCCGCGGTGCAGCAACCACACGGGCACGCGTCCGGGTCATCACGGATACGCCGTGCCCGTGGGAGCGCCTCCAAGGCCCGCTTCGCGCCACCATGCGCCGCGCTAACTGCTCACGGCTGGGATGGGGTGCTCTCGCTCGAGTTGAGCACCTTCGACGTCCACGTTCGGCAGAATCCTGTCGAGCCAGCGCGGTAGCCACCATGCGTATTCGCCAGCGATGTGCATGAGGGCAGGCACGATCGCCAGGCGCACCACAAACGCGTCGAACAGGACGCCGACGGCCATGCCCAGCCCCATGGGACGGATCATCGTCAGTTCCGAGAAGACGAAGCCGCCAAAGACGGCAGCCATGATGATTGCCGCAGCGGTCACCACGGCGCGTCCGTGGCGCACGCCAGCGACCACAGCCTCCCGTGCGGATGCGCCGTGTACGTAGGCCTCGCGCATTCCGCTCGTGATGAACAGTTGGTAGTCCATGGCCAAGCCAAACAGGATGCCCGTCAGAATGATCGGCAGGAAACTGAGCACCGGGCCGGGATCGTGGACACCAAAGATGGACGACAGCCAGCCCCATTGGTACACCGCGGTCACCACGCCGAACGCCGCGAAGAGGGACAGGACGAAGCCCACCGTGGCAAGCACGGGAACCACGATCGAACGGAAGACGATGATCAGGATGATGAGCGACAGTCCCACCACCACGGCCAGATACAGCGGTAACGCGTCCGAAAGCTTTTGCGAAATGTCGATGCTGCCGCTTGCCTCGCCCGCGACACCGAGGACCGTGCCGTCGTCCAAGGGTGAACTGGCGCGCAACTCGCGCACCAGGTTCTCGGTCGACACGCTCGACGGGCCCTCGGTAGGGATCACCTGGAACGCCATGAAACTGCGGTCGTCCGAAATGCCGATGGGTGCGACGGCAGCGACGTCGGGCTGGCTCATGAGGGCGCCAGCGATATCGACTTGGGTGGCGAGCACCTGTTCTTCGCTGACCGGCGCGGGCAGGTCAGCCGTGACCAGCATCGTGCCGTTGAGGCCTTCGCCAAAGTTCTCGGAGATCGCGAAGTAGGCGCGGTACTGCGTGGAGTCTTGCGGCTCTTGAGTCCCATCGGGAAGGCCCAGACGCATGGACAATGCGGGAAGGGCGATGAACAGCAACGCCACGGTGTACACCACGAACTTCACGACCGTCCGGCGGGTGCGCATGGGCGTCACGGGCGCCTGCGAGTGGTGAGGCGCTCCGATGGTCGCGCGTTCGCGTTTGCTGAGCGCGCGCAAGCCGATCAGGCCAAGAAGGGCGGGTGTGAGCGTGAGAGCGTTGATCACTGCGACGAAGACCGAGAAGGCGGCGACAGAGCCCATCACGCCCAGGAACGGCACTCCCGTGACGTTGAGGGCGAGGAGCGCAACGATTACCGTGGCGCCAGCGAAGACGACGGCATTTCCTGATGTGCCGTTGGCGAGCCCGATCGACTCGTGCAGCCTCATGCCCGTCCGTAGTTGGGTTCGGTGTCGGTTGACGATGAACAGCGCGTAGTCGATTCCGACTGCCAGACCAAGCATCACGCCGAGCACAGGCGTCACGGCCTGCATGTCGACGACGTCGGAGAAGGCGAGCGCCGTGGCGGCGCCCACACCGACGCCGACGACGGACGTCACAATCGGCTGGAGCGCGGGCATGACCGCGCGCATCATCACCATCAGCACGATGAGGGCGAGCACCACCCCGCCTATTTCGCCGACCCCGAGGATGCCGCCCACGGTCTCGACCAGATCGGCCGAGAAGTTGACCTCGACACCCGAGATGGGGGCGTTCTCCATGGCCTGAACGACAGCGTCTTTCGTGGCCTGTGGCAGGCTCAACCGGCCGACGTCGAACATCACGGCGCCCAGAGCCGTCGAACCGTCCTGCGAGACTGTGCGCAGTTTCGAGGCATACTCCGCTAGCTGGCGGCCCAGAGCGAGTTGCTCCTCCTGAGCCTGGAGTTGGACGCGCGCCTGATCCAGTTGGTCGCGCCCGGCGGAAACCTGTGCGAACCCGTCGTCGATCTGGGCCTGTTGGACGGCGAACTGATCCGCCGAGGCATCGTACGCGCCAGTGGCCTTCGCCTGGGCTACTGCGGCGTCCAGTTGCTGTTGGCTTGCCTCCAACTGGGCCGAAGAGTCCTCCAGTTGCTGGGCGGTCGCGTCCAGCTGGTCACGTGCCGCGGACACCTGGTCGACGCCGTCGGCAAGCTGTTGCGTCTGCGCCGCGCGCTGGGCGGCTGACTCGAAGGGATTGAGCACGCCACTGACGCCGTCGATGGAGGTGACCGCGTCGAGTGCGGCACCGATCTGTGTGGTCTGCTCGCCGGTGAAGGCGGCGCCATCGTCGGTGCGGAAGACGATGCGGGCGGTGGCTCCGTCGAGGCCGTTGATTTCCTGTGACAGTTGTTCCGTGACTGTGTCCGTCTCGGTTCCTGGGATGGAGAAGGCGTCGGAAAGGGCGCCACCGAGACCGAGATACGCACCCGCGGCGACGATCAGTGCGACGACCCACGCGGCGATGACCATGAGCGGGTGGCGGGACGAGTCACGACCGATGCGGAAGAGGAACTTGGCCACGTCGTAGCCTTTCTCAAAAGGGACATGAATGGGGAAGCGGCGACGATGCCGGGACAACCTTAGGCATCGTAGGCCGAGTTGTGCAACACCTGTTGGATATCAGAGGCCACGTGGATAATGGACTCATGGACGCGAGAGTGGTCAGGACGCGCAAGCGACTCCAAGATGCACTGTTCGCCCTCGCCCGCGAGCGCGGGCTCGACGAGATTTCCGTGAGCGACATCGCCGAGCATGCCAGAGTGAACCGCAGCACGTTCTACCAGCACTATTCCGACAAAGAGACGGTACTGGCCGATGCGCTCGACGCCTTGGCAGCACAGGCCGGAGCCCAACTCGAGGCGATCGATGAGTGGACCCTCGACCCGCCCATCCCGATCGTCACCTTCCTCGAACATGTCGAGGCACACGCCGACCTCTACCGGAGCGCCCTGACCGATCCGGGATCCGCCATCGTGCTCGCGCGCCTCAGGGCCCGAGTAAGCGCGGCGGTTCACGACTTCGCGGACCGGCGCAGTGACCACGTCGTGCCACTCGACATGGTGGCGGCAGGCGTGGCGGGCACCGTCGTCGGCGTGATGTCGGCGTGGCTGTCCCGCGAACCCTTGCCTCCGGCCCGCGAGGCGGCTGTGTGGATCTGGCTCACGGTCTTGGGTCCCGCGGCCGGGGTTCCCTCAGGCGTTCCTGACTCGGGGGCGTGAGCGGTAACCTCGACGTGTGCCTGCCGTCACGGTTCCGCTTCACTTGCGCTGGTCCGACCTCGACGCCTACGGGCACGTCAACAACGTGGCGATCGTGGGACTGCTTGAGCAGGCCCGCGTGTACGCGTTCTGGAATGATGAGGACCCGATCCTGCCGCCGTTGACGTCCGTGTCGGATGTGTGGGTGCTGGTGGCAGATATTCACGTGAAATATCGCAACGTGATCGACCACCGCACCGAGGCGATTCACGCCGAGGTGTCTGTCACGAAATGCGCAGGTGCGAGCTTCGAGATCGGCTACCAGCTGATCGTGGACGGCGAAGAGTGCGTCACGGCGAGCACCACTTTGGGGCTCGTCGACGGGGCTACGGGAAGGCCGACGCGCATCGGCCCTCAGCTGCGCGCCCGCCTGCTGGCATTCGCCCCATAGCGAAGGGGCTGTCCAGCATCGTCACGGCCGCGTAGAATGAAGGAACAACTCCACAGGGGATGATCGGTTTCGACGTGTGTTTGTATTGCAGGGGAAGCGGGCCAAGGATGCTGGGTTATCTTGTCAACGCCCCCAGCAAACTATAGGTGCCGATTCTAAGCGCACCGACTTCGCCCTCGCTGCCTAAGCGAGCGCCATGAAGTCCGTCAGTCTAGGGGTGTTCTCGACCTAGTGCCTGGCGTCATCTAGAGGACTTGCTGGTTGCTGGCGTCACAGCGGCAATCGGGACTTGCACTGTGACTGGGCCCATCTCACTTGCTCGCCTGATGCGGGTGGGGGGCCGAGAAATACTTCTCAGGCTGCGCCCGGAGAAGCCCTGCTTTGGAACATGCGGACGCGGGTTCGATTCCCGCCATCTCCACGAGTTTGCCCCTGGTGGCTTCGGCTACCAGGGGTTTTCCTCTTTCTACCTGCGGTAACGCTCCGATTCCCTGTAATCACTAGTGATCTGAAGTGATCTCTAGTATGCTCCATATTAGGAGTACTACAGGAGCAAGTCAAGGGTCAGGTGGTGGAGATTCCCCCCCGGAAGTCGAAGGACGGACTGCCGCGAGGCATCGACAGGATGCCGAACGGCAACTATCGCGCGCGTGTGACCTACGACGGTCGCCAGTACATGGTCGGCTCCTACTTCACCGTAGGCGACGCCAAGGCGGCGCTAGCCATCGCCCGTAGCGAGATTGCCCGCAAGATCTTTGTCCCGCCCGTACTGCTTCGTCACCAACGCCGCTCCCAGGACATGAGCGACCGTGCCAGTGCGATTACGGTGCGCGAGTGGGCCGACGACTGGCTGGTCCGACTGGAGGGCACCGGGAGGGCGCCGGGCACCATCCGGTCCTACCGCTCAACGCTCGACGCCCATGTCCTGCCCGCCATCGGAGACAAGCGGCTCCCCGATGTGACGAGCCTCGACATTGAGGCCATGCTCGGCGGCATCGCGACAAAGGGCGCCTGGACCAATGCCGCGCGCACGACGAGATCACTGTTCCTCGCCGCGATGGCGGCCAAGGTTGGCGGGCTAGTGGAGTCTCCGGTCACCGTCACGATTTCGAAGCCCCGACGCAAGGCTTCAAGCGGCAATAGCGAGGACATCGCTACCCCGACAGAGGTCCGGGCGATGGCCGACACGATGCCCGCACAATTGAAGATATCCGTCCACCTGGCCGCATGGTGCGCACTCAGGCTCGGTGAAGTGCTGGGGCTGCAAAGGCGTGACTTCGACGGCCTGGAAGACGGTGACGGTGCCGTGGTCCACGTGCGGCGCCAGTGGAACTCCAAGGTATCCCCGCCGGGATACACCGAACCTAAGGCCGGATCTCGGCGCACCATCGCCGTGCCAGCGTCATTGGTGCCCCTGATCACGGAGCATCTCGACAAGCACGTGCCCGCGATGGGCGAGGCCCCGTTGCTACCAAGCCCAGCGCGTCCAACCGTGCCGATAAGTCAAACGAGATTTGACCAGGCATGGCGCACGGCGCGCGAGGGCGCCCGCCCCGGCTTCCGCTTCCACGCACTAAGACACACTGGACTCACGGAGTACGCACGCGCTGGGGCGACCCTCCGGGAGTTGCAGGAGCGCGGCGGGCACCTATCCGTCGAAGTCGCGCTGGGATACCAGCACGCGGGCCTAGAGCGCGACAGGGCCAACGTGGCGAAGATGGATGCGGTGATAACGAATGGTGCCTGACACAAGTGGTGCGAGCGGCCTGCGGATAGCGATTCTGTGTGGCGGAACCGATGCGCGCCCGCACACCCGAACTCTTGTCGGAGCGTTCACCCTCGATACTGGCCGGTGGCAGTACGACGTGCCGCGCAACGCGATGGGCGACATTCCCGCCAGGTTGAAGCACACACCTCGTCCAGACCTGCCAATGCGCGGCGACACGCCCGCCGCCGCCGCGTTGCTCTTGGCTGCGCAGTCCGCCCCCGCCGACGTCAAGGCTAAGACGTTCGCCGAGCTTGAGGCTGAGGGATACGAGTTCGAGGTTGATGGAGATCCCCGCGTGCGCTGGGTACTGAAGTGCCGGAAGTGTGCACTCAATGCCATCTTCCAAGATGGGGATGAACTCGAATCCGTGCTTTCAAGGGCTAATGAACTCGGCGAGTCGGAGTTGTCCTTGCTTACACTCGCGCATACACTAGGTAGCAACAGCGCGGAGCAGTAGTTCCACCAGGTTCCCGGGAGCGGGGTCACGGCTCCAGGTTAGTCGCCTCAGCGGGCGGGATTCTCAATCCTGCCCGGAGGCCTACATGGCTAGCAAGACCCGCCGCCTCGCAACAATCGACGAGGCCAAGAGTTACCTGAACCTCAAGTCGTCCATCACGATTCGTCGGCGCATAGCGGACGGCACTTTCGCCGGATACCGCGTGCCTGGCACGCGCGCAATCCGCGTCGACCTCAACGAGATCGATGACGCGCTCCAGCGCATCCCAGCCGGTGTTGCACCTGGAATGGTGAACGGCGGTGCCGCGTAGCGAACGCTCGGTCCGAAAGGAACTGGAGGCCCCAAGCGGACCGAGCGACACCAACACCACCACGTGCAATACCAGTCTACGAAGCAGCGCAAGTGCACGGCGAGTGCGCCTCACGCGAGGATCCAATGGCGTGATGGTCCCTGACGACATGCGGCTCTTACTGGCCGCCATCGTTGCCAATGCTGAGGCGGGTGTTACGCGATGAGTGCCCCCAGAAATGCCGCCGCCCCCGGCTGGGAAACCGAGGGCGAGGCGAAAACTCAGCAGGGCCACGCTGACACTCTCATCGTACCGTCCGACCCCGGGAAGCACCAGGACGCACCGGGGCCTAGCACCCCGGAAGAACGGGAGGCCCGGGCTCGACGTGCCCGTAGGCGTCTGCGCGAGAACATCGAGCGCAGCAAGGCATCACGCCGACTCAGCGCACTCATCGCTGACATGCGCGAGGCCCGCCAGCCCTCGACCTACCTACTCCCCGAGGCCGAACTCCGCGCATACGCCAACGCCCTCGTGCGCGACGGCTGGACCGTTGACGAGGTACTCGCCCGGCTCGACCTTCCGAGGCCGGGGGTTCGCGCATGAGCCGCCTCGAAATGATTGGCCGCGAGAATGGCGCGTACTTCACCGCCGACGAACTCATGGAGACCGACTTCCCCGAGCCACGCTGGGCCGTCCCTGGCCTCATTGCCGAAGGCCTCACACTGTTGGCCGGCGCTCCCAAGTTGGGCAAGTCCTGGCTCGTGCTCGGTCTGGGATTGTCCACCGCAGGCGGCACCCCGGCACTGGGCAAGATCGAGAGCGTCGAGGGCGATGTCCTTTATTGCGCGCTCGAAGACACGCCGCGACGCCTCAAGTCCCGACTGGTGAAGATGCTTCGCGGCGCAGCGCGTCCCGAACGTCTCACGATCGCTACCAGACTGCCCCAGATGCCCGAGGCCGTCACATGGGTCGGTGAGTGGCTGGACGAACACCCGGACGCCCGCCTCGTGATCGTGGACGTACTGGGCAAGATACGACCGCCAGACGGCCCCACATCGAACGCCTACGAACGCGACTACGCCGTCATTGGGCAACTCAA
>JASBTB010000143.1 GCA_030148645.1 Demequina sp. | reverse complement strand
GGCTGCGACCGGTGTCGCGGCTACCTGATGAGCGCGTGCGAGCAGGCGGACTTCACGCCCACCATCCGCTTCGCGTCCGACGACTACGTGGCCGCCCAGGCGCTCATCGCCGTGGGCCATGGGGTGACGATGCTTCCGGGCCTCGCGCTCGCCGCGCATCGCCATCCCGACGTCGAGGTCACCCGGGTCCAGGATGCCGCCCGGTCGGTGCGACTGCTGTCCCTTGGCCGACCCCCGCTGCCGCCCGCGCTCGAAGCCACGAGTCGCGTCATGCGCGAGGTGGTAGCGTCGGTCGTCAGCGCGTAGTGCCTGGAAGGTCCTGGTACTTCTGCGAGTTGAGTCCCGGGCTCGGGACGGCCGATGCGCCTAGCCTGGCCACTAGCGCGTGCCTTTCGCAGCCACGCTTCCCGTGGTTCAGCTTCCGCCTCATGCGTGTGCGGAGGCACGGGTTTCTCATGCGGTGGGAGGCCAGGTCCTAGGCTGTCACCGTGGTTGTCCACGATCATGAGACCAACCACGGCATCGTCCGGTGGCGCGAGACGGTCGACCCGCAAGCGCCCATCACCGCCATCTGGCAACACGGAACCCCCGGCATCGCCGCGCCAACGCTGCTGGTGCATGGCTCCGACGACCGCATCGTGCCCCTGGGACACGCCAGGTGGCTTGCCCGCCGCATCGGCGGCGCCGAACTGTGGGTAGCGGCCCGGCGCCGGTCACCTGTCCGGGATGCGCGCCGGCGAGCAGATCCTGGACTGGATCGTCGCGCACGCCCGAGGCACGGCCCTTGAGGCGTCCTTGTCGCTCCCTTTGCCGGGAGTAGGGTGGCGGGATGGAGGCCAGTCGATGACCCGATCGTTCGCGGTGACGCGCAACCCCACCCCAGCGCCAGACGCCGATCGCGCCCGACTCATGGACTCCCCGCCGTTCGGCACCGTCTTCACCGACCACATGGTGAAGGCCACGTGGACGCTCGGCCGCGGTTGGAGCGACCATCGCGTGGAGCCGTTCTCCGACCTCACACTGCACCCGGCGGCACTGGTCTTGCACTACGGGCAGCAGGTGTTCGAGGGGCTCAAGGCCTACCGTTGGGCCGATGGTTCGCTCCACCTATTCCGGCCGGAAACGAACGCTGCCCGATTCGCGAAGTCGGCGCGCCGGCTAGCGCTTCCTGAGCTTCCCGCAGAGGACTTCTTGGCGTCGATCGAGGCACTGCTCCGTGTCGATGCACCGTGGGTGCCGGGCGCACCGGAGACAAGCCTGTACCTACGGCCCACGCTCATCGGTACGGAGGCGTGCCTGGGCGTGCGACCCGCGGCCACCGTCGAGTACCTGCTGCTGGCTTCGCCGGTGGGCGCCTACTTCGTGGGCGGTGTCAAGCCCGTGTCGATCTGGGTGGCCCAGGGATTCCACCGCGCGGGCGCGGGCGGCACGGGCCAGGCCAAGACGGCGGGCAACTATGCGGCGTCGATGCTTCCGCAACAGCAAGCTCAAGACAACGGCTGCGGGCAGGTCCTCTTCCTGGACGCGCGGGAGGACAAGTACATCGAGGAACTGGGCGGCATGAATGTGTTCGCCGTGCTCTCCGACGGCTCAATCCTCACGCCGCGTTTGACCGGCACCATCCTCGAAGGGGTTACCCGTGACTCGATCATCGAGGTGTTGCGCGACGCGGGCCATGAGGTGGTGGAGCGTGACATCGAACTCGAGGAGCTCCGCGCTGGCGTCTCGCGCGGCGAGGTCGCGGAACTCTTCGCGTGCGGCACGGCAGCCGTGGTGACGCCGGTGGCGCGTTTGGTGTCGCCCGACTTCGATCTGACAGTAGGCGAGGGCGAGCCAGGAAAGGTCACCATGGCGGTGCGAGAGCGCCTTACCGACATCCAATACGGCCGTGCGGCGGACGCGTTGGGCTGGATGAGGTCCGTCGGCTGACGCGCCGATGTCTGCCACGATTCGCCACCAGACACCCCGTAACCTACGGCGCCGTAGGTTATGCTTGTGGCATGACTGAGATCGTGCTGTCGTCACCTGGCCTCGCCGCCACCGCGGACACGATGCACCTGACCGCATTGCTCCTCACGCGTGTGGAATCCGACCCCGATCGCGTGTTCGCGGAGGTCAAAGACGACCGGGGCGCATGGTCCCCCGTGACGGTGGCCGAGTTTCGCTCGCGCGTACGCGCCGTCGCAAAGGGACTGCTGGCCTCGGGTGTGGGGCCAGGCGATCGCGTCGGTGTCATCGGCGACACCCGTATCGAATGGTCGATCATGGACTTCGCGATTCTTGCCGCCGGAGCCGTGACCGTGCCGATCTATCCCTCGTCATCGGATTCACAGTTGGCCTGGATCATCGCCGATGCAGGCATCCGGCTTGTCGCCGTGGAAAGGGCCGAGTCTCGCGTGACTCTGGCCGCCCTCGACGGCACGCTGACGGTGTGTGGTCTGGATGAGGCGGCGATGGAGGAACTCGCGCTGCTGGGTCTCCATGTGTCCGACGCGGATCTCGACGCGCGCACGGCAGAGGTGACAGCGGCAGACCTCGCCACCATTATCTACACCTCCGGCACCACGGGCAGGCCCAAGGGGGCGATGCTCACGCACCGCAACTTCGTGGAACACGCCAAGAACATCGAACTCGATCCCGTGTTCGGCGCTTTCCTGCGGGGCGAGACCAGGGTGCTGCTTTTCCTGCCGCTCGCGCACGTATTCGGTCGCCTGGTGTTGGTCATGGCGCTGACTTCCGGCTCCGTGGTCGGGTTCGCGCCCACCCACAAGACGTTGGCCGCCGATCTCGCATCGTTCCGGCCCACATGGATGCCGCTAGTGCCTCGCGTGCTTGAGACCATTTACAACCGCGCGGACACCTCGATGAGGGGTGCACGCAAGACGATCTTCCGGTGGGCTGCGGGCGTGGCGCGCAAGGTGTCGATCGCCCGTGAGCGGGCAGGGGCCAGTCGTCTACTCAGGCTGCGTTTCTGGGTCGCAGACCGGCTCGTGCTAGGCAAGATCCGTCACCTGCTCGGTGGGCAACTCGCCTACGTGATTTCCGGCGGCGCGCGCCTCACACCCGACGTGGGGCATTTCTTCCGCGGGCTCGGGGTCGAGGCGCTGCAGGGCTACGGCCTCACCGAGACGACCGCGGCGCTGTCGGGATCGCCCGACAAGACTGGTGTGATGGGAACAGTGGGTCAGCCCATTGCCGGGTGCGAACTGGCCGTGGCCGCCGACGGCGAGATCCTCGCCCGCGGCATCAACCTCTTCGCGGGCTACTGGAATGCGCCAGAGTTGACAGCCGAAGTGATGCGGGACGGATGGTTTGCCACCGGCGACCTAGGCGAGGTACACGACGGCACGCTGAGCGTCGTGGGCCGCAAGAAGGAACTGCTCGTGCTGTCCTCCGGAAAGAACGTGCAGCCCGCGGTGCTCGAAGACGCGATGCGATCGCACCCGGCCATCCAAGACACTGTGGTGGTAGGCGAGGGGCGACACTTTGTCTCGGCACTGGTGGCGTTGGACGAGGTGCTACTGCCCGCGTGGCTGAGCGCGCACAAACTGCCCGAGATGAACGTCGAGGAGGCGTCGATCAACGAGCGGGTGCGGGAACTGGTGGGTCGGGCGATCGCGGTCGCCAACGAACATGTCTCCCGAGCCGAGGCCATCAAGGAGTACCGGATCCTGCCGCGCGGGCTGTCCGAGGCCCGCGAGGAAGTCACCGCATCGCTCAAGATCCGGCGTGACGTGATCCTGGCACACTTCGCGGACGTCGTGGAAGAGATGTACGCCCGCAGGTTTCCTACCGCCGACGGTTCGACGTAGTTGGATTCGGGAATCTCACGGGTGTGATTGAGGTTGTGTCCTGACGTGACTACTCTTGCAACGATCGGTGCCGGAAAAATCGGCACCAACGTCGCCCTGGCCGCGATCGCGGCTGGCTACGACGTTGTCCTTTCCAACTCTCGCGGCCCCGAGTCGCTCGCGGGCGTGATCCGGGAGCTGGGCCCCAAGGCTCGCGCCGCCACGGTCGACGACGCGGCCGCCGCTGGTGACATTGTCCTCGTGGCCGTCCCGCTGAAGAACATCGCGGACATTCCCGCACAACCGCTCGCGGGCAAGGTAGTGCTGGACGCCAACAACTACTACCCGCAACGCGACGGCCGCATCGCGAGCCTCGACGCCAACGAGACCACCACGTCGGAACTACTCCAGGCGCACTTGCCCGACAGCCGCGTGGTGAAGGCCTTCAACAACATCTACGCCACCCAAATTCCCGCCGACGGAGGCCCCGAGGGCGCACCCGGGCGCCGTGCCCTGCCGATTGCAGGTGACGACGCCGATGCCAAGGCGACCGTCACGGCACTCCTCGACGACTTTGGCTACGACGCGGTCGACCTGGGCCCATTGAGCGAGTCGTGGCGCGTGGAGCGCGACACGCTCGCGTACGGAAAGCCGACCACTGCGGATGAGCTTCGCGACCTGGCGGCGCGCACCGAGCGGGTGCAGCAGGTCTAGACGGGACTGGTCCCGTGGGGTGTGCCGGGCAACGTCATAAGGAGTCACGGTGCAGCGATCGTGCCGCCTGAGTGAAGGCGCCAAGCACTGCGTGCCGGATTGGCACACAACGCCCGCACCCCACATTTTCCACAAGGTCGCTGAGCGCGTGCCTCGCATCGGCGTAACCTAAGTCCACCATGGCTGCGGACCTGCCTACCTTCACGCTGTATCGCAAGCGCATCAAGAACCTGCGATTGACGGTGAAGCCCCCACACGGCGAAGTCGTTGTCAGCGCACCGCGCCACGTACCCGAATCCACGATCGTCGCGTTCGTTGCCGGAAGGGCCGCTTGGATCGCAAAACATCAGGAGCGCATGGCCAGCCAGCCGCAGCCGCTACAGCCCGGTCCCGAGACCGAGGCTCTGCGTCGTCGCCTGAAACTCGCGGCGCCTGCGCTGGTCGCGCATTGGGCGGACGCGATGGGCCTCGTACCTCCCGACATCGCGATCCGCCGCATGACGTCCCGGTGGGGCACCTGCAACACCGAACGCAGGCGCATCACTGTGAATCTGGAACTTGCGCAACGTGATGTGGCCCTGCTCGAGTACGTGATCGTGCATGAGTTGGCCCACCTGATCGAACGCGGACACAACACCCGGTTCTACTCGGTCATGGACGCCCACATGCCCGACTGGCGGTTGCGCAGGCGGGTGCTCAACGGCAACTAGCGTTGCCGAGCGTTCCACACGAACCACTCTTCGAGTCCGGCCTGCGCCACAGGGTGGGGGCAGGTCCGAGCCGCGCGAAACACGCCACTCACGTCGCGGAGCACCGCCAGAGCAATCTCCGTCGCCGTCCCGATGGCGCACCGAGTCGGCGCCGCCCTATGTCACAATGAGGCAGATGCAAACCGCGATCATCATTCCGTAGCGCGTCGGGATTTCCGACGCGCAGCCTCCCGACGCCATGTGGGGGGCTTTTTTGTTGGGATGATGGCAGTGCGGGATACGAGTAGGACCGAGGAGACGACCATGGCGGACTTCACCGTCGAGATCTACGACACGACACTGCGTGACGGCGCCCAGCAAGAGGGCATGAATCTCTCCGTGGCGGACAAGATGGCCATCGCGGCACTGCTCGACGAACTCGGTGTTGGCGTGATCGAAGGCGGCTGGCCTGGCGCGGTTCCGAAGGACACGGATTTCTTTGCTCTGGTAAACAAGGAACTGTCCTTTAGCCACGCGCAATTTGCGGCCTTTGGCATGACGCGACGCGCAGGCACCTCGGCAAGTAGCGATCCACAGGTGCGAGCATTGGTCAACGCGGAGACGCCCATCGTCACCCTGGTGGCCAAGTCGGACATCCGCCATGCCGAGCGTGCCTTGCGTGTCAGCGGCGAAGAGAACCTGCTCATGATCGAGGAGACCGTCGCCTTTCTCGTGGGTGAAGGCCGCCGGGTCATCCTGGATGCGGAGCACTTCTTCGACGGTTACCGCTTCGATGCCGACTATGCGGTGAAGGCGTTGTTGGCAGGCCAGGCCGGGGGAGCGTCGGCGTTGGTGCTGTGCGATACCAACGGCGGGATGCTTCCCGACGACGTGGCAACCATCGTCCTTGATGTCGCGTCTCGCACGGAGGCTGCGCTGGGCATGCACGCGCACAACGACTCGGGCTGCGCGGTGGCCAACACCATGGCCGCGGTGGGTGCTGGCGCCACCCACGTTCAGGGGTGCGTCAACGGCTACGGGGAGCGCACCGGCAATGCAGACCTCGTGGCCGTGGCCGCAAATCTGGAGATCAAGCGCGGCGCCGTCGCACTCAAGGGCAACGGACTTACGGAGTCGACCCGCATCGCCCACGCCATCTCGGAGATCACGAACATCACCCCGTATGCCCGTCAGCCGTATGTGGGCGCCTCTGCCTTCGCCCACAAGGCCGGGTTGCATGCGTCCGCCATCAAGATCGACCCCGATCTCTACCAGCACACCGACCCTGCCCGCGTGGGCAACGACATGCGCATGCTCGTCTCCGAGATGGCTGGCCGTGCCTCGATCGAACTCAAGGGAAGGGAACTGGGGTTCGATCTCAGCGGGCAGTCCGAGTTGTTGGGGCGCGTGACCGACCGCGTCAAGAGCGCGGAGGCCGCCGGCTACACGTTCGATGCGGCCGATGCCTCGTTCGAGTTGCTGCTGCGTCACGAGTTGGGCCAGTCGCCCCGGTACTGGGACGTGGAAACGTGGACCGTGCATGTCGCGTCGGCTCCGGGCGATCCTCGCGAGGCCGACGCCGAGGCCGTTGTCAAGATGCGCGCCGGTGGTCAGCGTCGGCTTCTCACCGTGGGGGAGGGCAACGGCCCCGTCAACGCGTTGGACCACGCTTTGCGTCAGGCGCTGGTGTCCGTATATCCCGAGATCGCGCGCTTCGAGCTGACCGACTTCAAGGTGCGGATCATGGACGCCAGCCACGGTACCGACGCTGTGACCCGCGTGCTCATCACCACAGCCGACACGGGGTCCGGCCACACGTGGCGCACGGTGGGCGTGGGGCCGAACGTGATAGAGGCGTCGTGGGAGGCTCTCACGGAGGCCCTGTTCTACGGCCTGCTCAAGGCGGGGGTGGCACCGAACCCGTGAGGCGAGCGCCGTTCATCGGCCTGCGTGCGAGCGAGCACAATGGACACCGTGCATGGTGAATACAAGATTCCTGGTGGCAAACTCGTTATTGCCGATGTCGAGATCGAGGGCTCAGGTGCGGGTGTAGTTCTCAGAAGCGTGGTCATTTCGGGGGACTTCTTCCTGGAGCCCACCGAGGCCCTCGTGGCGATCAATGCGACGCTTGTCGGCATGTCCGCCGCCACGTCGGTCGCAGGCATGGCCGCGGAGGTGAAGAGGGCCGCGGGACCAGACGCGCACTTCGTCGGCTTTAGCCCGGAAGCGGTCGCAATTGCGGTGCGGCGTGCCCTGGGGCACGCGACAAGTTGGCGCGATCACACCTTTGACGTGATCCACGATGCGCCTCGCGAGCCGCACCTGCAGATGGCGCTGGACGACGTGCTCGCCCAAGCTGTCGGAACAGGTCAGCGCGGCCCGACACTGCGCATCTGGGAGTGGGAGCGTAACGCCGTGGTGATCGGTTCGTTCCAGTCGGTGCGCAACGAAATCGATGCGGAGGGCGCGGCGGCACACCACATCACGGTGACGCGTCGAGTCTCGGGCGGTGGCGCCACGTTTATTCAGCCAGGCAATACGATCACCTACTCGTTGTATGTGCCGGCATCCCTCGTGGAGGGTCTGAGTTTCGAGCAGTCATATGCGTTCCTGGACGACTGGGTGTTGGGGGCGCTACGGGAACTGGGAATCCAGGCCACCTATGTGCCGCTCAACGACATCGCCTCGCCTGCGGGAAAGATTGCGGGAGCCGCCCAGAAGCGGTACACATCCGGCGCCGTCCTTCACCACGTCACCATGGCCTACGACATCGACGCCGATGCCATGCTTGAGGTGCTGCGCATCGGTCGCGAGAAACTGTCCGACAAGGGCACCAAGAGCGCGAACAAGCGCGTGGATCCGCTGCGCAGCCAGACGGGCATGACGCGGGAGGCGATCATCGAGTCGTTCCTGGGCCACTTCGCGTCGCGTTACGCCACCGTCACGGGCGCTGTCGGCGACGCCGAGGTCGAGCGTGCTCAGGACCTCGTGACGGAGAGGTTCTCCACGCCGGAGTGGATCAACGTCGTTCCCTAGACCACAGTGGTGCCCACCAGTAGTCCGATGCCGTAGGTGATGGCCATGGCGGCCCCACCGCCCGCGATGTTGCGCAGAATTGCCCGTGTCCGCGGCGCATATCCGACCCGGGCGGACGTGTAGCCGGTACCGGCCAGGGCCACCAACACGGCCACGAACGTCAGCGGGATGCGCAGATGGTCGGGCAGCAGCAGGATGGTAAGTAGGGGAACGATGCCGCCGATCGTGAACGCTCCCAGGGAGGCGATTCCCGCCGCGAGCGGGTTTGTCAGTTCGTCCGGATCGATACCCAAGTGCATCTTGGCGTGAATGGTGAGAGGGTCGTGTTCGTGTTGCTCCGTGGCGGCCTGCCGGGCGGTGGCCTCCGACATGCCGGTGTCCATGTTGAGCCGCACCAACTGTTCGAGTTCCCAGGCGGGGCGCGCGCGCTGCCAGATGCGTTCCCTGGCCAGTTGCGCGTCCTCGGCGTCGCGTTGGCTCGACACCGACACGAACTCGCCCACCCCCATCGACAACGCACCTGCCGCGATGCCAGCCATGGCGGCCGTGAAGATCACGTTCGCGTCAGTTGTCGCCGCAGCGACGCCCACCAACAAAGCGGCGATCGACACGATTCCGTCGTTCGCCCCCAGCACCCCGGCGCGCAACCAGTTCAGGCGGGA
>JASBTB010000126.1 GCA_030148645.1 Demequina sp. | reverse complement strand
CGTGACACCCGTATCAATGATGTCTTCCACGATGAGCACATGACGACCGGTGAGATCGGCGTCGAGGTCCTTGAGAATCCGTACCACGCCCGACGACTTGGTGCCCGATCCGTAGGAGGACACCGCCATCCAGTCCATTTGCACGTTGGGCGGCAGGCGCCTGGCAAGGTCGGCCATCACCATGACAGCGCCCTTGAGCACTCCGACGAGCAACACTTCCTTGTCCCGATAGTCCTCGCGAATCTGCGCGGCCAGGTGATCAAGTTTGGCACTGATCTGCGCTTCAGTGACCACGACGCTCGTGAAGTCGTCCATGCTGAAGGCGGCATCGGAAAGGGCCGCAGTCAGGGCGGCGTCGGTGACGGAGGCGTGGGCGGAGTTGGGACTCACTCGTCGTGTCCGTTCTGATTGGGTTGGTCGAAGCGTTCGAGGGGGTGGGTGATGATCAGCCTGCCATACTCGCGCCGGGCCTCGTAGCCGCCGGGCAACGACACCGCACCCTGGCCCGAGTAGGTCGTGACCAGACGGTCCAGCGCGGTCACATGCGATGCGGCCAGCGGCCGTGCCCCGCGATTCTCTGCCAACATCTTGAGCATGCGCGTGCGGATGGCGTCCGGCAGGGCCGCAAGCATGTCGCAACGCCACGGCTCGCCCGCCACTTTCGACTCCGAATTCTGGATAGCGGTGCGGGCCTGGCGCTCCAGTTCGTCGGCGTCGGCCTGCAGCATCGCGGCCGACCGCGCCAATCCGGAGACGACGCCGGGGCCAAGGACGTCGACCAACGCGGGCATGACGATGCCGCGCAGGGCGGAGCGGCGCGGGCCGCCGTCGGGCTCGTTCGTCGGATCGAACCACGGCTCAAGCCCCAGTGCCTCGCACGCCGTGACCGTGTCCTTGCGACGCAAGGACAGAAACGGGCGCACGAAGCGGCCCCGCTTGACCGGCATTCCTGCGAGCGCCCGAGCCCCAGAACCCCTGGCCAGCGCGAGCAACACGGTCTCGGCCTGATCGTCCATGGTGTGGCCCGTCAGGATGTGCGGCGTCAGTCCACCTTCGAGGTCCACGCGAGCATCGAGTGCGGCGTAGCGGGCACGCCGGGCAGCGGCTTCGAGACCGCCCTCGCGGCCGACGATCACCTGTTCCACGAAGGTTGTGACGATGCCCGCCTTGCGCACTTGGGCGATCGCCTTCTCGGCCACGACCGCGGATTCGGCAGTGAGGCCGTGGTCGACGACGATGGCGCCGACCAGGAAGCCTTCCTTACGGGCCACAAAGTTGGCGGCCGCAGCCAACGCCAGGGAATCGGGGCCCCCCGAACAGGCCACCCATATCTTGGCGCCCATGTCGACCCCGTCCAGCGCCTCACGCACGGCGTTGCGTGTCGCCGCCACTGCAGGATGCGGTCCCGTCACACTTCTCCCAAGGGGGTCTCCAGGGCGCCGTGAGGCACGCCAGTCATTCCCGACACCCACATTGTGCCAAGGCATCGGCAAACCCATCGATCGCGGTCTGTGGTCGGTCCTGACCATAAGGCATGCCGTCGGCAAGCACCGAAAACACGAGCGGCCTACCCTGCCGCGTGAAGACGATCCCGGACAGCGCCGTCACGCCCGTCAGCGAGCCAGTCTTGGCGCGCACCACACCCGCACCGGGGGTTGAGGTGAAGCGGTCGTCGAGGGTGCCGGTGAGTCCGGCCTCCGCCAGCCAGCCCGGCAGGTCGTGGGTTGGCTGCGCAAGGGCGGCCGCGCGCAGCGCCTGCGTGATCAGGCGCGGCGCAATGCGATTGCGGATTGAGAAGCCCGCACCGTCGTACAGTTCGAGGCCGGTCAGGTCGAGCCCCATTTCACCGAGAGCCGTGCGCACCGAGAGCATCGCCTCGGACGGCACGGCGCGTCGGCCCTCTTGCACCGCAAGCACTCGGGTCAACACTTCCGCGACGGTGTTGTCCGACTGGAGCAGCATGTACTCGACGACGTCGCGCAGCGGCGCCGATTCGACCATGCCGACCTGCTCGCCGGTCGCTCCCGTGCGCGCTGTCACGCCCGTGACGGCGATGCCGCGTTCGAAGAGCCTGGCCGCAAAGACGTCGGCGGTGCGGGCGGCGGGATCGGGCCACCGCTGCGCATATTCGTCGTCCGTCATCTTGCCGACGTTGACGGCCAGCCCAGTCACGGGCGCCGCGTAGCCGTCCCGCAACGCGTACGCGGGCCACTGCGTCGGGTAGGCGGGGCCAGGAAACGACGACGTGTCGTAGCCGAGGGTGACGCTCGTGACGGCGTCGGCGGCGAGCACCGTCGCCACCTGGTCGGCAAGATCGCCCACGCCTGCGAAGCCCACCGCGTCGACACCGTTGCCCGCATCATCCGCCAGCAGCATGTCTCCGCCGGCGACGAGGACGACCTCCCCGCGCGCCGCGTCGTACTTGGCCACCGTCTTCAGGGTCGCATCGGGTCCCAAAGCGCTCACCACGGCAATCGCGGTGAGTACCTTGGTGTTCGATGCTGGCACTTGGCCGTCGGCGGCGTCGAGATCGACCAACACTGCGCCGGTGATCAGATCGATCACGGACACGTTGACCGATGTCCCCGTGCGGGGGTCGTCGCGCAACGCCTGGGCGAGAGCCTGCAACACGGCGGCGTCCGGTAAGGGCGCCGACGGGTCAAACAGGGGCCATACATCGGTGCCGGGCGCGGTTGCGGGCTCGACCTGCGCCGCGGTGAGAAATGGGGCTGGCGGCACCGGCGCAGGAGACATCGTCACCCACCCGGGAACAGCGTCGGCCGCGTCTGCGAACGCATAACCCCCCAACGCCGTCACCACCGCGAGCGGCACCAGCGTGGCCACCACGATTCGCTCGCGCACGCGCCACCTCCCGTCGGCATGAGACTATGGGCCCAGCAATCAGACTCTACGCGCGGGAAGTGACATGGAATTCAACGTCACCGTCGAGATCCCCAAGGGCTCGCGGAACAAGTATGAAGTGGACCACCACACGGGCCGCATCGTGCTCGACAGGATGCTGTTCACGTCAACCAGATATCCGGATGACTACGGCTTCATCGAGGGTACTCTCGGCCAAGACGGGGACCCGCTCGACGCTCTCGTGCTGCTCGAGGAGGCCACCTTCCCCGGTTGCCAGATCCGTTGTCGCGCGCTCGGGATGTTCCGCATGCGTGACGAGGCGGGCGGCGACGACAAGGTGCTGTGCGTCCCGGTCGCCGATCAGCGCAATGTGTGGCGCCAAGAGATCGCGGACGTCTCCGACTTCCACCGCCTTGAGGTCCAGCACTTCTTCGAGGTGTATAAGGACCTTGAGCCCGGCAAGTCCGTCGAGGGCGCCCACTGGGTGGGTCGCGATACCGCCGAAGCCGAGATCCGTGACTCCTTCGCGCGCGCCAAGGGCACGCCCTTCGAGCACCTGAACCCGCTCGAGCCGCCGCAACACTAGCGGCGCGGGAGGGCCACGCCCCGCGCGGGCCCGTGGTGTGGGTAACGCCTGGGCAGGAGGAGGTCGGGTCGATGCTGGCCCAGCGGGTTGGGGGCTTGCCCTGTGTGTGGACAACCTCTGCCCTAAGGTGGTGTCGGCATGGACGACGACGGCATTGAGACAGACGCATGGGCGGCGGACCAAGGTCCCGCGGCCGACGCCCCCCTGCCCGCGTCCGCGGCCTGGCGCGAGGGCGATCATCCCGGACGTCGCAGGTTTTTCGCGCTGGGGGACCTGCCGCTCGAGGCCGATCCCATGGGTGTGCTGCCTGGGGCGACGCTCGCATACGAAACGTGGGGTGAACTCAATGCCGCGGGCGACAATGCGATCTATGTGGCGCACGCCCTGACGGGCGATACTCACGTGTGGGGCCCGTCTGAACCCGGTCACCACACCGGCGGATGGTGGAACGCCATGGTCGGCCCGGGTCGGCCGATCGACCCGCAGCGGCATTTTGTGGTCTCGGCAAACGTCATCGGCGGCTGCCAGGGTTCCACCGGGCCCGCATCGGCGCATCCACTTGACGGCAAGCCGTGGGGTTCGCGGTTTCCCTACGTGACGATGCGCGACATGGTGGCCGCGGAGATCGCGCTCGCGGATCACCTGGGCGTGGACCGGTGGAGGCTCATCACTGGCCCCTCCATGGGCGGCATGCGCGCCATCGAGTGGGCCGTCACGGTGCCTGAACGCGTGGGCGCCATCGCGCCGGTGGGCTCGACGGCCGCCACCACGGCGGACCAGATCGCGTGGTCGACGTCCCAGGTCGCCGCTATAGTCGCCGACCCCAAGTTTCGGGGCGGCGACTATTACGACGCTGCCGACGGCGATGGGCCTCATGTAGGCCTCGGCATCGCACGCATGATCGCGCACACCACCTACCGCTCGGAAGGCGAGTTGGCCGAGCGTTTCGGGCGCTCCTTCCAGGGAGACAGCGACCCCATCGGCAAGGGTGGGCTGTTTGCGGTGCAGTCGTACCTGCAACACCACGGGCGCAAGCTCGCGCGACGCTTCGATGCGAACACGTACGTGAGACTTGCGCAGGCGATTCAGTCGCACGATGTGGGCCGGGGCCGCGGCGGGGTGGAAACTGCGCTGGCCCGCTACACCGGTCCGGCCCTTGTGGTCGCGGTGGACTCCGACCGGCTGTACCCGCTCAAGAACTCGCAACTGCTGGACTTGGGGCTGTCGGGGTCGGCGGGCGTGAAAGTGGTGCACTCGCCGGTGGGTCATGACGGATTCTTGGTGGAGTCTGGGCAGCTCAACGCGTTCATCGCGGAGTTTGAGGCGGGGCTGTAGGCAGGGCTTGCGTGCCGGGCTGTAGGCGGGGCTTGCGTGCGGATGTCGCGGGAGTCCCGTCCGCTCCCGCTCCCGCTCCCGGACGGTGCGAACCAATCCGCACGCGACACGCCGAGGTGTACATCGCGAGGGTCCACTCTCACGGCGTGTCGGCCGTTGAAACGGTTCGCAGCGTCGCCAGGCGGGTGTCGCCAGGCGGGTGTCGCCAGGTGGGTGTCGCCAGGTGGGTGTCGAACACAGCGGCATTTGCCAATCCGCGCCCACCGACCCTAGAGTACGAGCCATGTTCCGCCGAATGTGTCGCTAGTCAAGCGCACGTTTGGCGTGCGCCCG
>JASBTB010000125.1 GCA_030148645.1 Demequina sp. | reverse complement strand
GCTGGCGCGCTCGGGCTCATCGGGCTCACCCTCGCGACAGGAGCGGTGGCGCTCATGCGACCTCACCGGCCCGCCTAGAACAGCGTCTCCAGGTGTTGCTGCGCAGCGTCGGCACCTGGCGCGGTCGCTATCCGGCAGTCGCCGTCGAGATCGCGCGCACGGGCCCGCGTCGTCGCACCTTTGGTGCCCGGATCCTCGGGCGTCGCGGTGAGTCCGTGTGCCTCGATCAGGGGCTCGATGGTGTGGGCCAGCCGCCGCCGGTAGGACGTGGGCGCATAGGCCCCGTCTCCGTACAGGCTCCGGTATCGCGGCACCAGATCCGGACGACGCCGATGCAGCCATGCGGCATACCATTCCTTCACGCCGGGGCGCAGGTGCAGGCTGGTATAGGTGACCCGCGTGGCACCCGACCGCTTGATGCGCGCAAGCGCAGTGTCGATGTGTGGTGCGCTGTCGGTGAGGAACGGCAGGATCGGCATCATGAAGACCGCCACGTCAAAGCCCGCGTCGGCGGCGGCGGAGACGGTTGCGAGCCGTGCGGCAGTGGTGGGCGTGCCCGGCTCCATCGCCAACTGGAGCTCCTCGTCAAAGATCGCGATCGACATGGCAAGCTGGACGTCGACGGATTTGGCCGCCTCGGCCAGCAGTGGCAGGTCGCGTCGCATGAGTGTGCCCTTGGTGAGGATCGAGAAGGGGGTGCGCGCCTGCGCGAGGGCCGCGATGATGCCGGGCATTAGCCGGTACTTTCCTTCCGCCCGCTGATACGGATCCGTATTGGTGCCAAGCGCCACGTGCTGCCGGGTCCAGGTGGGGCGCGCAAGGTCGCGTCGCAGCGCCTCGGCCACATTGACCTTGACGATCACCTGGGAATCGAAGTCGTTGCCCGCGTCGAACTCCACGTAACGATGGCTTGGCCGCGCAAAGCAGTACACGCACGCGTGGGAGCAGCCGCGATACGGGTTGATGGTCCATCCGAAGGGCACGGCGCTACCCGGTCCGACACGGTTCAGCGCGCTCTTCGCGGCTACCTCGTGAAACGTGACACTAGCGAATTCGGGAGTCTGGACGGAACGGATCAGGTTGCTGATCCTCGCGAGGCCTGGCAGGGCGTCACTAGCGTCCGAGTCGAGCTTCTGTCCTTCCCAACGCATGCCGTCATTCGAACATGCGTTCGATTCGGGGTCAAGCGGCCGCGCGGGCGTGGCGGGGGCTTGGCGCAAGGCTCGCCCGCTGCTAGAGCCACTTGGCGCGCTTGAACACCACGAACAGGATCGACCCCAGGATCACCATGGTGGCGAGTGCCAGCGGGTACCCGAACGCCCAGCCCAACTCCGGCATGTGACGAAAGTTCATTCCGTAGATGGTGCCCACGAGCGAGGGGGCGAACAGGATGGCCGCCCATGCGGAAATCTTCTTGGTCTGCTCGTTTTGCGCAAAACTCGCCTCGGTCTGACGTTGAGCCACGAGCGACATGTGGGTGTTGAGTGCGTTGTCGAGCAGCGCCCGAAAGTTGTCGATACGATCCGATACCCGAATGACATGGTCGTGCACGTCGCGGAACAACCGCCGAAGCTCAATGTCTGTCTCGTCCTGCTCCGCGAGCGAGCGGACCTCGGTGAGCATGCCGGCCAGCGGCTGCACGGCGCGCTGAAACGCGATGACCTCGCGGTGCAGTTCATAGATTCGCCGCGACACCGGCAGTCCCGCATGTTGCTCGAATATCTGGTCCTCGATCTCGTCGATGTCATTCTCCAGGCCTGCGACGACGGGGCCATACGAGTCCACCACCGCGTCGAGCACGGCGTAGAGCACGGCGCGCGGTCCCAGCGCGAGTAGCGGGGGGTCACCCTCGAGCCGCGAACGCACCTCGGCGAGTTCGGGCTCTTCGGCCAGGCGGACGGTCACGATCGCCTTGGGACCGACGAAAAGGTGTATCTCGCCGAACTCGACCGTCTCGGTCGACTCGACGTAGCGCGCCGCTCGCACCACCACGGCGAGGTTGTCGCCGTAGCGCTCGAGTTTCGAGCGCTGATGCCCCTTCATGGCGTCCTCGACGGCAAGGGAGTGCACCCCAAAAGCGCCTGCCACGTCGGCGAGTTCCACGTCGCTGGGCCGGAGCAGACCGACCCAGACGAACCCGGGTTCCTTCGCGCGTGCCGCGGCGTCGGCGACGGTTGACGCATCGTCCTGCCGGGCACCCTCGACATACACGGCGACATCGACGACGGTCATGTGGCTCCCTTGGTGCGCGCTTGGTGCTACGTGCCAGCGTAGGGCGTGATGACCATCGGCTCGCTCATCCTCAATCTTTGGCGCGGTCGTCCTTGTCCATCTGCGCGGTTGGCGCGTGAGCGCTGTCGGCCGCACCCTCGTCGTCGGCCTGCTTTGCCGTGGCGCTGTCGGCCCCCACGTGCGGAGCGGCGTCGGGCTCCTTGACGTCGCGTCCCGCACGCCCGGTTCCGAACAGTTGCCAGCCGAAGTACACCACGGCGAGCGCCGCGGCGAAGAACAGAAAAAGGCCGGTGGGCGTGAAGTCGACGGTTCCGACGATAGGCAAGTCCATGCGCCCAGTATGTCAGCGGGACATCGCGCACCACCTCTCGACAGTGGTGCCTGAATCCGTTATCATCTGAACAGTTGTTCATACATTCAGGAATGGACATGATGGAACCACACCGTCACTCCCCTTTGCCTCGCGGCCTCGACGCCGACGACGCAGACCGTCTCTGTGCGCCCTTCGCCGTGCTGTCCGACCCTTCGCGAATGCGCATCGTGTACGCACTGCTCGAGGGCGGCCCCATGTGCGTGTCCGACATCGCCGCAGCCGCAGGAACCGGTGAGTCTGCTACGAGCCACCAGTTGGCAAAATTGCGCGCGGCCGCGGTGGTGCGGTCCGAACGCAAGGGGCGCGAGATCTGGTATCGGGTGGCCGACGCTCACATCCGCCTGCTCCTGGACGTCGCAGCCGATCACTACTTGCCCGAACGCGCGAAGGAGACGCCCTCATGAGCACCGCACAGTCGCACGCCGCCACCTCGGCCGGAGGCAAGCACCGACGCGCCCTCGCCTGGGTGCTCGCGCTGGTGCTGACCTATGTGGGCGTCGAGGTCGTCGGCGGCCTCGTCACCAGGTCGCTCACGCTCTTGGCCGATGCCGGGCACATGGCCACCGACGCGCTCGGCGTGGGCATGGCCCTCGCGGCGGTCTCGGCAGCGCGTCGTGGCGCCCGCAACCCCACACACACGTTCGGGCACTACCGGTGGGAGGTGCTCGCCGCGCTCGCGAACGCGGCCTTGCTACTGGGTGTCGCCGTGTACGTCGCGGTCGAGGGCATCGCCCGTTTGCGCGACCCGGTCGAGGTGGATGCCGGGCCGATGCTCCTGATCGCCATCGGCGGCCTTGCCGTCAATCTGGTGAGTTTCCGGCTGCTCCATGCCGGGTCGAAGGAGAGCCTCAACGTGCGTGGCGCCTACCTGGAGGTGATGGCCGACGCCATCGGCTCCGTCGGCGTGATCGCGTCCGCGATCGTGATCCTCACCACCGGCTGGCCGTACACGGATGCCGTGGTGGCGCTCGCACTGGCCGCGTTCATCGTGCCGCGCGCGTTGTCTCTCGGACGCGAGGCCATACGCATCGTGGTGCAGGCCGCACCGGCGTCCATTGATGTGGACGCCCTCACCCAAAGACTGGGTCGGCTACCCTCCGTGACCGACGTTCACGACGTGCACGTCTGGACCCTCACCTCGGGCATGGACGTGGCCAGCGTGCACCTGGTGAGCGAGCAAACGCACACGGCCGATGTGGTGCGAGCGGCGCAACGACTATTGCGCGAACATGGTGTGGCGCACGCCACCGTGCAGGTCGACGACGACGTAGGCGGCGAGTGCGGCGCCGAGTGGTAGGTGCGCCTCGCCAAGTGTGGGGCGGCGCGGCCTGCATCCACCGGACGCCGGGTGGTGGGCGCGGGTTCCGTGGCAACCCCAGGCCATGGCGCCCGATGGCAAGGTCCGGACAACCCGGCGCGCATCGTGCGGGAATGCTAGACCGACTGGGCCTTCGTCCGCGCTGCGTCTGAAGGACCGCGGGCCCCGAAACGCCGTGTCCCACTCCACGCCGCAATCCACACCCCCACCACGATCAGCACATCGCCGACGCTGAAGGTGTTGGCGAACGGAAGTGGCGCGGGCCACGCGAAGACGTCGCCCAGCCACGGCAGCACCGGATTCTCGAGGACAGCCGAATTCGCGAACGCAATATCGGGGTCGATGCCGGCCGCCTCCACCGCGGCGCGACTGGCGGGCAGCGTACCCCCATTGAGGGCGATCGTGATTCCGTTGAGTGCGGCCCCCACGCCGACGATGAGGGCGCCGCGCACGCGCCGGTTGAGCCACAGGAATGCGAACGCGGCCGCATAGGTCAGCACGTGCAGGACGGGCGCGAAGCCGCGTGGAAGCGCCACTTCCACGACCACGATCTGGAGCGCGAGGGCGGCCCACACCAACGCTGGCCACTTCCACCGATGCAACAAGAGCCCCGCCGGCCAGCGCAGGGCCGCCAAAGGTGAGACGACGGCGAGCACGCACAGGGTGACAACGAGCATTCTCAGGCCCTCGCAGGTTTGCCGGACACGGCGGTGGTTCGCTCGGCGCGCAATCGCACCTCCAGGTCCTCGGCGGAACTTGGTTCTCCGAGGTGATAACCCTGACCGATGACGCGACCCATGTCGCGCAGGGTCCGCGTGGTCGGCTCGTCTTCGATCCCTTCGGCCACCACACGCAGCCCGAGAGCGAGGGCCAACTCGATGGTGGAGCGCACGATGATCAGGTCGTGGGGGTCGCTGCCGATGTCACTGACAAAGGAGCGGTCGATCTTGAGTTCGTCGATCTCAAGACGTTTGAGATAACTCAGCGAGGCGTTGCCGGTGCCGTAGTCGTCGATCGAGATCTCGACGCCGCGGCTGCGCAAGGTGCGGATGACAACATCGGCACGGGCGGGGTCGGAAAGAATGCCGGTCTCGGTCACCTCGAGCACCAGGGCTTTCAGGGGAACCCCGTGAAGTTCGGCGGCCTGCGAGACCTGCGCGGGCAGCGCGAGGTCGGACAGGTGGCGGGCGGACAGGTTGACGGCGAGGCGCAGGTCATAGCCGAGGGCGCGCCACGAGGCGAGCTGGCCGAGCGCCGTATCGAGCACGAAGGCGGTGAGGGGAAAGATGAGGCCCGAGTTTTCGGCCAAGGGGATGAACTCGTCGGGACCTACGAGTCCCCGGCGCGGGTGGTACCAGCGGACCAGCGCCTCGACGCCAACGGTGCGCTGGTCGATGAGGTCCACCTGCGGTTGATAGGCGACGTGGAGTTGGCGTGTGTCGAGCGCGGTGCGCAGGTCTGCCAGGAGCTGGAGCCGTTCAACCGTGTTGACGTCCAACTGGGGCGAATACGTGCTGATGCGGTCGCGTTCGAGTTTGGCGTGATAGAGCGCGATATCCGCGTTCTTCAACAGCGTCTCCCCGTCGGAACCGTGCCCGGGCGCCGCCGCGACCCCCACGCTGGCACGCACCAGGAGTTCGAGACGATCCACGGGGACGGCGTTGTCGAAAGACGCAAGAAGTTCTCGGGCCATGTGACGGGCCTCTGGGAGGCCACCGCGCACGACGACCGCGAACTCGTCGCCTCCCAGTCGATGGACCGATGCGTTCTCCTTGGCGGCGGCCACGAGTTGGCCAGCGACATGGCGCAAGATCTGGTCGCCGACGGGGTGGCCGAGCGTGTCGTTGATGTCCTTGAAGTGGTCGAGGTCGAAGAGGATCAGGCTGGGGCCGTCGGTTCCCGAATTGTCGGTCGCTTCGAAAGCCCGAGCGAGTTCGTGGTGCAGTTGACCGCGGTTGCCGAGGCCTGTGAGCGAGTCGTGGGTCGCGTCGTGCGCGTGGCGAGCCGCCGAATCGGCGAACAAGTGCGCGGCCACCACGGGCGGGACCAATAGGAAGAGCGCCCCCGCACCCCCGTCGACCATAATCGCAGCAATGCCTCCCACGCTGAGGAGCACCAGGTTCGTGACAAGGTAGTCGTGCAAGTCTTGCAGCAGTACGGGTTTGAGCGGTTGTGCCATGGCCAGAGAAACCACTACCGCCACGAGGAGCCAATTGACGGCGATCATTCCCACGCCAGCGACCAGGAGAGGAATCATGTCCTCTGGGTCGAAGCTCACCGGGACCCCCCACCGTGGTGGGTCCGCGAGTGCCGAATAGACGACGCCCCCAACCAGCACGCTCACGGTGTACTGCGCAGAGTTGAAGATCGACTTCCTGAAATCCCGGCGCTGATGAACGTCATCGGCAATGCTTGCGACCACTTGTACAAACACCGCCACTCCAAAACCGGCTGTGCCGACGAGTGCGAGCACAAATGGGGCCGACGTGGACATCGTCCGGGTTTCGAAATTCCCAGTGGGTAGGTGGATCGGCTTGAATTCGCCCGCGATCGTAGCGACTGCCAAAAATAGGGTCGGCCAGATGAGAAGCTGGGTTGACACGGTTGACCACGGCGTCGCGAACGCGACCAGCGCGAGGCCGCCGACGCCCACTATGGCCAGAGTGGTCAGGTATGTGTCGAGACGTCGGGGTGGCGTCACGAGTCCCTCCCGGACGCCACCCCTGTCGCCGCAGATCCTAGTTCCACTTGAACCCTGCGCCGACGGTCGCGGCCACCGCGATGATGGTGCCCGCGCTCACGCCGATCCGAGCGATCTTGCTGTCCTTGATGATCTTCCACTTGTCCATGGCATCTCCTCTTGCTGGGGGACGCAGACTGCGACCGCACCCGGACCTGGCGCGCTGAGGGCGTCAGGACGATCCGGACACTCCGATCCCGTCTACCGTCCCTAGTCATATCGACCGCCGGTTGGCGACCGTTACCCATCTTGTCGCATTTTCGGTAATGATGCCCGCCACGAAACGCTTCTGGGGCACATCTGAGCGCGCAGTCGACGGCCACGCAGACGTTGCCGAGTGGGATTCGTGGGCAACCAGGATGTACCAGGGATTTCGCTAGTGCCCCCCATTCGGGGGGCACTGCAGGCATTCAACGAACTTTTCGGAGTCCGGCGAGGCGAGGACGTCCGGCTGCGGGTGGCGAGCATCGCCCGATGTTGCGGCGACGCGCTGCCTACATCGGCGCGTGCGCTGGCCAGCGCGGCGACGCGGACCCTCCCCAGCACCCCCCGGGGCCCCTGGGAGTGCACGAGTGCACCGGCGGCGCCGGAAATGTGCCCTCATGCACTCAAGGGACGCACGGCGGACAACCGCAGCCCGGGGTGGGCCCAATGGCCCCGTGCAGACCGGCGCTGACGGCCGACAAGGCACGGGCCGACGCGGGCCTCACACCATCCAACGGTTGGTTGTTGTCCATCGACAGAAGGTCGACACGTGGGGTGTGGGGTCGGTGGGTAGGCTCGATCCACCTCGGTACCGAGAGTTGCCGTAGCGGTGCGGAACAAGGTCCCGATACGGTAGCCAACCATGGAACGGATGAGCCGAGAGCAGTTCTTTGTCGCGACGACGGGCCTGGACCGGGAGCAGTTGCGCCAGGTGCTGTGGCGCGCGTACTGGCGGGGCCCGGCCCCGGTTCGAGCGCGCATCGAAACCGAACTTCGTCCGGACAATGGCAGCCGCCGCGCCCAGGACCCACCAGCGGCCAGCGACCCGGGTGCCGTGGCGGCGCAGGTGGAGGACTTCGTCGCGCTGGCGCGCGGCGGCGCCTATCTGGCCGGGGACCGACGGGTCAGTCCGAAGGAGCGAACCCGGTGGAGGTTTACCTTTCGCCGCCTGATCGCCGACGCACGGCAGTCCCTACAGGCCGACGAGACTGCGGTTGGGGTCTCGGCCATGACTGAGTTGATCGACCTGGCGTGCGAGACCCGCGACGTGGACTACTTCAGGTCCGATGACCCGGTCGAGGCGGCCGGTTTGGTGGTCTCGGAGGAGGTCGCGATGCTGTGGGCCCGGGCACGGGCAGCGTCGGGATTCCCGGCGTTCGCCCAGTTGGCAGCGACACAGTTGATCCGGTGGGAGTCGCCTTACGGGTGGACCCGTCGTGGAGGAGGCCGGACCGCACACAAGGAGCGACTGCTGGCCGACGTCGTCGCCGGAATGCTCCCGGCGCTGGACGCATGGTTGACGTTTGCCGCCAACTACCTCGACGCCCTCGACGCCCTCGACGACGCGCACACAGGGTCGGTCCCGGCGTGGCGTAGCGCCGACCGCGCGCGCGGCGACCGCTCCGCGTCACTGGCGCGCTGGCACCACCTGCTGCTCGACCGGCTGATCGACACCGAGGGCGACGTCCTGCTCGATCGCGTCGCCTCCCACCCCGCGCTCGGTGGGCCGGAACTGGCCTTCTTCCAAGCGCAACTGGCTCACCGTCGCGCAGACACGGACCTCGCCCGACAGTTGCTACGCGACGCGCTGCGCACACAACCCGGGAACCGCACATTCCTTGCCCTCGCCCACGAAATCCGCGAACCCCCGCCGTCGAACGGCGCGAGCAGTTGAGGCAAAGGCAGCACCCCTACCCGAATGCCGCCCTCGCAGGGCCCGCAAGCGCTGCGCCCCTGTCGCCCTGCGGCAGTCACCCGCGATCGTGGTGATGCGTGGGCGGGACGAGACCCCGGAGCCTCGTCTGTGGTGTACTGCCATTCATGAGTCCGAAAAGCCGCGGTCGGCCCAAGGGGCGCGGCCGGCCCACGGCCCGCCAGCGCCCGCCAGTGCGCGAGTTAACCCAGCTGGACCACATCTTGAACGAGGCCCCGGGTCTGCGGGACTGCAACCTGCTGGAGGCGGAAGCCGTCGCCAGCGCCTGGCTCGGTTCGGCGTGGCAGATGCGCACCCTCGGCCAGCTGGATGCCGAAGGCGACCTCGTGCGTGCCGTCGTCGCTGCCCGGCGTGGCTCGCGGGCGAACGCGGCCTACCTGGCACTACACGCCCTGGCGACGATCCCGCAAGAAGGCTGGCGGGACGCGGTGGCCACCGCGCTGGAGCCCGCGCCGTCGGACGCCGCTCCCACGTGGGCCGTCGATCCGCGCCTGCACATCCCCGAGACGCCCTCCCGCGCGCAGCGCTGGTCCGACCCGTGGGGCTCGAACCTGGTCTATCTGCTGCGATTTGCCGAACCGGTTGAGCACTCGCTCATGGTGAGCGAGACCACGGTCGGGGGGCGGTACGTGCACTCCATCGAGGTGGGGGTTCAGGGTGCCGAGCCCGACCCGGTCATTGGCGACCTCGCGATGGACACGATGAACCCGGACGACGCGCTTGCCGAGATCGCCGACGCGTTGTTCCACACGGACATGTACTGGCCGCCTCAGGACGATGCTGGCTACGTCCTGACCCGCGCGCTGGCGCACTGGCGCACCCGGGCACATCGCCGGGACGTCGATTGGGAGCCGCTGCCTGACGACGAACGTCGGCGTCTCATCGACGACTTCACCGCCCAGCAGACAGCCCAGGACGACACGAGCATCGTCGAGGTCCTCGCCGACACCTTCATCGACTTTGGCGACGGGTATCTGCCCGGCGGCGTCCTGGCCTGGAACCCTGGCGAGGCCGTCGCGCTTCATGCTCGACTGGGTGCACCGCAAAGTCATCCTGGAGCCCGAGTGCATGGACGCCGTACCGGCCGTGCTCGGTGCGTGGGTGCAGTTCGCGCTGCGCCGCAATGGCCTGGCGACCGAGCACATCGGGCCTGTGATCGACACCGTCGCGCACAACCGGAACGAATTCCACGCCCTGAGCGCCGACGCAGGCCACGGGGGGCCAGCCAAGGAGTTGCTGACCGGGATCCTCGCCGACGGCGTCGACCTTGACGACCGTGAAGGCGTGGACCGGGTCATCGGCGCGTACAACGCCGAGCATAACGCGCAACGGCTCTTCGAGCAGTGACCGGAGAAACCTTCGAACGAGCGCCCGCAGAAGTAGCCCAACCCGACCCGCGACGATGCGCGGGCGGCGATCGAGTGGTCGTTCCCAGACAGCCTTGAGCCCCGCCCGCCCAGATGGCAGACCTCGTCCTATCCGACGCCTCGACGGTGGAGTGGAACAGGTAGAGGTCGTTCGAAGCGTGCACACTGGCCCGTGCGCGGCGCCGCGGTCGGCGTCGACCTGCTGGCGCCGGGGTAGGTGGTGACAGCGGTGCGACGATCACGACGGTGCCGTCGTTCCCACAGCAGACCCCGCGCCCTGTAAGTGCATGGGCGTACGTTTGCCACAAGAAGGTGCACTCATGCACTTACAGGGCGCACTGCGGGATGCGCGCGGACGCCACTCAGGGGACCTCGAACAGGTAGGCGGCCGCACTGCGCGTGTAGGCGATGCCACGACCGGAAGAGCGGATGCGGACGGCGTCGGCCGTCTCGGGGCGCTTGGGGACAAGGTAAGTCTCGAGTCCGTCGGTGACCAGACGGTAGCCGGCATTGGCGTGGTGTACCGCCGCCACGAGGCGCACGTCAGGCTCGAGCGCCGCAACGCTGGCGTCGCCGTGGCTCGTGTTGGCCAGGAGCAAGCCGCCGGGGCGCAGGTCGCGGCGGCAATACTCCGACACCGGTCCCGCGTACAGCGAGATCAGTAGGTCCATGCTGCCTTCGGGCACGTCCAGGGGCTTGGTGTAGTCCCCGGCGAGGAACCTCACCTCCGGATCGACACCGGGCCCGGTGAGTCCGGCAAGTTCGGCGCGCACCAGGTCGGGATCGGCAAAGAACCTCGCGGCCCGGGCATCGTTGTCCACGTAGGTGACCAACCCGAAGGCGGTCGACGGAGACAAGTCCACATAGCTGCCCGGATACAGCGCGCGCTCGATGGACCAGGCCCCGGCCAGCGCGGCAAACAAGCCCGAACGATCCCCGATGGACTCCCGGTACTGCGACCACGTCACCCTCTTTGGCATGGACACATCCAAGCACGCCGAGGCCGAGCCCCATCGCCAACTCACATCATGCGCAGCCTTCAAGGGCGCGGGCAATCGCGCTATAGCCGTGGATCCATCGGTTCGCTCTCCAGCGCAAGTACTGAGAACGCGCACTCGTGCACGCGCCACAACGGCTCACCCGCCGCCGTACGCCGCAGTCCCTCAATACCCAGGGCGTACTCGCGTGCCGCCAGCGACCGCTTGCGCCCCACGGACCTGTTCTTGAGCGTCTTGAGGTGGTCTGCGTCGAGGTAGTCGGGGCCGTAGATGATGCGCAGGTACTCCCTTCCGCGCACCTTGAGGCCCGGTTGCGTCGGCTGGGGCCTCGACGTGTCGAGGTTGAGCGCAGGCTTCACCACCATGCCCTCGCCGCCCGCGGCCGTGAGTTCCTCCCACCACGCCGACGCGGCGGCGCACTCCTCGTCGGAATCGAGCGCGGCGTAGGTGCGGCGAGTGGTGCGGAACAGGTCGCCGTTGGCGGCGACCAGGCGGTCCGCGATGTCCATGTGCCAGGCGTGCTCGCGCTCCTCGAAAGTCGCGCCCTCGGCGGCGAGCACCTGGAACACCGCCAGTTGGACGCCCTCCAGGCCGTCGACGGGCCAGCAGTACCGCCGGTACGCGTCCACAAACAGCTGAGCATTGGCGTCCCGCCCGGCCACGCGTCCGCGCAGCGCGTCGACATCCACCCCTCGCGCCGACGCCACATCCAGGGCGGCGAGCGCCACCGGCATCGACGCACGCGCCGCCGCTCCCACCTGGGCGTACTGGGCACGCAACAGCCCTTGGGCCTTGGCACTCCACGGCAGCAGTTCGGCGTCCAAAGCCAACCAGTCGGTGCCGAGCTCGTCGAACAGGCCGGCAGACTCGGCGGTGGCGGTGATGCGCCGCACCAACTCCACCCCCAATTTCCCGGCAAAGAACTCGCGCCCCGTGCGCGTGTAGACCACGCCCGTGCGCTCCCCGCGCTCCGCAAACCGCCGCCGCGCCGCCTCCAGGTTGCGCGCAATCACCACGACCGCACGCGATCCCATGTGCTTCTCTTCGCACACCACCCGCCCGACCTTATGCCTGCGGAACGCCGAGAAGGCCTCGGTCGGGTGCTCCAATACGCCCTCGACGGCCGACGCTTCCACTGGCGCCATCGTCGGCGGCAGGTAGATCAACCACGAGGGTGAGATGGCGAATCGGCTCATGACCTCGAGGGCGGGCGCGGCGTTTTCGGGACGCACCGAGACACGGCCTGCGAGGGCGGTCTCGACACCCGAGGTGCCGAGCACGTCGTCAATGTCGAGCAGGCCGGGTTCGCGCTCCTCGACCGGGGGCGCCAACGGGCGTGCGGGCTCGTAGTACACCCGCTCGGCCGGGATGGAGACAACCTCCCGCTCGGGGTAGCGCAGCGCCGTGAGCGAGCCGCCAAACACGCAGCCGGTGTCCAGGCACATCGTGTTGTTGACCCACTCGGCGGTGGGCACCGGGGTGTGCCCGTACAGCACCATCGCCTTGCCGCGGTACTCGTTGGCCCACGGGTAGCGCACGGGCAGGCCGTACTCGTCGGTCTCCCCCGTCGTGTCGCCGTACAGGCAGAACGCCCGCACCCTTCCCGATGCCCGCCCGTGGTACTTCTCGATGAGGCCCGCGTGGGACACCACCAGGCTCCCGCCGTCGAGCACATAGTGCGAGATGAGCCCGTCCATCCACTCGCGCACCTCGGCGACAAACTCGTCGGGCTGTTGCGCAAGCTGGTCGAGCGAGTCCTGGAGCCCGTGCGAGACTGTCACGTTCTTGCGTGACAGCGCGCGCACCAACTTGGCCTCGTGGTTGCCCGAGACCACAAAGGCGTGGCCCGCGCCCACCATCCCCGTGGCAAGGCGGAGCACGCCGGGTGTATCGGGGCCGCGGTCCACGAGATCGCCGACCAGCACGGCGCGGCGGCCCTCGGGGTGGGCGGCGTCCACGGCCCTGCCGTCCTCGTCGCGAGTGATGTGGTAGCCGAGCGTGCCAAGGAGGGTCTCGAGTTCGGCGCGGCAACCGTGCACGTCACCGATCACGTCGAACGGCCCGGTCTCGTGGCGCAGGTCGTTGTAGAGCTTGGTGCGCACCACCTCGGCGTCGTCGATGTCGTCGGCGCTCAGCGTGTGCGTGGTGCGAATGCCCTCGCGAGCCAGGCCTTTGAGGTGCCGGCGCATCGTCGCGGCCTGACGCTTGATCACCTGCGCGCCAAAGTCGCGATCGTCACGCTCGAGCGTGCGCTCCAGGCAGACCTTCTCGGGCACGTCAAAGATGATCGCGACAGGCAGCACGTCGTGCTCGCGGGCCACCGCCACCAGGGACTTGCGCGCCTCGGGCTGGATGTTCGTCGCGTCGATCACCGCGATCTTGCCCCGTGCCAGGCGCTTGCCCGCCAGGTAGTGCACCACGTCGAAGGCATCGGCCGTGGCGGTCTGGTCGTTCTCGTCGTCGCTCACCAAGCCGCGCGCGGCGTCCGAACTGATGACCTCTGTGCCCAGAAAGTGCCGTGCGGCGAACGTGGACTTGCCGGAGCCGGAGATGCCGATCAGCATCACCATGGCAAGCTCCGGGATCTCGATGCGGCGGGTCATGCGACGTCCTCCGTCGCGTCCTGAGCACCCGCGTCCTCGGCGGCGGCGTCCTGCACGGGATCGACCCTGCTAAAGACCGCCATTTGCGTGGGCGAGCCGAGAGTCGGGTCGGCATCGCCGATGCCGGAAATGCTCACCCGATACCCGTAGTTTTGCCACACGGACGTGGCCCAGTCGGTGAACTCGTCGCGCGTGAACTCCCAGCGGTGGTCGGGGTGACGCAGCGCGCCGTCGGCCATCCCTTGGTACAACGCGTTGTACTCGCGATTGGGCGTGCTCACGATCACGAATTCCGGGCGCGCATGCCCAAAGATCGCCGATTCGAGCGCGGGCAGCCTGTCCAGGTCGAGGTGCTCAATGACCTCCATCAGCACCACGGCGTCCAGGCCCTCAAGCCGCTCGTCGCGGTACGTGGCGCTCGATTGGAACAGGGTGAGGCGCTGCGCTTGGCGTTCGCTCATCCCGTCGACATGCAGCCTGCGGGCGCCGCGCGCCAAGGCCGTGGCCGAGACGTCCGTGCCGACGATGCGGGTGAACGACGCGTCGGCCAGCAGCGGGCGCAGCAGGGCGCCATCACCACAACCGACGTCGGCCACGCTGCGCACTCCCAGCGCCTTGAGTTCGGCCACGATCGCGTCCCTGCGCGTCCAGGCGAGCCGCGCGCGGGGCTGCGGGAGATCCTCGGCGGGGGTCGCCTCGGGCGGGAGCGCCTCCGGGTCGTCGCCGCCCGCTTCCACGAGCCGGTCGAGTGCCTGGTTGACCAGGCCCTTCTGGTGCGCCAAGTACCTTCGTGCGATCGCGTCGCGCAGCGGGTGTGCCTCGAGCCAACCCTCGCCGTGGCGCACCAGCTTGTCGATCTCGTCGTCGCCCACCCAGTAGTGCTTGGCGTCGTCCAGCACGGGTAGCAGCACGTACAGCTGGCTGAGGGCGTCGGCGAGGCGCACGGTGCCGGTGAGGGTGAGGTCCAGGTAGCGCGAATCGCCCCACTCGGGGAACTCAGGGTCAAGCGGCACTGCGGTCGCCACGACCTCCCAGCCAAGCGGCGCGAACAGCTGGCGCGCAAAGTCGCTGCTGCCGCGGCACGGCAGCGCGGGGATGCGGATCTCGAGCGGGAGGGCCGAGTCCGCGAGCGCCTGGTTGGACTTCAAGGTGCCCGCCACCGCCGTGGAGAACACCCGCTTCATGGCCGATGCCAGCAGGGACGACGCCGCGTAGGGGCGGTCGTTCACGTATTGGCCCAGCGTGAAGTCGCTGGTGGTGGTGCGCCCGGAGCCGCGCGCCAACTCGAGGGCGTCGACCTCGAGCAGCAGGGCTGCGGTGCAGCGCTCCTCAGTGGCCTCGGGGTAGAACACGTGGGCGGTGCCCACGGAGAGGTCGAAGGACTGTGCGCGGTCGGGGTGCTTGTGCAGCAGGAAGCCCAGGTCCGTGGCCGGCGTGTGCGTGGTGGTGATGGTGAGGATCACGATGCGAGCCTAACGGCGCGGCCCGCTGTGACGTCAGTCTTCGCTCGCGTCGAGCGCGATGAGCTCGACGTCCTTGTGGTTGCGCTGGAAGGACCGCACGTGCCAGATGTCACGGAAGAGCGCCAGCAAGGCGCCGTCGCGTCGGCGCGTGATCTCGATGCCGGGCGCGGACGCCACCTCGTCCAGGTCCTCGGGCTTGACGATGCGCGCCAGCAAGAAGCCCAACGTGTCGAGCCGGATCGTAGCTCCGAACTCGTGTTCCATGCGGAACTGCGCCACCTCGAACTGCAGCGGCCCCACGGCCGCGAGGATCGGGTTCGCGTCGCCGCGCGACTCGGAGATCAGCACCTGCACCACGCCCTCTTGCTCGAGTTGCGCGATGGCCTTGCGGAACTGCTTGGACCGCCCTGGGTCGCGCACCGACGCGACCGCAAAGTGTTCGGGAGCGAATGCGGGCATCGGCGGGAAGCGCACGGCCGGGCCCGCGGGATCGAAAAACGTGTCGCCCACCGTGAGGTTGCTGGCGTTCACGAGGCCGACGACGTCGCCGGGAAAGGCTTCCTCGATCGTGTCGCGCTCGCGGCCAAAGACGGACTGCGCGTACTTGGTGGCGAACGGGCGGCCGGTGCGCTCGTGCGTGACCACCATGCCGCGCTCGAACCGGCCCGAGCACACGCGGATGTACGCCAAGTGGTCCCGATGGTTCGTGTCCATGCCCGCCTGGATCTTGAACACGAAGCCACTGAACGGGGTGTCGACGTCGCGAGTTCCCGGCTCGGCCGCGCCCTCGTCCGTCGGCTGGGCGCGCGGCGGCGGCGCCAACTCGATCACGGTGTCCAGCAACTGCTTCACGCCGATGTTGGCCAGGGCGGCCCCGAACAGCATCGGCGTGGTCTTGCCTTGCAGGAATGACTCGCGGTCCACGGGCTCCAACAGGTGGGCCTCGTCGTAGGCGGTGGCGTAGTGCTCGCCCAGCTCACGCGCGGCGTCGGCCGCGTCAAGGTGGGTCTCCTCGGCGATGCTCGCTCCGCCCGGGGCCTAGCGATACGTCCTGGCCCCGGCGTCGTCCCTGTCCAGGAGGCCCACAAAGCGGCCCGCCTCTCCGATGGGCCAGCTGAGCGGGGTGGGGCGCAGGCCGATGCGCTGCTCGAGTTCGTCGCACAGCGCCAGCACGCCCGTGCCGGGGCGGTCCCACTTGTTGACGAAGGTGATGACGGGCACGTCGCACCTGCGGCACACGTCAAAGAGCTTGAGGGTCTGCGGCTCGAGGCCCTTGGAGGCGTCCAACAGCATGATGGCGGCGTCCACGGCGGTGAGCACGCGGTACGTGTCCTCGGAGAAGTCTGCGTGGCCGGGGGTGTCGAGCAGGTTGATCATGTGGTCGCCGTACTCGAACTGAAGCGCGGCGGAGGTGATCGAGATGCCGCGGGAGCGTTCGATCTCGGACCAGTTGGACACGGTGCCGGAGCGACCGCCCTTGCCGTGCACGGCTCCCGCGCTGTCGATCGCGTGCGCGTGGAGCGCGAGCGCCTCGGTGAGGGTGGACTTTCCGGCGTCGGGGTGACAGATGACGGCGATGGAGCGGCGGCGGGCGGCCTCGTGAGTCACGGCGCTGCCCCGGCCGGCGCGCGGCTGTACGTCAGTCAATGTCTCTCCCGGAGTGCGGCTCTACAGATGGCCGTCGGTGCGGCAGAGTCTGACTCCACCTTGCCCGCGCGTCGCTGCGTCCCTTACGGGTGATAGATGTCGATCACGATGCGCGTGGGGTCCTCCAGCAGGAACACGCGGAACGGCTGTTTGGAGCTGACGCCGATGTACACCTCGGCTTGGCCTTCGAACACGTCGCCGTAGACGACCTCGTGGATCACGCCGGCCGACGCGGGTTGGAACCGTCGCGAGCCCACGTACTCCTTGGCGCCGGGTTCGGTGGGGTAGATCACGCCCTTGACGGTGGTCTGCAGGTAGGCGGTGCCCTCCAGATCCATCGACTCGCCCGACCCCTCGGATCTGGGGTCGTCCACGTATTGGCTAGTCCATCCGGGCGTGCCAGTTCCCTCGAGGTCGAGCACGAGGCGGTCGTAGCCGTCGTGCACCCCAAAGCGCAGGTTGACGGGGCTGAGGCCCGCGTTGGCGCTGGCCGTGGCGGTGTCGGGGGCCAGGTCCGCGGGGAAGGGTGCCTGTGCTGGGGGTGGTTGTTCGTCGGCGGGTGGCGCGGTGGACGGCGTGGGCGTCGCGGAGGGGATCGGGGCCGAGGGCGCGGCCGACGTGGTGGCCGGGTCTGTGGTGGCGGTCACGGTCGCGGTCGGCTTGGGATCGCCCCCGGTGCATCCTGCGGCCAACAGTGCCGCAGCGGCGGCGACGGCGAGAACTCGGGTGACGTGGAGTCGGCGCATGGTGGTGCTCCCGTGCTGGTGGGCAGCCGTGTCGGGTCCGACGCGGGCGTGCAGTTCCAGTGATACCGCAGCGACGCAGGACTCACAACAGGACCGACGCGCGTCGGGGTGGGAGGTGCGTGGCCCGCTACGCGGCGACGTCGAACACCACGAGGCGTTCGGCCCACTCCCCGATGATCGCCGCGACCGGCCGATGCGTCGGGTGGTCCAGGTAGCCGTCGCGTACGGCCGCGTCGCGGAAGGTCACCACGAGGGCCCACTCGTAGCCGGACTCGAGACCCTCCACGCTGACGCTAGGCCCCTCGGTCACGCTCAGCACGCCCGGGACCTCGGCCTGGAAGCGGCCGATGATGTCGCGCATCTGCGCCAGAGCGTCGGCGGGCGTCTCGGGACGCCACTGGGTGAGGACCACGTGGACGATGCTTCCTGAAGTGCTCATGCGTTGATCCTGGCACGCCGTAGCCCCGCGGGGTGCAGCCGCGAGCATGCGCTCCCCCGGCGGCGTGGACACGGTGCCGGTTAGCCTTGCCGCATGAGTGAGGCCGCGGTCACGGTGAGGCGAGCATCGAGCTGCGACGCCCCCGAATTCGCTCGGCTGCTCACCGCCTTCAACGCGGAGTACGACGCCGAGGTCCCTCCCCTGGACGTCCTGGAGGACCGCTTCCGGACGATGCTGGGCGGGCCGGACGTCGTGGCGTTGCTCGCGGGCACGCCTGCGGTGGGCTTCGCGACGGTGTCGCTGCGGCCGTCGGTCTATCACGAGGGCCGCGTGGGACTGCTGGAAGATCTGTACGTGGCGCCGGAGCGACGCAACCAGGGCATCGGCGCTGTGCTCATCGAGCGGCTCGTGGCCATTGCGCGCGAGGAGGGGTGGGGTCAGCTCGAGGTCCAGGTGGACGAGCCCGACGTGGACGCCATGCGGTTCTACGCGCGCCACAGCTTCGCGTCCCGCGACCGGGCCTCGGGAGACCGCGCGCTGCTGTGGTGGCGGGAGTCCTAGCGAGGTCAGGCGCCGAGCAAGCCCTGGTACACAGCAAGATCGGCCTCGCTGAAGCATGCGAACGTCACCTCGGTCACAGAGGAACCCTCTGCCAACGCGCCGCGCACGGTCGCGACTGCAACGGCGGCGGCCTTCTCGATGGGATAGCCGTAGATGCCGGTGCTGATGCTGGGGAACGCGATCGACGCGAAGCCCTGCGCATGCGCTATCTCCATGGCCCGGCGGTAGCAGGATGCGAGCAGCTCAGGCTCCCCTGCCTCGCCGCCGCGCCACACGGGGCCGACCGCGTGGATGATGTGCCCGGCGGGGAGCCGGTAGCCCTGGGTGAGTTTGGCGTCGCCCGTCTGGCAGCCCCCGAGCAGCCTGCACTCGTGGAGAAGGTCGGGGCCCGCCGCACGGTGGATAGCGCCGTCGACTCCCCCGCCGCCCAGCAACGACGAGTTTGCGGCGTTGACAATCGCGTCGACCGCGAGCGTGGTGATGTCGGCGCGGATCGCGCGCACGGTGACGGTGGTCATGGCTGGAGCCTTCTCACCTCAATACGGGAGCCGCCCTTGAGCGCGGCCAGTGCGTGACCCGCGTCGTCATTGCTCACAGCGCGACCGCTTCGGCAAGGATATCGTCGCGGGA
>JASBTB010000088.1 GCA_030148645.1 Demequina sp. | reverse complement strand
CGGCCGTCGCCGAGGCGGACCTGGTCATCAACTGCGCGGCATACACCGCCGTCGACGCGGCCGAGGAGCATGAGGAACTCGCCCACGCCGTCAATGCCGTAGGACCCGGTTTCCTCGCGCACGCAGCCGCCACGACGGGCGCCCGCCTGGTCCACATCAGCACGGACTACGTCTTCGCGGGGGATGCCCGGACGCCATACGCCGAGGACGCGCCGACGGCCCCGGCCTCCGCCTACGGCCGAACGAAGGCGGCAGGCGAGACCGCGGTGCGCGGCTCGGGTGCCGACGCCCTGATCCTGCGTACCGCGTGGCTGTATGGGCGCGCCGGGCCGTGCTTCCCCAAGACGATTGCGAAGGTGGGTCGCGAACGCGGCGCACTGTCCGTCGTCACCGACCAGACCGGTCAGCCGACGTGGACCCGGGACGTGGCCGCATTCATGGTGCGCCTCCTGGAGGCCGATGCGCCAGCGGGGACCTATCACGCCACCTCAGCGGGGCAGTGCTCGTGGTACGACTTCGCGAGACAGATCGTGGCGTCGGCGGGTCTGGGCGACATTGTGTCGCCGACGGACTCCGCCGCCTACCGGCGTCCCGCCCCCCGCCCCGCGTGGTCCGTCCTTGGCCACCGCGCGCACGAGGCGCTCGGCATCGAGGGCATCGGACAGTGGCGCGAGCGGTGGGCGGTCGCGTCCGAGGAGTTGCTCGCCTGAGCGGACGAGGAAGCCGCTACAGTCCCTCTTCGAGCACCCGCAGCAGGTACTGACCATAACCAGACTTGGTGAGTTTCTGCGCCCGGTCCCGCAACTCGTCGTCGCTGAGGAAGCCGCGACGCCATGCCACCTCCTCTGGCGCGCCAATGCTCAAGCCCTGGCGGTGGACGACGGTCTGCACGAACTGGCTCGCGTCCAGGAGCGAGTCGAAGGTGCCGGTGTCCAGCCACGCGGTGCCGCGTGGGAGCACACCCACCTGGAGCTTGCCCGCCTCGAGGTAGTGCCGGTTGACATCCGTGATCTCATACTCGCCGCGTGCGCTCGGCTTGAGGCCCCGGGCAATCTCGATCACGTCGTTGTCGTAGAAGTACAGGCCGGGCACGGCAAAGTGCGACTTGGGGTTCGTGGGCTTCTCTTCGAGTGAGATGGCCCTGCCCGCGGCATCGAACTCGACCACGCCGTAGGCCGTGGGGTCGGCCACCCGGTACGCAAACACGGCCGCCCCGTCGATGTCGGAGAACTTCTGCAACTGAGAGCCAAGACCGTGGCCGTAGAAGATGTTGTCGCCCAGCACCAGTGCCGCGCTGTCGCCCCCCACGTGGTGGGCACCGATGGTGAACGCCTGCGCCAGTCCGTTCGGCTCGCTCTGTTGCGCGTACGTGATGGAGATGCCGAACTGCGAGCCGTCGCCCAGGAGCCGCTCGAACTGTTCGGCGTCGTGAGGCGTCGTGATGACCAGCACGTCCCCGATGCCCGCCATGATGAGCGTCGACAGCGGGTAGTAGATCATCGGTTTGTCGTAGACGGGCACCAGCTGCTTGCTCACGCCCATCGTGATCGGGTGAAGTCGG
>JASBTB010000077.1 GCA_030148645.1 Demequina sp. | reverse complement strand
GCGGACACCTTGGCCATCACACCACAGCAATTGATCCAGATGATCCACAAGGAGTCACCACGATGACGACCCGTGTTGTCGAGGCCAGCGGTCTCACCAAGAGATTCGGCGCCGTCGAGGCGGTAACGGACGCCACCTTTGGCGCGTAGCGCTTTTTGGTACTGGTAGTCCAGCGACCTGGTACCGGTATTCCGTCTAGTTGGTACGGGCTGGGTTGCTCTGCTCTGCTGATGGCGCGGTGACACGTTGGGTGTCGCCGCGTCTGATTCGGAGGGTGGCATATGGCCAACTATCGGGTGATTCTCGAGCTGGTGCTCGCGGGTCGTAGTTATGACGAGATCGTCGTCGCCGTGGGGTGCTCGCGACGCGATGTGTCTCGGGTCAAGCAGGTAGTCGCGCAGCGCGGGGCCGGCTCGGCGTCGGCGGTGAGCGAGGCCGAGCTGGCCGAGTGGTTCCCTGACGGGCGGCGTCGGGTGTCGGACGAGTACGACCAGCCCGACCTGCCCGCGGTGCTGGCGTCGATGCGGGCCAACCGGCATTTCACGTTGCTGCTGGCATGGCGTCGTTACGCCGACGCCAGCGGTGGAGGCAAGAAGAAGTACGGGTATTCGCAGTTCTGCGCCTTGTTCACGGACTACGTCCGGACCCATGATTTGGTTGCGACGCTTCGTCACGAGCCGGGCCGGGCGATGCTGGTGGACTGGGCCGGCGACACGGTTGACGTGGTCGACGCGGTCACCGGCGAGGTCACCCGTGCGGTGTTGTTCGTCGCGGTGCTGCCGTTTTCCGGGGTGATCTTCTGCCGGGCCTATACGGACATGAAGTCCGAGTCGTGGCTGGATGCGCATGTGCGGGCGTTTGTGTTCTACGCCGGCGTGACTCAGCTCGTCGTTCCCGACAATCCGACCACCTCGACACACCTGCGCCGCAAGGGCGACGCGGAGCGGGTCGTCAACGGCAGGTATCAGCAGTTGGCCGATCACTACCAGACTGCGATCGTGCCAGCCCGCCGCAGGAAACCGCGTGACAAGGCTGCAGCCGAAAACGCGGTGAACGTGGTGAACAAGCGCGTCATCGGCTATCTCGAGGGCGACGTGTTCACGACCCTGGCCGAGCTCAATGACGCGATCGATGAGCGGGTCTACGAGATCAACCACGACATCAGGCGCGCGGACGGCACCACCCGGTGGGAGCGGTTCGAAACCGAGGAGTCGGGACTGCTCGCGTCGCTGCCGGACGCCCGGTTCGAGGAGGTGACGTGGAAGGAACTCAAGGCGGGACGAAATTACCATGTCACCACGGATTCTCAGCGATATTCCGTGCCCTGGCAACTGGCGGGCAGGCTACTGCGAGTACGGCTGACGACTACCCGGGTGACGGTGTTCGACGGCACCGAGATCGTCTGCGATCACAGACGATTGCACGGCCGCAAGGGCCAGTACTCCACGCTGCCAGAACACATCCCGCCGCAGCACCGGGACATCGACGGGCTGTGGTCAAGACGATGGTTTACCGACCGGGCCCGCAGCTTCGGACCAGCCACCGCAGCTGTGATCGAGCAGATCCTTGACCGGCACGCCATCGAGGCGCAGGGCTACCTGGACTGCCAGAACATCCTTAGCGGGCTCGGCAAGCGCAACCGGGAACGATTGGAGGCCGCCTGCCAGGAACTGGTCAACAGGTCCGGGTATGCCACCTACACGACCCTCAAGCGCATCATGGCCGCGATCGGATCCGACGCCGACAAACCGCGGCCGCACACGCCGGCCGCGTCCACCCGCAAACGGGGCGGTGGCGCCCTCGGGCCGGACGTGTTCGTGCGCGACACCTCCCACTACGAGGCCAACGCGGAGGCGGGCCAGTGACGTTCACCAGCATCGACTACGACAAGTTCCGTGCCCTGCGAGTTACCCACGTCGCGACCTGCCTCGAGCAGCTCATCACCGACGAGGCCAACGACACCCTCACCCCGGAGCAACTGTTTCTCACCGCCGTCGACGACGCCCTCGAACAACGCCGCATCAACAAGGTCGACAGGCTCATACGCGGGGCGAAGTTCCCGATCCCCGGCGCATCGATCGCGGAGATCGACTACCGGGAAGGGCGCGGAATCACCCCGGTGAGAATGCGACGCTACGCCGCGCACGACTGGCGGGCAGACCCGATGAACCTGCTCATCATCTCGCCCACCGGCGGCGGGAAAACCTACCTGGCCTGCGCACTCGGGATCAGCGCCTGCCACAACGGGCACGCCGTCACCTACGCACGGATGGACGACCTCGCCCGCCGACTCGTCATCACCCGCGCCGACGGCATCACACACCAAAGGCTGCTCAACGAGCTTTCGGAGACGGACCTGCTGATCATCGACGACTTCCTGACCGTCGGCATCGACTCGGACGCGGCCAGCGACCTGTTCGCCGTGCTCGCGAACCGGGAACACCGACTGCCCACGGTCATCGTGTCACAAACCGGGCCCGCCCACTGGGTCGCCGAACTACCCGACCGCATCGCAGCCGACTCGATCGTCAACCGGCTCGCGAACCACGCCAGAACCATCAACCTCGGTCAGATCGACATGCGTAAACTCCGACACGAGCACGCCCGCACGGCCGATACCTACTGGGAATAACCACTACGAGAAGGTACCGGCGTCGGACACCAGCCCGAAGCCGGTACCACCTCACCAGAAACCCAGTACCAGGTCGCTGGACTACCAGTACCAAAAAGCGCTACGCGCCATCAAGTGACCAATAGCAAGAAAGACCTGGACGGCGACATCGTCGGCTTGTGTGGATCCGGATGGAGCCACAGCAAGGCAGAGGCAGTCGCCAATATCCGCCGCGATGCGGGGGCTTACTACGTTTCCGTCAACGAGCGCATGGTCTACGTTCGAGTCGGCGTTCGCAACGGCCGGGACTATCTCACTACGAGTCCCGACTCCTATTCACCGAACAATCTCGACGACCTACCGAACTGCTGACCGCGTCGGCGTGAGCCGTCTCGAAGCCGTTGGTCGGCCGGCCGCAATACAGACCCGCGCAACACACCACGGTCGGTCGACCTCTGGCCAAGCCTGTCCAGAAGGCGATTTGGTCTGCGGGCCCGTCGGTACACCACATCCCAGGCTGGCACCAGTTTCGCGCGTTGTTGTTGCGCGGCTGAGTTCGTGCCCGGACACAAGACCTGAGATCTGCGACGGGTTGGGTGCGCTCCTACGGAGCCTGGAGTGAGGACCTCGACCATCCGCGCTCATTCCGATGCTTCAGTCACCGATCCGGGAAACGAGGCGCCCAACGAGCAAGCCGATGTAGTTGGACAGGAAGTCCTCAAAGTCTCGCGACACGTCTGAAGCCCCCGACATCGCGTGGGCCACTTCATGGAGAAGCACGCCTCCAAACGAGGTGATATCGCTCAACTGATCGCGCCTGATGACTATCTCTCGCGTTTCAGGCCGCCAATGCCCCGCGACATCGTCGTGAGCGCCTGCGAGTCTCATCTTCGCGGAGATCCTCACATCAAAGCCGAACGACTCACCAGCGGGTAGCACCATATTGATTATCGCGGGTCCCAAATCCCACATGCGGCGCTCATCCGGGGTGAGGTCTTCCGGGTCGACGTACTCATATACGAAGCTGTCGTTATAGGCCTGGCGAAAGCCTCCGAGGTCGAGCATTTTGGATCCGTCAAAGCCTGGCTCGCTCCGGAGACGATCGCGGACTGCCTGCGTCACCACCACCACTTCGCGACCATCGTCACCAACGTGATCTATGTCTGAGCGAGCTGTTTGTAGTTCTTCGGCGGTTACGAAGACCACTTCCCGCTGGCTGTGAAGCGCCTTGGTCGCAAAGACCGAGACTTCTCGCCACGTGATCTCATCGCAGTTGGTGCCCGACTCGATCGCCCGAAACTCATCTACGAGTATCCGCGCCACTTCCTCTGAGTCGGTGCCCGTCAGCATCTTCTTGAGTTGGGCCGAGTAGGCAGTCCTCCCCACGTTGGTGCGCTCGCGGTTGAGTGCCTTGCGCAACCCCGCGTCGAGTTTGGTGATGTTGTAGGAGAACCGGAAGTTGTCCTCCTTTGCGATCAGCAGTCCCCTCACGTAGATACGACCTTGGAGCACCCTGTCACGGACATCAAGGATCTCGCCGAAAGCGGTTTGAGCCAACGCCTCGATCCCGCTGAACCGAAGAAACATCGCCCGGACCTCGGACACGTCGGAGTCCGTGACCCCTTTCAGCACGAACTCGGTGCCAACGAGATCCGGTTTCGACGAGTTTGAGAACAACACGTGAAGCGTGGAGACGTCTTCGAACCCAGCCTTCGCCTGCTGAATCAATGAGAAGTCACCGAACTTGCTGTGAATCTCCACACCGATGCCTTGTCGGTGGAAAGTTGCTAGAGCATCCTTGAGCCCGACCCCGAATTGACCGATCACGCTCTCGTGATGAGCCTTCTCGTCGCTCTCGTTCTGCGACAAGTGCTTGTGTTCCAGACCCCGGCCATAGTCGCGGACAATCCACACTGAGGGAGCGACCTCGGTGATCTTCGGCTCGTCTGTACCTGTCAGAACTGCTTCGTCGAGCGCGTTGGCAACGATCTCGCGGAGCGCCGAACCTACGGTCCAGTGGTCCAGGACACTCTCGACGTTGAGGTCAAAGGCCCGCGCATTCGAGCCCGATTCCGGGGCTAGAAACGTCATGGTGAGCCCTTCAAATCTGGGGTCGGATTGGACCGCCAATGCGCACGGCTCGTCACGCAGTCGAGCAAGGGCCCCTGTGAGCCGACTATTGCGCAGCGCGGCTCAGTTGTAAAGGGCAAACTGCCACACTCCCGTCGGCCTTCGCCGCCCGAGAACGATCTCGCCCGGTGTGTGTCACTCGCCACGAGTAGCCTTCGCCCATGAGGCTCTTGCACACGTCGGACTGGCACATCGGGCGCACGTTCCACGGCCACAGCACTGACGAACACCTGCGCGCAGTCCTGGCCGCACTCGCTGACGCCGTTACCGAGCACCACATTGACGTGGTCCTGGTCGCGGGCGACATCTTCGACTCGTCCACCCCCAAGGCCGACGCGTTCACCATGTTCAACGAAGTCGTCATAGCGATTCGCGAGGCAGGCGCCACGGTAGTGCTGACCAGCGGCAACCACGACGGCCCGGCACGCCTCGGGCACATGGCCACCTTCGCCGCGCTCGGCGGTGTCCACGTCCGAACTGACCTCACAACGATCGCCCAACCCGTTATCCTCACCGATAAGCACGGTCCAGTCCATCTCTACGGCATCCCATACCTCCACCCAGGCTTCCTGACCGGCGCCTACGAGGACTTCGACGGCAACACCCATGGCGAAGCGCTTACCTTCGCCATGGGTCTCATTCGGGCCGACGCTTCCGCGCGCGGAGGGCGCTTCATCGTCGCTTCACATTGCTTCACCACCAACGCGCACGCCACCCAAGAGGACTCCGGCACCACTGAGGAGCGGGACATCATCCGCGGCGGCCTCGACTTGGTCCCCGTCTCAGTGTTCGACGGCCCCGCCTATGTCGCGCTCGGCCACATCCATGGCCGCACCACGCTGTCCGAGCACATCCGCTACAGCGGCGCTCCCCTGCGTTTCTCATTCGGCGAGAAGAACAAGCCCCGCGGCGCCTGGATCGTCGACCTCGACGCGCACGGCCTCGCCAACGTCGAGTGGCTCGACCTCCCCATTCCCCGCGAAGTCTCCCGCTTGACCGGCACCATCAACGAGCTCCTCACTCCCGGTGCCCACGAGGCCGCCACAGACCACTGGGTCGACATCACCCTCACCGACGACACCATGCCGCTGGACGCCATGCGCCGCTGCCAAACCAAGTTTCCCCACGCCGTCACCCTCACCCACAAGCCCGCCAGCATCACCCCTGGCTCCATCGCCACCTACGCAGAACGCGTCGTCGGCAAGTCCGACCTTGAGATCATCGACGAATTCCTCTCGTTCGTGCGCAATGGCGACGGCCCCAGCGACCTCGAGAAGGAAATGGTCACTGCCTCCCTTGCCGCCATCGACGCGAAGGAGTCGGCGCGGTGAAGGCCCTATCTATCGACATTGAAGGCTTTGGCCCCTACCGCAGCAAGCAACACATCGACTTCACCGAGTTCGATGGTGAGGGCCTGTTCGTCATCACCGGCAAGACCGGTGCAGGAAAGTCGACCATCCTCGACGCGATCTGCTTCGCGCTCTACGGCGAGGTGCCCCGCTATGAAAAGACCGAGAAGAGCCTTCGCAGCGACTTCTGCAGCGAGGAGGACCCCACCTCTGTGACCCTCGAGTTTGAGGTCAGCAACGACCGCTACAAGATCTGGCGCTCTCCAGACTACGAGCGCGCCAAAAAACGAGGCTCGGGAACCACCACCAAGCAAGCCGAGGCCGAGCTTCACGTGTGGCTCAACGGCCGGTGGAAAGCGCTCGAGGTCAAGCCACGCGAGGTCGGCCACCGCGTGCTCGCAATCATGCAACTGACGCCGGACCAGTTCTTGCAGGTGATCCTGCTCGCCCAGGGTCGCTTCTCGGAATTTCTACAGACCGGCACCGCCGAGCGTCTCAAAGTGTTGCGCTCCCTGTTCGACACGGGGCGTTTCGAGCAACTTGAACACCAAGTCCGCGACATCGCCAGGACACGCGAACAGGCACTTCAGGTGGCCGATGTCGCCCTCACCGGACTCGTGGAGCGCGCAGTGTTGCTCGCCAGCACCGGGTCGCCGGAACTTGCCCAGCTCGACGCCTGGTTTGCCGCCCAAGCAAAACGCCTCTACGCAGAATCAAGGGCAGCAACCAAGGCACGTGCGAAAGCTTCCAAGGCCGCCGATGCGGCAGCCCAGGCGCTTACCGACGCCGAGTTGGTCGAGCGCAAGCGAGTACAACTCGACAATGCGCGGGCGACTCTCGCGGAACTCGAAGCGAAGTCCGAGGACCACGACAAGGACCGCGCACGTCTTGAGGCCGCCAAGCGAGCCCAGCCGGTCAGAGCACCCCACGTTGCTCGCGAGGAAACTCTAGAAGCGCTCACAGACGCAACAGCCGATGCAGAAGAGCGCCTCGCGGAAGCTCTCGCCAGCGAGCACATCGACATCGCGTGGCCCAGTGAACTCGGCCCGCTCGCGGTCGCCGAGGGCACCGGACTCAAGGCCCGGCTCGTCGAGATCGCTCAAGCGCGAGGATCCCTCGATGAAGCCCTCTCCGTAGAAGGAAAGCTCGACGATTTCGAGGAACAGCACCTCGTCGCTGAGCAAGTACTCGAAGCAAAGAAGTCTTCACGGAATGACCTCGCTAAGGAGATCTCTGACGCCCCTGAAGCCCTCAGAGAAACCAAGGACAATCTCGCCGAGAGCATCGCCGCACTCGAGAAACTGCCCGCACTCGAGAAGAACCTCAGAGCCGCACGCGAGTCCCTCGAGGCCCACAGGACGACCGCAACCCTCACCGAACAGCTTGATGCACTCCGCGAGGCGGAAGGCGCAGCATCAGCCGTGCACGTAGCGGCCGTCAAGCAACACGATGACCTCATCCAACGCCGCCTTCACGGTGAGGCGGCGCACCTCGCAGAAGACCTCGCGGACGGCGACAAGTGCCCTGTGTGTGGTTCAACCGAGCACCCGTCCCCTGCGGCGCCAGTCGCAGACACCGTCAGCGACGACCAGGTCGACGCCGCTCGCCAGCAAATGGACACAACGTCCCAGGCCCTGGCGGAAGCTACGGCCGCAGTCCGGGACCATACCGGCAAACTCAAGGAGGTTATCCCCAAGGCAGCCGGCACCCACGGTGAGGCCACCGGTGTCTTCGCAACGGCCGAGAACTTGGTCATTGACACTCGCGCACTCGCGGACACCCGCGAGCGGTGGGAGCGGGAGATTGCAGCCCACGACGAGGCAATCGAGGCAAAACGCGAGGCTCTCGCAATGGCATCCGAGGAAGTCACCGTCGCGAGCACTGCGTTGGCCACAGCAGCGAACAACGTCAAGGCAGCGCGGGATACGGTGAAGCGATCCCGTCAAGGCTTCGAGTCCGTCGCCGAGCGTGTGAACGCGCTCGATGAGTCGCGAGACTCCCTCAACGCTGTCGCCAGTGCCAATGAGGCTAGACACCAGGCGACCAAGGCTGTCGCCTCAGCGCAGCGCACCCTCGACTCGGCTATCGCCGAAGCCGGCTTCGCATCCGTCGAGGAGGCTTCCGAGGCAACCCTCGATCCGGAAGAATTGGCAACTCTCGCAGCCCAAGTCGATGAGTTCACCGCAAACCGCACGGGGGCACAAGCGGTGGTCAAGGAACTCTCTGCGGAAACGCTGCCCACGCAGGTCGCCGACCTCGATGCACTGCGCGAGGCCGAAAAGAACGCGAAGACCGTGCGTGATGCGGCGGTAGAAACTCACACCAGTGCCGCGCGTGTCGCCACCGACTTCGGGGCCTTGCGAGCGGAGTACGTCTCTGCCAACGAGAACACTGCCATCGCGCGTCAACAGCGCGACTTGGCGACCGCCCTGGCAAACACCTTGGAGGGAAAGCCGCCGAACGACCGGCGCATGCGCCTGGAGTCGTTTGTGCTGGCCGCCAAGTTGGAGAGCATCGTGGCAGCCGCGAACGCACGTCTTGTGACGATGTCGAGCAATCAGTACCGGCTCGAGTACGACGACGGTCGTCAGCACCGCAATGTCGAGACTGGACTCGGGCTGCGAATCTTTGACGCGCACACCGGTCGCTCTCGATCAACCCACTCACTGTCGGGAGGCGAAACCTTCCTCGCCTCACTCGCCCTTGCCCTCGGACTCGCCGAGACGGTGACCGCCGAGGCTGGCGGCATTCAACTCAGCACACTGTTCATTGACGAAGGCTTCGGGTCGCTGGATGGCGACACTCTTGAGGTCGCGATGGCGACGCTCGACAACCTTCGCGCTGGTGGGCGCACGATTGGGCTCATCTCGCACGTGGAAGCGATGAAGGAAGCGATTCCGGCAAAACTCGAGGTGACGAAGGAGCGCGACGGGTCGAGTTCCGTTCGGTCACTCTCAGGTCGGTAGGGCGCCGAGTTCCACTTCTTCCAAAATCATGTTGATGCAATTCCCAGCCCCCTTGGGTCATCTGGCAGCCATTCAATGACGTCATGTGGACCGCGCCCGCGCGAGCTTCGTACCGAACACCTTGGCCCCACCCACGGCAACCGCCCCGACGCGCCAGTCCGCCGTCTGCCGTCGACCAGAAGCGGATGGCACATAGCCGTGCGACACGCATGCCTCGACGTGAGTCGCAGCACCATCGGGCGCCACATCGCCCTTGGCACCGCGGCCCCGCTCGTGGCACGATGCGGGGTAGGTGGCGAGTCGGTGTACCATCTCTTCAGTCTTGGTCATACCGGCAACTCACGGGGGTGTGGGCAACCAACGAATGGATGCGAGCAAAGACGCGATCTACAAGTACGTGCAAGATGTCGTCCAACGCGGGCTCGTCGTGGTGGTGGGATCTGGAGTTTCGTGCTCGTACGGACTTCCGAGCATGGGTCGATTGGCCACACACCTGCTAGAGGAGATCCCAAAGCGCTACTCAACTCTTGTCGCTGGCGCCCAAACTGCGTGGGACCGGATTTCCGTCGAACTCACCAATGGGGCTGGCCTTGAAACCGCGCTCGGCTCGGATGTTCTGCCCGAATCGCTCGTCGAGATCCTCACGTCGGAAATCGCCACTCTGGTTCGGCACGCGGAACTCGCTGCAATCGGTCAAATCATGGACGCTGACGCAGTGCCCGCCTTGGGGCGTCTCCTAGATCACACGCTCAAGGTAAGTGACATCACCGACGTGGTTACGACAAACTACGACCGACTGGTTGAAGTCCACGCGGCCCGCGCAGGGGTCAGCGTGGACACCATGTTCTATGGACACACCCTTGGTCGTCTCAACGCTTCCAGGAGCCATGACGAGCTGCTGAGACCGCGAACCGTGCCTGGTAAGGCCTCGGCGATGCAACTCGCAACGTGGCCGCACATCCGACTCGCAAAGCCCCACGGCAGCCTCGATTGGGTCAGCCACCATGATCAACTACTGCGGAGTGAACTCGAAATACCCGGTACCAAACAGATCATTGCTCCCGGCGGCGGCAAGTACCGCCTAGGGTACGAGATTCCGTTCGACGCGCACCGAAATCGGGCCAACGATGCGATCGACGGTGCCTCCGCGCTGCTGTTCTTGGGCTACGGGTTCAACGACGAGCATCTCCAGACCCACCTACGTCACAAATTCCCCCAGGTTCCCGTGGTGATTGTCGCGAAGGAACTCTCCGCGAACGCCAAGGAGTACCTTGCGCTGAGTGACTCAGCGATCGGAATCGAGGCGGGCAGTACCGACGACCATTGTCGCGTCATCCGTGGCTCAACAACTGTCTATTTGGACTCGCCTCTTTGGAACCTGGAAGACCTAGTGAAGGAAGTGCTCGGAATATGACTGATTCGCTACTCCAATTCGAAGCGGACGACGCCCTGGGGCGCACGTTCCGGGTTGACACTTCAAGCGTGTGGGCCGCTGCGATCGATCACGAGCGACTGACACGCGTCGGGGTCGGGAGCCTCATCGCCTTCCAGGGATCCAGTTCGTCGGAATTCTTGGTTGGTGTGCTCGACAGAGTCACCCGGGATCTGCAGGACGAAGCCCTCGTCGAAGAAGTGACGGTAGACGGCGACGTGCCCGTCGAAACCCGTCAGCACGACCTTCTGCGAGTCGTCCTTCTCGGCACGTATCGCACCGTCGACGGCACGAAGCGAGATACCTTCAAGCGTGGGGCTGACAGTTACCCGCTCGTAGAGTCGCTGTGCTGGGTCATTCTCGGTGCCAATCTCCAGCAGTTGATGGGTTTGCTGTCAAAGCAACTAGACCCCGAGAAGCGGCTTCAACTGGGGACTTTCGTAGCCGACCCATCCGCCATCGCTGTCGCGGATGGTGATCGCCTGTTCCAGCGCCATGCCGCGCTGCTGGGGAGTACAGGATCTGGCAAGAGCTGGGCCGTCGCCCTCATGCTCGAACGCGCGAAGGCGTTGGCTCACCCGAACCTCATCGTCTTCGACATGCACGGCGAGTACACGCCCCTAACTGCCGGCCCGGAACCGATCGCACGGAGCTTTCGCATCGCTGGCCCCGGTGACGCCGGGGCCGAGAACGACAACGCCCTGTACCTTCCGTGGTGGCTGCTGAATCAAGCAGAAATGCAAGCACTCCTCCTGGACCGATCAGAGGACAACGCACCGAACCAGGCTGCACGCCTAACGCATCACGTGCGGGAACTTAAACATGAGCGGTTGTTGGCGGACGGCCAAAATGCCGTTGCGGATCGATTCACGGTGGATAGCCCTGTGCCGTACCCGCTACAAGACCTCCTTGACCGCCTCAACGACGACGACTGTGCCATGGTCCCTGGCAAGACTGTCCCCAAACAGGGGCCCTTTTTTGGCAAACTCACCCGCTTCATCAACCGGATGCGCGGGCGCACCGAGGACCGTCGCTATGGGTTCATGTTTGATCCCCCGAATGACGCGCAGGACTACGAGTGGTTGCACGGGCTTGCGAAGCGACTGCTCGGAACGAGCCCCGGCATCAAGGTAATTGACTTCAGCGAGGTGCCGAGTGACATTCTTCCGATTGTGGTCGGAGTGTTGGCCAGAGTGCTCTACGAGATCCACTTCTGGACAGAGGAGGAAAAGCGCACGCCCGTCACGCTTGTCTGCGATGAGGCCCACCTCTACCTTCCGTCTGGAGTTCCGGACGCTGCCGAACTCCGCGCACTCGAATCGTTCGAACGAATCGCAAAGGAAGGCCGCAAATACGGAGTCTCACTAGTGGTTGTCAGTCAGCGCCCGTCGGATGTGAGCAGGACCGTGCTGTCGCAGTGCAACAACTTCATAGTGCTTAGGCTCACGAACGACCAGGACCAAGCGGTGGTGAAGCGGCTCATGCCAGACAGCATGGACGGCCTAACGGCCGCGCTGCCACTGCTAGACGTTGGTGAAGCCCTAATACTTGGCGACGCAATAATCCTGCCTACGCGCATTCGACTAGATGTTCCAAGAATCAAACCAACGAGCGCAACCAAGAATTTCTGGACCGAGTGGAACGAGCAGGAGGTGAAGGAGGAGGACCTTGTTGCTGCGGTCGAGGCAATGCGGATGCAGTCGCGGTCTTGACTACCCTTGCCTCGCCGCATCTTCCAACAGCTTCATAGACCCGCCGCGCATCAGCAACTTTGAGGGGTCGCATCCTCGCGGAGCGCAGGCGGAGATGTACGTGTCGATCATGGACCAACTGAGCGGCGTAGCAGCTACAAGCGAAAGTTCGTGGTCATCGGAACGGCGCGCTGTGTTCCAAACCGACCTACCTGAGCACCGCGCCCAAGTCACCCTCAGCCGCCGCGATCACGGCTTCCCTCACACCCAGCACCTCGTCGGCACTCAGCGTGTGGTCCGCCGCGCGCATGCGCACGTTGACCGCCATCGACTTGTGGCCCGCCTCGACCTGGGCGCCCTCGTAGACGTCGAACACTCGCACGTCCTCCACCAGGTCTCCCCCGGCAGCACGCACGCACGCCACCAACGCACCCGCAGTCACTGCGGCAGGAACCACGAACGCGAAGTCCTCCTTGGCCACCACCTGCTGGCTCACCGCCTCCGCGGCCACCAGCGCGCCCTCCGTGAACGCGATGATCGGGTCCAGCAGCACCTGGAATGCGACCGACCGGGCCGGCAGGCCGAGCGTCTCGCACACCTTGGGGTGCAGCTCGCCCGCGTGGGCGCACGGCGTGCCGTCCGGCAATGCAAACACCGCAGCGCGGCCCGGGTGCCACGGCGCGTACGCATCGGCCTTGCGGGTCAACTCGACACCCGCAGCCGCCGCGACCGTCTCCACGATGGCCAAGGCGTCGGTCCACTCCCACGCCGCCGAAGGCTGGTTCCAGCCCGCCACCTCGCGCGAGCCGGACATGATGC
>JASBTB010000073.1 GCA_030148645.1 Demequina sp. | reverse complement strand
GCTGCCGCAGCCGCTCGGGCTGCAGGGCGTGGACCGACAGCGGACTGTCGTGTCGCTAAGCGGCGACGGCGGCCTGATGATGCTGCTGAGCGACCTGCGCACCGCCGTGACCTATCGGTTGCCGGTCAAGATCGTGGTGTTCAACAACGGTTCCCTGGGGATGGTGAGGCTCAAGCACGAGCACGGCGGGCTGACCCGCTTTGGCACCGACCTCGACAACCCCGACCTCGCTGCCGTCGCCGCGTCGATGGGCCTGGCGTCGCCCCGCATCGAAGCCCCGAGACAACTCGAGCCCGGTTTGCGGTGGGCGATGAACCACGAGGGTCCGGTCTTGGTGGACGCGGTCACCAACCTCAACGAGATCGCGTTGCCGCCCAAGACGGGGGTGTCCGACGCGTGGGGCTTCGCGGTGGCGAAGGTGACGGAGGCCGTCGAGAGCGTGCGCTAGCCGCTTGCGGCTCGGTCTACCACAGCGCGATCAGGAATCCGAGTAGCGCTACCGAGTTCACGACCTCGACCACGCCGACGACCCGCACCGTGAGACGTCGGCGCGGCAGGACCGCGGCGCGCGCCAGGAACCATCCGAATGGCAGTGCGAGCCACGGCTGGAGGAGAACAGCTCCGGCCAGTGCGGCACCGTGAAACGCCACCGACGATACGTAGTGAACCCTGCTGCTTCGTTCGCGAATCATCGTCTTCACGTAGAACACGGTGCCCGTGAGGTACAGCCAGGATGTCACGGCCACCGGGATGCCGAGCGTCCAGTCGAGGCCCGCCGTCGCTGGCGCAATCAGTGCCATGAGCGATGCCATGGTCACGGAGGCGACGCCGTTGGCCGTTGCCCGATCGTGACCCGCGCGCGTGAAGAGGATATTCACTGCCAACAGGATCGCGAACGCGGGGGAGAACCACAGCAGTTGCGGGCGCGACGCGAACAGCGGGATGGCCGCCACTGCGCTGACGCCGCCGTAGGCGAGGATCTGTGTGCCGTATCGGCGCGGGCGCCTGGTCTTGACCGCCAATAGCGTGTAGTACGACGCCAGCCAACCGGCCAGCCACACCACCAGCAAGGGAACGTGCCACCACGCGACGCCGAACTGCACGCCCGCGAGATAGGGCAACAGTAACATCGCCCACGCGCCGTGCTGCGGCGGAACCCATCGCCGCACGCGGGACCGTGTGCGCGTGCCGGACCGTGTGCGCGTGCCGGTGCGAGACGGGTCGGTCACTACCGGTAGTTGGTGAACTGCAGGTCGGCGTCGACGTCCGCGCCCTTGAGGAGCGCCATGGTGGCCTGGAGGTCGTCTCGACTCTTGGAACTTATGCGAAGTTCGTCGCCCTGGATGAGCGCCTTGACGCCCTTGGGGCCTTGGTCGCGCACGAGTTTGGTCAATTTCTTGGCCGTCTCCTGGGAGATGCCCTCTTTGATGGTCGCGCCCAGCCGATACAGTTTGCCGGACGCCTGGGGCTCACCGTAGTCCAGTGACTTGAGGCTCACACCGCGCTTGGCCAACTTGGCGATGAAGACGTCCAAGACGGCCTTCACGCGCTCCGGAGAGTTCGCCTCCATGACCACCGTCTCACCGGACATCGTGATGGATGCATCGACGCCGCGGAAGTCATAGCGTTGCGTGATCTCCTTGTGAGCCTGGTTCAGCGCGTTGTCGACCTCTTGCGGATCCACCTTGCTCACCACGTCGAAACTACTGTCGCCAGCCATAAGTCCTCCTTGTTCTGTGACCGATGTCCCGGGTCGCATTCACGGTGGCCCGGGATTCCTTGCTATCCTTCCATGCGCGCCAAGCGCAAGGCAGGTTACCCGAGCGGCCAAAGGGAGCTGACTGTAAATCAGCCGTCTATGACTACGGGGGTTCGAATCCCTCACCTGCCACGACGGGGCCCGGTTCGCCGGGCCCTCGTCCTTGTCAGGAGGTTGGTCGAGGCTCCTGCCAGCAGTTCCTGTGACGGTGCGCCGCCCGTGACCCGCGAGCCGCGTTCGTATGTGCCGGGCACCGTCACCCCGTGCCGATGCGGTCCCGGCTAGAATGACAGGGGCCTTCGCGTAGCAGCGGTGAGGGCCTGTGTCCCCCAGATCGATGTGCAGTGAAAGGTACCCCGTGACTCCTGTCCCCAAGTCCGGCGGGTCGGCCAAACCCGAACTCACCATCAAACAGCAGCGTGCCGCGAAGCGCGCCGCGAAACTCGACAAGTACCGCAAACAACTCGAGCGGGACAAGCGCAGAAAACGGATCGGACTGATCGTCGGCATCGCGGGAGCGACCGCGATCGCCGGGCTCCTGTTCGTGGCCGTTCGCTACGCCCCGAGGCCAGCCAGCTACGAGGCAGGAGGCTCGGGGGCGCAGATCGCAGGGGTAGAGACATTCCAGAACACCGCGGTCCATGTCGACACGGCGGTGGCCTACCCGCAGACTCCGCCAGCTGGTGGGCAGCACAGTCCTGTATGGCTGAACTGTGGCGTCTACTCCGAGCCGGTACCGAGTGAGAACGCGGTCCACTCGCAGGAGCACGGCGCCGTGTGGCTGACCTACGATCCGGCGCAGATCGGCGACGAGCAGGTTTCGACGCTGCGGTCGCTGATGCCCGCTACTTATGCGATCCTCTCGCCGTTCGAGGGGATGGATTCCGCGATCGCCATCAGCGGTTGGAACGCACAACTGAAGTTGGATTCCCTCGACGAGCAGCGGGTCGCGCAGTTCTTCGAGGAATATTGGTTGGGAGACAACGCGCCCGAGCCGGGCGCCTCATGCACCGGAGGAATCGATGGTCCAGGCAAAGTCGGCTGAGCCGTCGCGGCGAAGAATCGTTCTTGTCCTGGTGGTCTTGTTGGTGGCGGTTGCCGTCGCAGTTTCTGCATACTCGGTGGGGCGCCTGAGCACGCGGGCCTCTACCGCGCCGACGTCGAACGGTCCTGAGGCGGGTTTCGCCCGCGACATGCAGGTCCACCACACGCAGGGCGTTCAGTTGGCGCTGATAGTCCGCGACGCCACCGACGATCCAGAGATTCGCACGATGGCGTACGACATCGCCACCACTCAGGCGCAGCAGTCCGGACAGATGTACGGTTGGCTCGCGACCTGGGGCCTGCCGCAGTACAGCAACGCCGCGCCCATGGCGTGGATGCCCACTTCCATGGAGGGGTCTCAGTCCGCCGCGTCCCCGCCGCCAGCCGATGGGACCATGCCTGGTCTGGCCACGCCGGAACAGATCGCTGCGCTCGCGGACTCCTCGGGCGTCGAGGCGGAGCGGCTCTTCTTGGAACTCATGATCACCCATCATCTCGGTGCCGTCGAGATGGCGCAGGGTGTGCTTGGCCTGACCGACAACCCCGTCGTCACCACCCTCGCCCAATCCATTCTCGCCAGTCAGCAGGCGGAGATCGACACGATGCGGAAGATGCTCGCGGAACGCCAGTGAGCGTTTCTTGGGCCCCATGCCGTGTCGAAGGGCCGAACACGGTCGATGCCACGCCTTGCAATGCCGGGTGAGTCGCGCAGGGGGAGCCCGCACACGGATGCTCCGTGAGCACATCGGGCGTATGGGCACCGTTTTGCTCGGAGGCTACAACACCGCGAAGACCAGCCCCGCCGCGATACCGAGGAGCACACTCAGCACAGCCGAGAACATCGCGCCATTGGCGGCGGCAGGGCGTACGACATGGGCCAGGGGCTCCGCCGGATCCGGGGCCCGCCTATACAGCGGGATGATCCAACGCAGATAGTAATAGAGGCTGATCACGGTGTTGACCAGGATGGCGACCGCGAGCCATGCGGCCCCGCCCTGCCAGGTGGCGGACACGACCGTGAGTTTGCCAATGAACACCGCGGTCGGCGGCGTGCCGACGAGCCCGAGGAGCGCGACGACGAGGGCGAGGGCGAGACCCGGCCGGGACGAGGCCAGGCCGCGATAGTCGTCGAGGCGCCGGAAGCCGGGAAGCGCCACCGTCACCGCGAAGGCGGCAACGTTCGTCACCGCGTAGGCGGCCACGTAGAACAGCAGTGCGGGCAGGGCGAGCGTGCTGGTGGGTGCCACCGCGACTGCGGCAAGAAGAAAGCCTGCCTGTCCCACTGTCGACCAGCCGAGCAGCCGGCGCGGATCCTCCTGAGTGTAGGCCGCAAGGTTCCCGAGCGTCATCGTGATGACGGCCAAAATCCCCACGAACAACGCGGCGCCAGCAGGGTCAGGGAGCGCATCGACGAGTCGGAAGGCGGCGATGAAGGCGCCCAGTTTCGGCACGGTGGTGAGGAAGGTTGCCACCAGGCCGCTACTGGCCTGCGCGGCATCGGGAACCCAGAAGTGCGCCGGGACTGCGCCCGCCTTGAACATGAGACCGGAGAGTATGGCGACCGCTCCCACGACGGCCACTCCTGGCGGAGCGTCCCCGAGCGTCGTTCGGAACTCGGCGTAGACGCTGGTACCCGCCACTGCGAACACCAGCGTCACCCCAGCAAGGAGCAGGATGCCAAAGAGTGCTCCTAGGAGGTAGGTCTTGAGCGCCGCCTCGGCACCCCTGGCGGTGCCGACGACACCGATGAGACCGTAGAGCGGGATGCTGGCAAGGAGGAATGCGACGGCGAGCACCAGCAGGTCGCCAGCGCCCGCCAACGTCACGGTCCCGGTTGCGCTGAACAGCACAAGCGCGTAGATCTCGCTTTCCCGCGCCGAGCCCGCGATGCTTCCTCGCGAGGCGAGGAGGATGAGCGCCGTCGCACCGACGACGGCGATCCGCACCACCTGAGTCGGCGTGTCGACCAGGTAGGTGCCCGAGAAAACGGACATCGGAATCCCGGCGGAGCCTATGACGGCAGCCCCGAGGCTCGCGAACAAGGTGACGATCGCGAGGGTGTGCACCGCCTTCAGCCGGTTCCTCGGGAGGAGCGATCCGGCCAGCAGGACCGCAAGTGCGCCCGCGAGGAGCAGGATCTCGGGCAGCAGAGCCAGTGCCTCCATCCCCATTCCGGCGTCCACGAGCTACCTCCCGACGAGTTCGGTGAGGACCGTGGTGGCGGGATCGACGACGTCGAGCACGATCCTCGGCAGCACACCGATGACCACGCTCAGGATGAGCAGTGACGCAGGCGCCCAGAACTCGCCGCGCGACAGATCGCGGAACCCGAGCGATCCGCCGCGTGTCTTGCCAGCGAGCAGCCGTTGTATCGCCCACAGGAACATCCCGGCGGTGATCAGGATGCCGAGTAGGGCCACGGCGGTAATCGGCGCCGTGGCGATAGCCCCCGAAAAGATCTGAAACTCGGCGATGAACCCCGAGAAGCCGGGCAACCCGAGTGAGGCAAACGCCCCGATCGCGAACAGGGTCGCGAACCGCGGTGCGGGCGCGGCGAGGCCACCGTACCCGTCCAGATCGTAACTGCCAGCCCGGTCGCGCAGCACACCCACCAGCAAGAAGAGGGCCGCGGTGATCAAGCCGTGGCTCACCATCTGGAATTCCGCGCCCGCGACGGCGACCCTCCGGGCGGCATCCGAACTGGCGGCTACGAGTCCCGCCACGCCGACACCCAGCACCACGTAGCCCATGTGGTTGACGGAGGTGTACGCGATCATGCGTTTGAGGTTTCGTTGGCCCAGACCGACGAGCGCGCCATACAGGACGGACACGATGCCGACGATGACGATGACCCATGCCCAGTCGCGCCACGCGTCTGGAAGCATCGGCATGGCGATCCGGACAAAGCCGTAGGTGCCCATTTTCAGCAACACCCCAGCGAGCACGGCGGAGCCAATGGCCGGTGCGTCCGTGTGTGCTGGAGGGAGCCAGGTGTGGAAGGGGAATGTCGGAGTCTTCACCGCCAGGCCGACCAGGATCGCGGCGAGCACCAGTCCGCCGACGAGCGGGTTGTCTTGCAGCGGCATCATGCGAGTCAGTTCGACCATGTCGAACGTCGGCGTGTCGGCCGACACGTACAGCCCGATGAAGCCGAGCAGTAGCGCGAGGGAGCCAAGGAACGTGTACAAGAAAAACTTCAGCGCGGAACGTGCGGCGTTGCCGTGGCCCCATCCCGCGATGACGAAGTACATCCCGACGATCGACAGGTCGAAGAACACGAAGAACAGGATCAAGTCGGCCGCGACGAAAAGGCCGAGGCTGACAGTCTGGAGGAAGAGGAACAGTGCCGCCTGGATCCGGGGTCGATCCTCGGCCCGCAGCGAGTAGACCGCGCAGGCAAGGTAGATGACCGCGGTCATCGCCACCAGTGGCAGCGACAGACCGTCCACGCCGATGTAATAGCTGCTTCCGACCCCCGGGATCCACTGGAAGCGTTCCGAGAACGCCAGTTGACCCTCTGCGGGCTGCTCGAAGTTCGCCCACACGACGGCGACGAGCGCCACGTCCACGGTCGCGACGGCTACCCACGTCCAGCGTGCCACGCGGTCTGGAACCGTGGGGACCATCAGAACCAGCGCCGCCACGAGTGGGAGGAAGACGATGACACTGAGCATGGTTTTTACCTTCCGACGACGACGATCAAGACGACCACCGCGGCGAGCAACACCACGGCCTGGGCGTAGTAGTGGTGGAGTCGCCCACTTTGCGGACGGATGCTGCGCCGACCGGCGCGACGGATGCGTGCGGCGACCTCTTCCACGGATCCGTCGACGTTGCGGTCGTCCGCCGCGGCCGCCCAGCGGGCTCCCGCGCGCGATCCGGACGCCGTGTGATCCACCACGAGGTCCACGCGCGTGTCGTCGAAGCGGGCCAGGGATGCAGCGATTCGCAGCGTTGGCCGGACCACACCCCGGTACACCGCAGCCTCAAGCCCCAGCCACCCCGTCGCCCACCGGGGCTCCGGCGGACGCCACCGGGCGGTGGCGAGCACCAGTGCGATCGCGATCGCACCCGAGGCGGTCAACTCCCAGATGCCCGGCGTGACTGGCGTCTCACCAAGCGTGCCCGCGAACGCACTGGCCAGTGGGGGCAAGACGAGCATCCCAAGGATCGCCGCACCGACGGCGAGCACTGCGACGGACACCGACTCGGCGGGGCCGACGTGGCGGGTGCCCTGCTGGGCGTCGTCGAGATGCGTCGCGGTGTGCGCATCGGGTGCACGCCAGATGGCAACCAGGAGCTTTCCGGCGTATACGGCGGACAGCGCCGCGGCGGCAAGGCCGACGACGTACAGCCACACTGACTCCTCGAGAGCCGCAGTGAGTACTGCGTCTTTGGTGGCCCACAGGGACAGGGGCGGAATGCCAGCCAACGCGAGCGCCGCGACGCCAGCCGACACGCCGAGTAGGCGCCAGCGGCGGGCGGCCCCGGCGAGACCGCCGAACTGTTTCGTGCCGAGCGCGCTCAACCAGGCACCGGCAGCGAGGAACAGAGCCGCCTTGGTGGAGGCATGCCCTACGAGTTGTGCGACCCCGCCGCTTCGCGCTCCGAGCCCTGCGGCCAACACGACGAAGCCCAGTTGGGCTGCCGTGGAGGCGGCGAGCAACTGCTTGATGTCTCGCTGTGCGACCGCCACCGCCCCGAGAAGGAGCGCGGTGGCGGCGCCGATCCACGCCGCCGCATTGTCTGCCCAACCGGTGGCCTCCAGCAGCGGGGCCACGCGAAGCAGGAGGTAGCCGCCCATCGCGACCATCGCGGCGGAGTGCAGGAGCGCGCTGACCGGGCTGGGGCCGTCCATGGCGCGGGAGAGCCAGAACGAGAACGGCAACTGCGCCGCCTTGCCAAGGCCAGCCGCAAGCAGTCCCGCCGCCGCTAGGTCGCGCCACGGAGTCGCAGCGTTTGGCAGGTCCGCCAGTGCCAGTCCGGCTCCGCCACCGAGCGCCGCGCCCGCCGCAAGATAGAGCCCGAGGTCCCCGGCCCGGGTGGTGACAAACGCAGTGGTGCCGCTGGCCAACCGGTGCCCGTCCCGCCACCAGAAGCCGATCAGCGCGTACGAGGTACCGCCCATGATCTCCCACGCGAAAAGCAGGGTCACGAGATTCCCGGCGACGACGGTGAGCAGCGCGGCGGCGGCGAACAGCAGCATCAGGCCATGGAATCGGCCGCGTGCCTCGCGGATGTCGCGGGATGCGAAGATCACCACCAGTAGCGTCACTGCCGCAACCGTCGGGACGATGATGGCGGAGAGGCCGTCGACGCGCATCGTGAATCCACCGATTGCGAGGAACGCTACGGCAGCCGTGGGCTGGGTCATCGCGACCATGATCGCCAGGACGAGGGTTCCCGCGGCGGTCGCCACCGATACGGCCCCCGCCAGACGCTCGACCCTGGGGGCAAGGCACAGGGCGGCGCCGACGAGCGCCGGGAGGAGCACGAGCAACCACAGCGCCGTCATTCTTTGAGCTCCGTCGCGGTGTCGGTCATGTCGCTTCCCCGGGCCCGATGCCCCAATGTCGCCACCGCAAAGCCCATGGCCATCTCCACGGTCATTGCGGCGATGATGACGAGCAGTAGCACCTGGCCGGTCGGCTCCGGGGACAGGAACCACCAGAACGCTCCTGCGGCGAGGATCACGCCGTTGACCATCAGTTCGAGCCCCATCATCACCATGACGACCACCTGCTGCGAGATGGCACCGTACAGCCCCACGCTGAAAAGCGCGGCCGCAACCAGAAGCACCGTCTCCAGTGTCATCGGCCCACACCGCCCGGCTGGGGATCGTCGGCGCGACGGCGCTGCAGGTCGTCGCCGTACCGGTCGTAGCGGCCCCGTGGCAGGCTGAGGCTTACACCGGCAACAATGGTTGCCACCATGACGGGGCTCAGCACGATCATCGCGAGCATCTTTGACCCCATGAGGGCTTCCCCGAGTGCCAGGGTGACGTCGTCGACCTGGAGGGGACTGCCGGACGGCCACGGTGTGAGCACAATGCCCGCGGCGAGTAGTCCGAAGGTGGCGATCGCGATCGCGCGCGAGAGGCGTTTGTCGTGCACCATACTCATCGGCATGAGGGCCGGATTCATCCCCATGTACATGATCATGTACACGGCCATGACGGCCATCTCCATCACCATCATCAGAATCGTGATAATGCCCAGATACGCCTGGTCCAGCAACAACAGTTGCAGTCCAACCGCCACGAAGGAGATGGCGAGCGCGTAGGTCGCCCGGGCCATGGAGTTCACCCAGAACACTGCAGCGCCGGAGAGCACGGCAACCGCACCGACAAGCCAGAACAAGATGTCGCCGATCACAGTCATCGGTTCACCACCACCAGCGCCACCACGAGGTCCTGTACGATTCCCGCCGGGATGAGCAGCACCCACCCGACCTCCATGAACTGTTCGGGCCTGATCAGCGGAAGTTTCCGGCCCGCCCAGATGAAGGCCGCGAGCACGAGCACCGTCTTGACCAGGAACCAGGCCCACTCCGGTAGTAGCGGACCGAAGCCCCCACCGAAGAACAGGGCCACAGCGAAGGCGGCGCCGGCGACGAGTACCCCGTACCGGCCTGCGAAGAAGAGCAACCGGTCGACGCCCGACAGTTCCGTGGTAGCGCCGCCAGCGATGTCGGGGGCGAGGGCCGAAGCGAACGGACCCCAGACGGAGAAGGCCACCGCACCGACCGAGTAGATGAGGAAGGCCACCGGCATCCACACCACAAACCAGAGGTCTGCCTGAGCCGCGACAATGGAGCCCACGTTCAGGCTTTCGGCCCCGACCGCGGTCGCGATGAGGGCGAACATGAGGGGCAGTTCGTACGCCACCGCCAGCGCCAGGAAGCGGTAACCGCCTACGAGGGCGTGCGCCGAATTGCCGCCCCAGCCGACGAGCCAGATGAGGGCCCAGACCAGCGTATCCATCGCATTGAACCAGACGAGCCCTGCGTCGAAGTCGAAGAGCGTCCACTGCCCCAACGGGATGACGGCGATCTTCAGCGCCGCGACGATGAGCATCCCTGCCCCGCCGATTCGCCACAACAGCGAGTCGGCTGACACCGTCGACCGGCGGCGCTGCCTCAGTAGTCGTGCCGCCTCGGCCACTGGCCAACGCAACGCCGCGGATGGGGCGCGGCCTGTAGCGCGAGTAGCCAACAGCCCGTTGATCACGGCCCCGAGATAGATGAGTCCGCCGAGCAGGGCGACGGCCACGAACGCCCAGCCAGGAGCCACCTCAAACACTGTGTCACCCATGAGTGACCCCTGCAATCGCGGCGGTAGACGGGATGGCGAGGCTCGCGATCACCAGACGAGCCGTGCCGACGTCCAGTCCAGTCACAAGCGTCGGCACCGCCGCGACGAGTGGTGCAACTTCAGGTTTCGACCCCGTTGACCCCAAGTCTGGATCGCGAACGGCCTCCACCATGGCGAGTAGCCGGTCGAACACACTCCCTCCCGGTTCGATGCCGAGTTCGTCGGCGACGGTTGGGTCGTCGACGACTCCAAGACGCCCGAGGGACCAGCGCAGCAGTCGAGAGCGCCCGATGCGACGTTCGAGTCTTTCCACGCCAGCGTCGGACGGTGCTACTTGGTCCGCGAGCAGCGCGTCTCGCAGTCGGCGCGCTTGCGCGGCCAGATCCGAGGATCCGGCGAGGTCGAGCAGTGTGGCGACGTCATCGCACCGCCGCGCCGCGGTTTCGTTGGTCCTCATGCTCACTGCAGGGGGGGCAGTGGTATCGAGCATCCGGGCTTCGGCATGAGTGAGTACGTCACCGTTCAGGGAGCACCGCACCACCAAGCCCGCAGGCCAGAAAGGCAAGACGGGACCCAACTGCACCGTCAACTT
>JASBTB010000048.1 GCA_030148645.1 Demequina sp. | reverse complement strand
CTTGGGCACGGACAGGATCGCGGCCCGCACCACCTCGGCCGCATACCCGCCGACGTTGAGGGAGAACGCGATGATCGCGCTGGGCCACGGGTCGATGGTAAGCCCGAGGGACGGTAGCCCATAGAACACCACGAACAGTTGCACCAAGAGTGGCGTGCCGCGAATCACGGACACGTACAGCCGCGCCGCCGCCATCACCGCGCGGTTGCCGTACAACCGCATCAAAGCCACCGCCACGGCGAGCATCATGCCTAAGGCGAATGAGGCCAGAGCCAGCGGGATGGTGCCTCGGATCGCCCCGCCCGCCATGGGGCCGAGCGATCCGAGGACCAGATCCCAGTCGATCTCGGTCACGAGGCGGGCGCCACCGAAACGTCCTCGCCGAAGAACTCCGCGGAGATCTTGGCGAGGGTGCCGTTTGTCGCCAACGCGGCCAGCGCATCGTCCACCGCTCGTGCCAGCGAGTCGCTGCCCGAGGCAAAGGTGAACGCGCTGCGCGAGACGTCATCGGTCTCGGCGGCGATCACCAGGCCGGTGTCGCCGGTCTGCTTCCGGAAGTCGAGGAACGTCAGCTTGTCGTTGATGGTGGCGTCTACACGCCCCTGCTCGACCAGTGTGGCCGCCTGCGCCCAGCCTTCGATCGCCTCGATCTTGGCACCTGACGCCTCGGCCAGGGCGTACCAGTTGGACGTGAGCGACTGCGCGGTGGTCTTGCCGGCGAGGTCCTCGAACGAGGAGATGCCGGAGGTGCCGTCCGCGACCACGATCACGCCAGGCGAGTATGTGTACGGCTCGGAGAACGTGTACGTCGCCTCGCGTTCCGGGGTGATGGACACTTGGTTGGCGATGACGTCAAAGCGGCCAGCCTCAAGGCCAGCGAAGATCGCGTCCCACTGGGTCTCTTCGAAGCGGACGTCGACGCCCAACTGCTCGGCGACCGCTCGTGCCACGTCGACGTCGTAGCCGGTGAGGTCGCCCGAGCCGTCCTCGTGGTAACTGAACGGGCGATACGTACCCTCTGTGCCGACGACGAGCACGCCTGCCTCATGGACGTCCACGAGGGAGTTGTCAGTCGAGGGCTCCGCGGCAGGGCCCTCAGCGCCGGAGGAGCACGCCGTAAGCGCCAGCGAGGCGACGAGCAGCAAGACGGGAGGGGCGATGCGGGTGGTCATGGTGAATGCCTTTCATGGTGGAGTGTGGCGCGAGCGCCGATTGTTGAATCACCGCAACCAGGTCGCGGAGACGGGGGCCGAAACTCGGCACAGGAATACCTGGCGGAGAGGGGGCGTGGCGGCTGAGCCGCCGGGCTATTGAGGGTTCCGGTGAAGAACGGAACTCGCGATCAACAGCCGAGCGAGGATGCCCCACGACACGACAACATGCCGCGGCCGTGGGGCGCGGGCATGTGCATCATGGACGTGGCGGGCATGAAATGGAGTGTAGCGCAACCGCGCCCGGCCACTGGACCCGCGGCGATGCGGCGAGACATCGCCACCAGTGAAGAGGGCAGCCAGCATCTCGATGGGGCGCCGCGAGAACTCTCGCGGCTCGCTCCTAATCCCCTGGAACCTCGACCACACCATCGGCCACCAGCACCGCCGGGCCCTCTAGCACCGTCCGGTCTTCCTGGATGCGCACCGTCACCATGCCGCCGGGGACCTCGATGTCCCACACGTTCGGGGCTCCTTCTCCAGCCCAGGAGCGCATCGCTAGGGCTACCGCACAAGCGCCCGTGCCGCACGACTTCGTCTCCCCGGAACCGCGCTCGTGTACGCGCATGCGCACCCGCCCGTGGGGTTCGTCTCCCACCATTTCTCCGCCCAGCGCCACCGCGAATTCCACATTGGAGCCATGCTCCGCGCGCGGCGTCACGTGGGGCGCGGACGTGAGGTCCAACGCCTCCAACTCGTCGCGCGAGGCCAGCGCGACCACGTGGTGCGGGTTGCCCACGTCCACGCTGAGCGCCGGGCGCGGCGGTGTGAGCCCCCGCGCGCGCACCTGCGAGTCAAAGCCGTCGCGCGCCTTGCCCAGCACCCACTTGCCCATCCCGACGGCGTAGCGACCCTCGCCCAGCGACGTCACCGTGCGGGCGCCCCCTCGGGTGCCGATGGTGATGCCGCCACGCGCGTCGACGCCGACCTCGCGCTCCAGGAACATCGCGAACACTCGCGCCCCGTTGCCGCACATCTCGGAGAAGGTGCCGTCGGAGTTCCAGTAGTCCATGAACCACGTGGAGGCGTCGTATCCCGCGCCTGCGTCCACGTGACCTGAACGCACGGCCCTGATCACGCCATCGGCGCCGATGCCCGCCCGCCGGTCGCACAGGAACCGCACGACGTCCGGGTTGAGGTCGATCTCGCCGCTCTCGTCAAAGAGCAGGACGAAGTCATTCTGGGTCCCGTGCCCCTTGGTGAACTTGAGCGTGGTCATGACACAAGATTACGCACCAGCGCGAGGGCGTCGGTCGCGGCGCGTTCGACGTCGGCCTCGTCCACGGGCGCGGGGATCCACTGCACGCGCGGGTCGGGCCGGAACCAGCGGTCCTGCTTGCGCGCCAGCCGCCGCGTATTGCGCTTGATCAGTTCCCGCGCCTGCTCCGCGTCCAGCTCCCCATCCAGGTGCGCCAAGGTCTCCGCGTAGCCCACAGCGCGTCGGGCCGTCACGCCCTCGCGCAGGCCCTCGCCGACCAGCCGCTTCACCTCGCCCACCAGCCCCTCGGCCCACATGCGCCCCACGCGTGCGTCAATGCGTGCGTCAAGCGCCTCATACGGAAGTTCCAGCGCGATCTGAATGGCCGGCGACTCGTACTCGTGGCGCGGCAGCGAACTGATGTAGTCCCCCGCCACCTCGATGATCTCCAGTGCCCGGACGATGCGCTTGGCGTTGCGCGGGTGGATCTTGCTGGCGGCCTCGGGGTCCAGCGCGGCCAGTTCCCCATAGAGGATGCCGGGTCCCTCCAACTCGGCGCGTGCCTCGAGCCGCGCACGCACCTCCGGGTCGGTGCCCGGGAAGTCGAAGCGGTCCAGCAGCGCCCGCAGATACAGCCCCGAGCCGCCCACCACGATGGCTCGGTGGCCCCGCGCGTGGATCGTGGCGATGTTCGCCCGCGCCGATTCCTGGAAGCGCGCCACCGAGGCATCCTCTGTGACGTTCAAGGTGTCGAGCTGGTGATGCGGAACACCCCGGCGCTCGGCCACCGGCAACTTGGCCGTGCCGATGTCCATGCCCCGGTAGAACTGCATCGAGTCGGCGTTGACGATCTCGCCGCCCGGAGCATCTGCGGCTCCCCACAGGTGCGCCAACGCGAGGCCGACGGCCGACTTGCCCGTGGCCGTCGCGCCGACGATCGCGACGATGGGCTCGGTCACGCGGTGGTGACCCTCACCTGCGGCAGGCCGAGGCCCACGGGCCCGCCCGACTCGGACGTCCCGCACGCATCGTGCGTGTGATCTGGGTTCGACGCCGCGTCCCACGCGTCCCCGGCGCGAGTGCGGCGCACGGAATAGGCCGACGTTGCATCGGGGCCGTCGGCGATGAGGTGGTACGGCGCGCCGTGCGTGATGCGCACGGTCACCATGTCCCCTGGACGCGGCACGCCGCGGCCATCAAGCGCGGCCCTCTCGGGCACGCCGAAGTGCACCAGGCGGTTGCCGGGCTCTCGGCCGCTGAGCCGCTCCCCGTCGCCCTTGCCCTTGCGTCCGCCGTCGTCGAGCACCAGCAACTCCACCTCGCGACCCACCTGGGCTTGCGCGTCCTGCAACGAGAGCTCGTCCTGCAACGCCAACAGGCGCTCGAAGCGCTCCTGCACCACTTCTTTGGGCAGCGACTCGCGCTCAAACGCCGGGGTGCCTGGCCGCGGGCTGTACTGGAAGGTATACGCGCTGGCGAAGCGCGCGGCCTCCACCACCCGCATCGTCTCTTGGAAGTCCTCCTCGGTCTCACCGGGGAAGCCCACGATGATGTCGGTGGTGATGGACGCGCAGGGCATGGCCCCGCGCACGCGTTCCAGGATCCCTAGGAACTTGTCCGCGCGGTACGAACGGCGCATGGCACGCAGCACCGCGTTCGAGCCCGACTGCAACGGCATGTGGAGGTTGGGCATCACCGTGGGAGTCTTTGCCATGGCGTCGATCACGTCGTCCGTGAACGCTGCCGGGTGCGGAGACGTGAAGCGCACCCGCTCAAGGCCCTCGATCTGGCCGCACGCCCGCAGGAGCCTGGCGAATGCCCCCCTGTCGCCAAACTCCACTCCGTAGGAGTTGACGTTCTGGCCCAGCAGAGTCACCTCGATGACGCCCTGTGCCACGAGGGCCTCGACCTCGCCCAGGATCTCCCCCGGCCTGCGGTCGCGTTCCTTGCCCCGCAGTGAGGGCACGATACAAAAGGTGCATGTGTTGTTGCAACCCACCGAGATCGATACCCATGCGGACGCGTGAGAGTCGCGCCGACTCGGCAAAGTGGACGGGAAGACCTTGAGGGACTCCTCGATTTCTACCTGCGCCTCGTGGTTGTGGCGGGCGCGCTCCAGCATGGCGGGCAGCACATCGATGTTGTGGGTTCCGAAGACGACGTCCACCCAAGGCGCTTTCGTGACGATCTCGCCGCGGTCTTTCTGTGCGAGGCAACCGCCGACCGCGATCTGCATGTCCGGCCGCTTGCGCTTGACGGATGCCAAGTAGCCGAGGTTGCCGTAGAGCTTGTTGGCGGCATTCTCGCGCACGGCACACGTGTTGATGACCACCACATCGGCGTCCTCGGAGTCAGCCGACGCGGCCCGATATCCTGCGCTCTCCAGTAGCCCTGCCATGTGCTCCGAGTCGTGCACGTTCATCTGACAGCCGAGTGTCTTGACGACGTAGGTCCGCATTCCTGTCATGCCTGTCCGGCGACGAAGTCCGCGCGAGTCTCACGGATGACCGTCACCTTGATCTCCCCTGCAAAACTGAAGTCCTTCTCGATGTGCTCAACAATGGTACGCGCAAGTTCCTTGGCACCGTCGTCGTCGACGACGTTTGGCTCGACGGCGACGCGCAGTTCCCGTCCCGCAGCCATCGCGTATACGTGAGCCACCCCCTCGTGTTCCTCGACCAACTTTTCGAGCGACTGCATTCGTTCCACGTAGGAGTCGACGTCGTCCCGACGGGCGCCGGGACGGGCGGCGGACACCGCGTCGGCCACCTGCACGATCACCGCCTCAATGGTCTGTTGCGGCACCTCATCGTGATGGGCCTCGATGGCGTTGACCACGTCGGCGGATTCGCCGGCCTCCCGCGCGACGCGAGCACCCAACTGCGCGTGCGTGCCCTCATGGTTGCCCGTGAGCGCCTTGCCAATGTCGTGCAGGAACGCACCACGCCGCGCGAGCTCCTCGTCAGCACCGACCATCGTGGCGATCTCTCCGGCCAGATGCGCGCATTCGACGAGATGGGCCAGGACGTTCTGGTTGTACGACGCGCGAAGCCTCAAGGCACCCAGGAGCGCGAGGAGGTTTTGCGGCACCCCGACCACTCCGGCATGTTCGACCGCGTCGAGGGCTGCGGTCATCGCCCGGCGTGGCGCATCGGCGAGGGCCTTGGCGTACGCGGCCTCGACACGTTGGGGTTGGATGCGACCGTCGTCAATGAGTGCCGTCAACGTCGCTTCCGCGACCTCGCGGCGTTCCACGTCGAAGGACGACAGGTGAACCGCGGTGACACCCTCGTCAACAATCACGTTGACTCCCGTCAGCGCCTCGAATGCCCGGATATTCCTGCCCTCGCGGCCGATGATACGGCCCTTCATCTCTTCCGACGGAAGGTCGATACGCGTCACGGCCCCATGGGCGCTGGTAGCCGCAGCCTGCCTCTGCATCGCCGACACGAGGATGTGTTGCGCTTCGCGATCCGCATCCTTGTGGGCCTTCTTGAGACGCCGGTGGGCCTCCTGGGCGATCTGTGACTCGGTCGACGCGCGCATGCGTGCAAGGAGTTCTTCGCGTGCGTCATTCACGCTCAGGCCTGCGATGGCTGCCAGTCGGTCGTCGAAGTCCACCGCGAGTTGTTCGCGTTCTCTGGCGAGGCGCTTCTCCTCGCGAGCGACGACGTTGACACGTTCTTCAAGGCTTCGTGCGTAGGTCTGCGCGTTACGTTGATCGTCCGCAGCCTGGCGCTCGGTCAGGGCGACACGCTCTTCACGGCGTTGTGCCTCGCTCAACTGCACTCTGGCCTCTTCGCGGATCGACTCGGCCTCCAGCCGCGCCGACTCCCGCTCCTCGTGTGCCTCTTTACGGGCTCGGTTGACCACGAGCAGGGATGCCAGCAGCAACACGAGCGTCGCCACGGTCACGATGGTCTCCACGACGCTCCTTCCTCGTTGCCGTCGGCCTCACTATCGGCACGTTGCAAGTCTCGCACGAGCGCAAATGCCAAGGACACGGGGTAACCCTTGCGTGCGAGGTGCGACACCGTGCGCCTCACGCGAGCGTCGGGCGCGGCTGTCGAATTGCGGGCCCAACGCTTGGCGGCGAGTTCGCGTGCGGTATCCGTGTGAACCTCCGAGGTGAGCGGTTCAAGCGCCGCCGCAATGTGGTGCTCGGCGAAGCCCCTACGGCGCAGTTCTTGGGCAATCGCACGGGGCGCAAGCCCTCGTTCCGCGTGCCTGGTGCGTGCGATGGCGCTGGCTAGACCCGCGTCGTCGAGCAGGCCTACCTCGAGATAGCGGGCGATCACCTCGTCAGCCACCGTGGGATCGACGTCTTTGGAGATGAGCCTGGCACGCAGCTCGGCGACACTTCGTGGCGCTCGCGTGAGGAGAGACAGCGCGAGTTCACGTGCGCGCTCGGCGGGAGCCGTCGTGGAGGCTTCCCGCCGAGCACGTGATGTCATGACACGTAGTTGGACCTCCTAAAGGGAGGACTCCTCCTTGGCCATGGCAGCCTTGAGTGCCTTCGCATCCGCCTCAATGTCGATTGCTGCGGTGTCAACCGGAAGGGGGGCCCCGACACCCAACTTGTCCTTGACCTTTTTCTCGATCTCATCGCGCAGAGCCGGGTTGTCCTTCAGGAACTGGCGGGAGTTTTCCTTGCCCTGTCCCAACTGGTCACCCTCGTAGGTGTACCAGGCCCCCGACTTCTTGACGAAGCCGTGCTCGACGCCCATGTCGATGATGCCGCCCTCCTTGGAGATGCCAAGGCCGTACATGATGTCGAACTCTGCCTGCTTGAACGGCGGGGCCAACTTGTTCTTGACCACCTTGATGCGGGTGCGGTTGCCGACGGGCTCGGTCCCCTCCTTGAGCGTCTCGATACGACGCACGTCCAGGCGAACAGAGGCGTAGAACTTGAGAGCCTTGCCACCCGTGGTGGTCTCAGGGGAGCCGAAGAAGACTCCGATCTTCTCACGCAATTGGTTGATGAAGATGGCGGTGGTGCCGGTGTGCGAGATGGCACCGGTGATCTTGCGCAGAGCCTGCGACATCAGTCGCGCCTGCAGGCCGACGTGGCTGTCCCCCATCTCGCCCTCGATCTCGGCCTTGGGCACCAAGGCGGCCACGGAGTCGATCACCAGGATGTCCACGCCACCGGAGCGGATCAGGATATCGGCGATCTCAAGCGCCTGCTCACCGGTATCCGGCTGCGACACAATCAGGTTATCGATGTCCACACCGAGGTTTCTCGCGTATTCGGGATCGAGCGCGTGTTCCGCATCGATGAACGCGGCGACGCCGCCAGCCGCCTGCGCGTTGGCGACCGCGTGGAGCGCCACCGTGGTCTTGCCCGACGATTCAGGTCCGTAGATCTCCACGACACGTCCGCGCGGAAGCCCGCCGATGCCGAGCGCAATGTCGAGTGCGATCGACCCCGTGGGGATGGTCGCAATCGCGACGCGCTCCGAGTCACCCAACCGCATCGCCGAACCCTTGCCGAACTGCCTGTCGATCTGCCCCAGTGCGGCCTCGAGTGCCTTGGAGCGGTCCGCTGCCTGTGCCATATGACTGTCCTTCATCGCTCGTGCCGACTGTTGCCAACTGCGGGACACCGTCTCGGTGCCGTGTCGTTCACCACGACGCTACTGCGTGGGTCTGACATCGTGCCGGGATGACACCCCCTACTGGGGAGGGGCGACCTGTGGACGCCCTGGGCACGAGTGTAATCGAACGCATGTTCGATTGACGGCGACACGCCGCTATCGGCGTGGCGGGATGATCATGCGCGGGTCTGGACCCGCGCGCACTGCCGGATCCACATCCATCTGGTCGCATAGCGCATGCCACACGTCGCGGACCGGAACGCCCTTGTCAAGCGCCTGTTGCGCCGTCAAGGACTCGAGCGACGTGAGCGCCATCTCGCGGCACAAGGTGGGGGCATAGGCCTGACCAAACGCCGCAGCAACGGCGTCGCGGAACTCGGAAAGCCGCAACTGTCACTAGTGCTTGATCGAGTGAAGGAGTTCGGGAACCGTGTCGGGAATCGGCGGCATCAGGGGCATGCGAGGCAGCGTGCGGGTATCTATCACGCCTTCCGCCATCTCAAAACGCTCTGACACATCGCGCAAAATCGCCGACATGGGGACATCGAGGGCGTCGCAAATGGAGGCGAGCAACTCGCTTGACGCTTCCTTCTGGCCGCGTTCCACCTCGCTCAGGTAGCCGAGCGAAACCCGGGCCTCGGACGAAATGTCGCGGAGGGTCTTGCCTTGGCCAAGACGAGCGTCGCGGAGCACGTCGCCGAGTTCATTGCGCAGGACAGGCATTCGTGCTCCCTTCACGGTGTTTGCAGCGTACATGTCTACTCCAACGCAGACTACCGCAAGGGTGTTCCCGGATTCGAATCCCCCTTCACGCGTGGGGCAACGTCGCCAACATCTTCTCGAGATGCGCGAGCGCCAGACCCACCGCCGCCCGGCGCACTTCACTTCTGTCGCCCTTGAGGTGACATGTCGTGACCCGCTCTCCCGACGGCCCTACGACGGCCACGACCACGGTTCCTGGGGGCTTGCCACCATGGGTGGCGGGGCCTGCCACCCCAGTGGTCGCGACCGCAACATCGGCGCCCATGTGGCGGCGTGCACCCCGAGCCATCGCGGTGGCTACCGCATGACTCACTGGTCCGTCCGTCTCCAGTAGCCTCCTGCTCACCCCCAACTGGCGGTGTTTCGCATCGGCGTCATAGGCGACGATGCCGCCCTTGACCACCTCCGACGCCCCGGGGACGTCCACAAGCGCGGAACACACTAAACCTCCGGTCAGCGACTCCGCTGTGGCGACGCTCACTCCTGCGGCCCGTGCAAGGGCGACCACTCGGGTCGCTTCAGCCACCATGACCGCTCGAGTCAGTGCCGTCGGCGATCACGGTTCCGGGGATGTCGTCACCGCGATGCCGGGCCACACCCAGGATGCGCCGCCCGTAGTCCAATCCCGTCACCACCGCCACCACGACCGACACCAACAGCAGCCACCATCCGAGCGTGTCCGCCCATGTCGCTTGAGTGGGAAGCAGGAGGAAGAAAATCGCCGCCACCTGGAGTGCCGTCTTTGCCTTTCCCCCGACCGATGCAGGAATGACCACCTCACGCGCCACCGCCAATCGCCCAACGGAGACACCGAGTTCCCGGATCGCGATGACGATGACGGGCCACCACGGGGTCTCGTTGTTGAACGCCAGGAAGCCGAGCGCGGCCAGCACCAGCGCCTTGTCGGCAAGCGGGTCCACCAACTTGCCGAAGGCGCTCACGGCATGCCAACGCCGTGCCAGGTAGCCATCCAGCACATCGGTCGCCGCGGCAAAGACGAAGATGGCCCACCCGATCCAGCGCCAGCCCGCCTGGGTGTCGCCGGACTCCACCAGGGATGCGAGCATCACCGGCACCGCGGTGAGTCGCAGCACTGTCAGCAGATTCGGGACCTCTCGCACCACCCGTCAACCCTAGCGTTGACCGGGCGTGTTCACCGTGCACCGCCGCGATCGCTGGCGCCCGGCGACACATGCGAGACACTGGGTTCATGCCCACAATGCACCCTGCCATCGGCCCATCGCGCACACGCAAGGTCGGTGCCGCGACGGCAACCGTGGTCGCTGTGGCCGTCGCCTTCGCCGCGGGAGCGGCAGCGGCGGCGTGGGTGCCAGGGCTGTCTGGTAGTCACGCCGAGACGCCCGCCGCCGTCACCGCGACGGCGCCACCGGAGCCTCCGCGCGACAGGGTGGCGGTCGAAGAGCCCACGATGCGACCCGTCGACTTCACACTGGTTGCCGCTGGCGACGTGTTGCCACATGGTCCGGTCGTGGCGTCCGCCGCCACGTCTTCCGGGTACGACTTTGTCCCCCTCATGGCGGCAGTGCAGCCGTACGTCGAGGGCGCTGACCTCGCGCTGTGCCACATGGAGGTGCCGGTGGCACCGCCCGGGGTGCAGCCCTCGGGTTATCCGCTGTTCGGTTCGCCCCCTGACCTGGTGCGCGACCTGGCCGCCAGCGGTTGGGACGGTTGCTCGACGGCCTCCAACCACAGCGTGGACAAGGGTTTTGCCGGAGTGACCGCAACCCTGGACACGATGGCTCAATACGGTCTCGGATATGCTGGCACCGCACGTGGCGCGGACGAGGCGGCCACCGTACAGATGTACGACGTCAGCGAGGGCGCGCGCACCATCCAGGTCGCTCACATCTCGTTTACCTACGGTCTCAACGGGTTGCCCGTTCCTGCGGGCAAGCCGTGGTCGGTCAACACCTTCGACGCCGATGCGGCCGACGCCTCCACCATCATCGCGGCGGCGCGGACGGCGCGCAACGAGGGCGCGGACGTGGTGATCGCCTCCGTCCATTGCTGCGTCGAGTACCGCACGGAACCCACGGCTGCGCAGCGCTCTTTGGCCGAGAAGATCGCCGCCTCGGGCCTTGTCGACCTCTACATCGGTCATCACGCCCACGTTCCGCAGCCGATTGAAGAGCTACCCGGAGGGCCCAACGGCACCGGCATGTGGACCGCCTTCGGCCTGGGAAACTTCCTTTCCAACCAAGACGCCGAGTGTTGCACCGCTGCCAGCACATCTGGCGTGTTGCTGACGGCCACATTCGATGTCGACCTGGACGGCACAGTCAATGTATCCGTCGAGTGGACGGCCTTCACGGTGGACCGCCTCGGGGGCCACAGCCTGCACGTCCTGAGCGCCGTACCCCAAGGCGTCGGACGCCTCACGGCCGCGGAGGTTGCGGCACGCCATCAGCGAGTGGCCGATGCTGTCGGCAACCAGGCGCCGGAGCGCATCACGGCTGCCACGGCCCTGGCCGACGGTGTGGTGACCCAGTCACGCACCGGGGCCGAGTCGTCGGCGAGCACGCCGACGCAGGCGTCGCCCTAGCCGCGAGGCGCGGGGAGTGGCGGGAGGTCAAACGGGTTGTCGTGCTCCTGGGGGCGCGGCTCGATCAGGCTCGCCGTGAATTCCGTGCCGAGCCCCAGGACCGCGCCCGCAGGCTGCGCGACCCCAAAAAGCCAACCCTGGCCGTAACGCCACCCGCATCGCAAGAGGAACTCGGCCTGGGATTCGGTTTCGATTCCCTCCGCAATCGTCGCGAGACCCAACTCCCGCGCCAGGGCACCGAGTGCGCGGGATACGCGCGCACCAGCGGGGTCTTCGGGGATGCCTGCGACGAACGACATGTCCAACTTGACGCCGGACACGGGCAAATCGCGAAGGTAACTGAGCGGTGACACCCCCGTGCCGAAGTCGTCCAACAGGATGGGCACTCCCGCGTTGCGCAACTCCGTGAGTTCGTGGCGAATCCGGGTATTGGGCGCCACCAGTGAAGCTTCGGTCAGTTCCACGACGAGGCGCTGTGGGCTGAGGCGACGATGCGCAATGGCACCCAGCACGGAGTTGGCGAACTCGCTGTCCCCCAGTTGGTCTGCGGAGACGTTGAGCGACACCCATGTCGACGCTGACGGGCACTGCGTCAGGAACGCAGCGGCCTGCTCCACGAGTGCGGTTCCCAGATTTGTCGCGAGTTGGCGGTCCTCGACAAGCCCGAGGAACGCTCCCGGCAACAACAGGCCCCTGGTGGGATGCTGCCACCGCACGAGCGCCTCATAGCCGACGACGGTGCGAGTGGCGAGGTCCATCACCGGTTGGTAGTGAAGCACCAAGTCGCCACGCTCGATGGCTTGCGTCAACTCTGCCGCGAGTGCGCTCTGATGCTCGGTCGTCGCCCCCATCGACGGCTCGTACACCTCGGTCCGCGACTTGCCTCGCAACTTTGCGCGATACATCGCGGCATCGGCGGCACTCAACAGGCTCGGTGCGCCACCGTCGATCGTGTCGTCGTCCGCAATGGCGATGCCCACGGAGGCGTGCAGATTGAGTCGATGGCGCTTGACCTGAAGGGGCCGCTTGAGGCCCGCATGAATGGCCGACGCAATCTCGTAGAGCGCCTTGGAGGCGTCCGCGTCCTGCACCACAATCACGAACTCGTCGCCGCCGATGCGGGCAACCGTACCGCGGCCCGCGGTCGCGGAGCGCAGGACGCCCGCCACATGCACCAAGGCGTTGTCGCCGGTGGCGTGGCCAAAGCGGTCGTTCAGCCCCTTGAAGCCGTCGAGATCCACGGCGATGACACCTACGCGCTGGGTGGCGTCGGGGAGTTCGAGTGCACGCTCGAGCACATCCTGCATGAGCGTGCGGTTGGCCAGACCCGTCAGTGGGTCGTGCATGGCCCGGTGTGCCATGAGCTCCGAGTTGAGTCGGTCGTCCGTAGAGTCGCGCACCTGCACCACGTAGTGGTCGGGCGCACCGCCCGCGTAGCGCACCAGCGCGACATCGACGACCGCCCACACGACGTTGCCGTCGGAGCGCACATAGCGCTTCTCCAGTGAGAACCGGCTCTGAAGTCCGTCGTACAGCCGCTGCAACTGTTCGCGCTCCGTCTGCAGGTCGTGCGGGTGGGACAACGCGCTGAAGGGCGTGCCACGCAAGGCCGCGACCGTGGAGCCCATCATCTCCGCGAACGCGCGGTTGACCTCCATGAGGCGCCACTCGAGGTCCACCAAGGCCATGCCAACCGGAGCGTTCTCCATGGCGCGACGGAACTGAGTGTCCGCGCGGCTCAGCGCCTCGGCGGCCTCCAGCAACCCGGTGGTGTCCATGATCGTGGTGAGCGTGGCTGGCTCGCCGTCGAGCGCGTCGGTGATGATGCGGCTACTGACTTGCACCCAGCGTAGGTCGTCCTGGCCGCGGCGACCCGGCACCCCGATGACCCGAGGACGGGCATCGTCCTGGCCGTGAGCGAAGGCGTCATGCGCCATGATGGGCCGCATGTGTTCGTCAACCCCCTTGAAGGGTAGACGGCCCAATGGCTTGCCGATGGCGGCGGCGCGGTCCACGCCGATCATCTGGGCGGCCACATCGGTCAGGACCACAATCTCGCCGGTCTGGGCAATGATCAGCACGCCATCACGCGCCGACGACAGGATCGCCTCGAACTGTTTGCGGAGGCTTCGTTCGCGCGCCAGGGCCTCGTCGCGCGCGCGGCGCGCGTTGCCCGACCTCACGAAGGACACGAACGCGATTGCGAATCCCACGAGGACGAGCGCCGCCCCACCGGCAGCCACGCTTGGCTGCTGGAGTAGTTCTATGAGTCCTGCCACGTTCCATCCTCGGATTCGCTGGCGATGGTTTTCCTCACCGTATCCGAGGATGTGCCCCGCAGAATAGCCAGCGTGGAGGCCAATTCGTCGGGAGTGACGAATACCTCACGGGCCTTGGAGCCTTGAGACGGGCCGACGATTTCGCGGCTTTCGAGCAAGTCCATGAGACGCCCGGCTTTGGCAAAGCCGACGCGGAGCTTGCGTTGCAGCATGGACGTGGAACCCAACTGCGTGGTGATGACCAGTTCCGCAGCGGCCAGGAGGTCCTCCATATCGCCGCCGATGTCCTCGGCCACCTTGGTCTGGTTGCCCGCGACCACCACGTCGTCCCTGAACTGCGGCTGCGCCTGGGTCTTCACGTGTTCGACCGCGGCGTGAATCTCGGACTCGCTCACCCAGGCGCCCTGCACTCGCATCGGCTTGGACTCGCCCATGGGCAGGAACAGCGCGTCGCCCTGGCCGATCAGTTTCTCGGCGCCCGGCATGTCGAGTACCACGCGGGAGTCGGCGAGCGAAGACGTGGCGAAGGCCAGGCGCGACGGGACGTTGGCCTTGATGGTGCCGGTGACGATGTCCACGGAGGGTCGCTGCGTGGCCAGCACCAAGTGGATCCCAGCGGCGCGTGCCAGTTGGGTGATGCGCTGGATAGAGTCGTCCACATCGCGTGGGGCGACCATCATGAGGTCGGCCAACTCGTCCACGATCACGAGCAGGTACGGATAGGTGGTGATGCGGCGCTCGGATCCGGGCAGTGGCTTGACCTTGCCAGCGCGCACGGCCTTGTTGAAGTCGTCGATGTGCTTGTAGCCAAACATTGCGAGATCGTCGTACCTGGTATGCATCTCTTTCACCACCCATTCGAGGGCCTGCGCGGCCTTCTTGGGGTCGGTGATGATGGGCGTGATGAGGTGGGGGATCCCCTCGTAGATGCTCAGTTCCACGCGCTTGGGGTCCACCAGCACCATGCGCACCTCCTGAGGCGTAGCGCGCATGAGGATGGACGTAATCATCGAGTTCACGAAGGACGACTTGCCCGCGCCCGTGGCCCCCGCGACCAGCAGGTGGGGCATCTTGGCCAGGTTGGCCATCACGTAGCCGCCCTCGACGTCCTTACCGATGCCGATCGCCATCGGGTGGTCGTTCTTGAACGCCACCGGGGAGCGCAACACGTCGCCCAGGGAGACGGTCTCGCGGTCCGTGTTGGGAATCTCGATGCCGATCGCCATCTTGCCCGGAATGGGCGACAGGATCCGGATATCGGGGCTGGCCACCGCGTAGGCGATGTTCTTGGACAGCTGGGTGATCTTCTCGACCTTGACGCCCTGGCCCAGTTCCACCTCGTAGCGCGTGACCGTGGGGCCGCGCATGAAGCCCGTGACGACCGCGTCCACCCCGAACTGGTCGAGCACGCTAGTGAGCGACGCGACCACGCGGTCGTTGGCGCTCGAGCGGGTCTTGTGGGGTGCGCCCTTGGCCAACACCTCGAGTGCTGGCAGCACGTAGGGGTTGGAGTTCTCCAATTGGCCCTGTTCCCCCGCTGGTACCACCGAGGTGTGCGGCGCAGTGCGCTCGATCTTGGTGGTCAGCGTGGAGTCGGCATCGGCCGCGTCCATGGCGTCCAGTTCCGGATCGCCGGAGGGCGCGTACGGGGAGACGATGCCGTGGGCGCCCGTACTGTGTCGTGGCGAGCCGTGCATCGGCGTGGGGACCGTGGGGTCCTCGCGGGTAGGGGCGTCCTCGTCGCCGGGGCCGCCTGGACGCACCAGGTGGTCGAAGTCGCTGCGTTCGCGTGTGGCCGCCGAGGCGAAGGCCTCGTCGGCCTCGTAGCCGCCGTCGAGGCGTCGTCTGCGAGCATCGGTGGCCTTCTTGAGCAGGCTGCTTCGCCTCTTAGGTTCAAGCGTGCCGTGCTCCGGGAGGTCGAGGTCGGCGTCATCGTCGCCGCGGCCGGACCACAGCCCGCGCACCAGGCCCACTGTGCCCGCGACGACCTCGCGCAGCGGCTTGCCGATCACGAACAGGGTGAATGCGATGGCCAGCAACACCAGGACGGTCACGGCCAGGCCCGGCGTGAGCAGTTGCCCCAGGGGAGTGCCAATGAGAAAGCCAAGGACGCCCCCGGCCTCCTGCACGGGGCCCAGGCCGTCGGTCGGGGAAGGGGAGCCATTGGCGATGTGGATGATGCCGCCCACGGCGAGCGACAACAGTACCGAACCGAATACGATCCGATAATTGGCGTCGCCTTCTTGAGGGGCGCGGAACAGGCGAATCGCCATGGCGAGAAGCAACACCGGGAGCACGAGCGCCATCACGCCGAACGTGCCAGCGGCGATACGGTGCATGACCTGCCCGAACCAGTTGTCGAGCTGGAACCACTCGCTCGCCGAAACCAGGATGGCCGCGATGATCAGGACCAGTGCGATCCCGTCGCGACGTACCTCGCGCGGGACGTCGCGCGCGCCCTGACCCAGGCGTCGTACTCCCCCGCCCACCATTCGGGCTGAGCCCGAGCCGATGCCCTTGAATGCGCGCACCGGCCAGGAGGACCTCCGCTGCTTGCGGGCCGGGGCCCTGCCGCGGGGACTCCTGCGCGCGGGAGTGCGCCCCGACGACGTGGACGAGGCGGTGCGTGAGCGCGTGGGGCGAGACTGAGGCATAGTGCCCCCAGGCTACGCCGCAAGGCAGACGCCGGCCTGGAGGCGCCCCGGGATGCGCGCCTAGAACCAGCCGAGTTCGCGCAGCTCGGATTCCGAGATGCCCATCGCGTGGCCGACCTCGTGGCCAAGCACCTTGAGCACGCGGGCCGGAACATCCTCGCGGCTCGCACACACCCTCAGGATGGGCAGCCGGTACAGCGTGATGGTGCCGGGCATCGAGCCGGGCACGCGACCGCCATGGGCCGTCACCGGGATCCCGCGGTAGAGGCCCAACAGGGTGGTCCCTGGGCGCGTGCTGCCCGGCTTCGGCGCGTCCTCCACGAGCACCGCGAGCTCCTCAAGAATTGGGACGGTCCACTCCGGAAGCGTGTCCATGGCGTCCCTGACGAGGTCTTCGAACTCGTCGTGAGACATCTCAATGCGACTCACTGGCCCTCCTTAGCCTTGATCCACCGATGGGGTTGGGTGTTGAGGGGGCGTCGTGACGTGGGAATGCCCCTCGGATCAGGGATAATGGAACTTATCAAGGGTTCCGTTGTTCTGATTTGAGAGGCATCTCGTAGATGCAATTCAAGC
>JASBTB010000044.1 GCA_030148645.1 Demequina sp. | reverse complement strand
GGTCCCGTCGTCGCGCACCGTGCCATGAAACTTGTGCGGGTCGGGCGCCCCGTCGATACGCGGCCCTTGGTCCTTGAGCGGCACCACCACTTCGGCGTGAGCCAGGACGTTATAGCGGGTACCACGCACGTCGACCGTGAGTCCGTGGCCCTCCTCCACAGCGAACGAGATGGACTCCTTGCGTACCGTCACCCGCACCCGGGTGCCGCGCTGGGTCAGACGGAACGTGAGCGAGGGCCAGGCGTCGGGCAAACGCGGGTCGAAACGCAGTATCGGGCCGTGGTCGCGAAGCCCACCAAAGCCAAAGACGAGCGCCGACCACACGCCACCAGCGGAGGCGACGTGCACGCCGTCCGCCGTGTTGGAGTGCAGGTCGCCGAGGTCGACGAACACACCGTCCCAGAAGTACTTCAACGCAAGTTCGTGGTACCCCACCTCGGCGGCGACGATCGACTGAACGACGCCCGACAGGGTCGAATCGCCCGTGGTGATCGGGTCGTAGTACTCGAAGTCGGCGAGTTTCTCCTCTAGCGAGAAGTGCTCGGACTGCAAGAAGAGCGCAAGCACGACGTCGGCCTGTTTGAGCACCTGGAAGCGGTAGATGACAAGCGGGTGGAAATGCAGCATAAGCGGACGCTTCTCCACTGGCGTGTTGGCCAGGTCCCATACCTCGCGCTCATTGAACAGCGCGTCTTGAGGGTGAATGCCCAGGTTGTCGTCCCACAGGATGGCCATGGCCTCCGCGGCGCGTTCCCACTCCTCGACTTCCTCCTGTTCAAGACCCAGGCGCGCCACCATCTTGGCGTGCTGATCGGGCCACGTGTCGGCGAGTTTGCGCACCGACTGGGCGGCACAGCGCAAGTTGAAGCGCGCCATCACGTTCGTGTAGAGGTTGTCGTTGACCACCGTCGTGTACTCGTCCGGTCCAGTCACCCCGTGAATGCGAAACGATGGTTCGTTGCCCGCGGTCGTGCGCCAGAATCCGAGGTCCGCCCACATGCGCGCGGTCTGCACCAAGATGTCGATGCCCTCGCGCGCCAGGAACTCGTCGTCTCCCGTGGCACGCACGTACTTGTCGATCGCGTAGGAGATGTCGGCGTCGATGTGATACTGCGCGGTTCCTGCGGCGTAGTACGCGGAGGCCTCCTCGCCGTTGATGGTGCGCCACGGATACAAGGCTCCCCGTTGGGCCAGTTCGGCGCCTCGGAGTTCGGCCGCCCCGAGCATCCGGTACCGGTACCTGAGGGCGTTGCGCGCCATGACGGGGGAGGTGTAGGTGAAGAACGGCACCACGTAGATTTCGGTGTCCCAGAAGTAGTGGCCTCCATAGCCGGAACCGCTGACTCCCTTCGCGGAGATGCCGTTCCCGTCGCCGCGCGCGCCCGCTTGCGCGAGTTGGAACAAAGACCACCTGATGGCCTGCTGTAGACCCGGATCTGCCCCCACCTCAACGTCGGAACGTGCCCAGAAATCGTCGAGCCACTCTCGCTGCTCCTCGAACTGTTTGTCCGCTCCCTCGTCGCTCAGGCGATCGAGTGTGCGGTTGCAGCGGTCTGCTAGTTCCCGCGCCGGCACCATGGCAGACGTGTGATAACTGACCGCCTTGGTCAGGGAGAACGTCACGCCGGGCTTCAGTTGAGTGCGGAACACGTGCTTGGCGTAGTCCTCCTCCACCTCGCTGAGTCGCTCGTAGTCCCCGTGGTAGTCAACCTGATGTTCCATCGCCACGGCCATCGTCATGCCCGAGTTGGCACACTGATACCCCAGGTGGATGCGACCGTTTTCCTCCTTGTGCATGCGCGGCTCGAGAACCCGTTCGGCGAACTTTTTCGCCTTGCGGGGGTCCGTCTTTCCCGTGGGATCCGGGTTGGCCCGATACTCGTCCAGGCCCGCCTGACGGTTGAGAAGCTGGGTGGAAATCGCGATCGGCGCCTCCTTGTCCAGGAGCGTCACCTCGAACGTCATCAACGCGACGTGGCGGTGTGTGAAGGACACCATGCGCCGGGAGCGCACCCTCACCCGGTTTCCTGCTGGGGTCCGCCATAACAGGTCGCGGGTAAGCACGCCGTCGCGCATGTCGAGCGTGCGGTTGTACTCGATCAGGTCTGCGACGGACAGCAAGAGGGGTTCGTCGTCGACGTACAGCCTGATGACCTTCGCATCGGGGACGTTGACGATGGTCTGGCCGGTGCGGGCAAAGCCGTAGGCCTCCTCGGCGTGGCGGATGGGCCACGTCTCGTGAAAGCCATTGACGAAGGTGCCGTGCGTGTGGAAGTCGTGCCCCTCCTCCACGTTGCCGCGCAGTCCTAGATAGCCGTTTCCCACCGAGAACAGGGTCTCGCTGGTGCCGATGTCGCTGCGATCGAAACTCGTCTCCGAAAACCGCCACGGGTCAACCGGGAAACGCAAACGGTCCACGTACTCGGGCAACCCCACCCCGGAGTGTGTCGCGTGTGCCGCCCTCATGGCGCCACCAACTCCCCGAGGTCTTTCACCACCACGTCGGCTCCGGCCCGGATGAGGTCGTCGGCGCCCGCTCCTCGGTCCACGCCGATCACCAGGGCGAAACCGCCAGCCGCGCCTGCCTGTACCCCCGAGATCGCATCCTCGATCACCACAGACACGGCATCGTCCACACCGAGCAGACGCGCAGCGTACTCGAAGGCGTCGGGCGCGGGCTTTCCGGGTAGTCCCTCGGCGGCGGCCACATTGCCGTCCACCACCGTCTCGAAGCGATCCGCAAGGCCCGCAACCTTGAGCACGTCGATGGCATTGCGCGAACTCGACACCACGGCCATCGGCACGCCCAAGGCCTGCAACGCGTCAAGGAGGGCCACGGAACCAGGGTACGCGTCGACACCGTCCTCGCGCAGCACCGCGTTGAACGCCTCGTTCTTGGAGTTGCCCAAAGCGCACACCGTCTGGTCCCCCGGAGGGTCCGAAGGGGAACCGTACGGAAGTTCCACGCCCCGGGACGCAAGGCACGCCTGCACTCCTTCGTAGCGCGGCCTGCCGTCGATGTAGGCGAAGTAGTCGTCGTCCGTGTATTCGGGGGTGATGCCGCGAGACGTGAAGAAATCGGTGAATATGCGCCGCCACGCCGCCATATGCACGGTGGCGGTGGGGGTGAGCACTCCGTCTAGATCGAACAGCGCCGCACCAAAACTGCGGTTGCCCATCTGCGGAATGGTCCAGTCGGTGCGACCTGAGGTCAACGGGAAACTCCCTTGGGCTTGTGAATGAGGAGTGCGGCAAGCGGACTGTCATGCCCCCAACTCGGGGGTGACGTGTTCGATCGTACTTGCCATCGCGGGGGCAATGTCCAGCGCGGATGCGGGCGGCGCCGCGATCGGACCCACCATGGTGGCCGAGGTCGGCTAGTCCGACGAATGAAACCGTTGTTGCGCCTGAGCCAAATCCTTGGTCAACAACTCCTCGACCGCGTCTGCCGCGAGCGCCACCACCAGGTCGAGTTTCTTGCGCTGCGCCGCGCTAAATGGTGTGAGGACGAAGTCTGCGGGCACTTGACGGCCGGGAGGGCGGCCGATGCCCACACGCACCCTCACGTAGTCGGGGGTACCGAGAGCCTTCGACACGTCCTTCAGGCCGTTGTGACCGCCGGAGCCGCCCCCCCGCTTGAGTCGGATCGCCCCGTAGTCGATGTCGAGGTCGTCGTGAATCACCACGACATCTCGGGCCTCGATGCGGTAGTACTTCGCGAGGGCGTTGACGGGCCCCCCCGACAGGTTCATGTAGGACAAGGGCTTGGCGAGTGTGGCGGCCACCGACGACTGCGGTACGGCGCCGATGCGAATGCTGGCAACCTGAGCGTGGGTGCGGCCCAACGCTGAGAAGGATCCCGACCAGCGTGCGGCAAGTTCGTCGGTGACCATCTGGCCGACGTTGTGACGCGTGTGCGCATACTCGGGGCCAGGATTGCCCAGGCCCACCACCAACGCGGTCATAGTGTCCTCCTCGTGCGGTGGGTGATCTCCGGGCGACGCCACGACCGAGCGTGCAACCCGGCGCCCGGCTCGCCACACGGGGGCAAACCGGGCGCTCATGGTCACCATCCCTACTCGGCGTCGGTGTCGGCCGCGTCGGCAGCCTCCTCGGCAGCCGCGTCGGCAGCCTCCTGCTCCTCCTCCGACACGGCGCCGCGCGGCACGGAGATCGCCACGACGGTGGCCTCGGGGTCAGTGACCAGCGTGGAACCGCCGGGCAATTTCACGTCGCCTGCGAGGATCCTCTCGCCCTCTTCGAGGCCCTCGATGGTCACCTCGACCGACTCGGGGATGTGGGTGGCCTCAGCCTCGATCGACAGTGTGGTGTGCTCGGTCACGGCGACGGTGCCAGGGAACGGCTCGCCCAGCACGTGAACCGGAATGTCCACGGTCACCTTCTCGCCCTTGTGCACGATGAGCAGGTCGACATGCTCGATGGTGCGCTTCACGGGGTGGCGCTGGACGTCCTTGGTGAGCACCAGTTGCTTCTGGCCGTCCCATTCGACCGTGATCAGCGCGTTGGAGTGCTTGAGCGCCATCATGGTGTCGTGGCCGGGCAACAGTACGTGCAGGGGGTTAGCGCCGTGGCCGTAGATGACGGCAGGAACCTGGTGCGCCATGCGGGCACGACGCGCGGCCCCCTTGCCGAATTCGGTGCGCTTTTCGGCGGCAAGCTTCAACGTGTCGGACATGGTTCTCCTCGAATCGGTCGAATACGGGCCCAGGCAAGGCGGGACGCACCGCATCCGCCGCGTCGATCACGCCAGCCGTGCTGCTTGCCAGCCTCGCCGAGGAACCGCAACAGTCTACTGCGTCGGCGAGCCGCGCGCGAACCACCCCAGACAAGGGGTGACCGCGCCGCTTCGGCGGCGCTAGCCGCCGAATGCCGCGTCATACAGCGCGCGCAACTCGGCACTGTCGGGGCCGCTGAGCCCGCATCCGCGGATCGTTCCGTCACCGGCCGAGACCAGGTACGACGCGCCCAACTCGAAGGGGACGCTCGAAAAGTCGCTGGTGACCGCGTCGACCTGTGGCACCTCGACGCGGTCGGCCACTTCGCCCGCGAATCGCTCGGTCACCTCGAGCGTCACGACCCCGCCCTCGACGGCGATCACACGCGCAGCGAAAGCCTGCTCCTGCGCGCGTAGCCCCTCGGGGGTCACGGGCAGGCAACTGCCGCTTGAGATCCCACCGCCGCTCGGTTGGGCGAGTTGCTCGGTGGTGGGTGCGCCGCCAAGAGTCAGCGGCACGGCGATGGCGGCGCCGATGGCCAGGGCCGCGGCAATACCAACGCGTGGCACCCACCAGCGACGAGTGTGGCGTGCCGGCACCGCGGGGGTAGTTGGTGTTTCGGACATGATCTGCTCCATTCTGTGGTCGAGCCACGTCTCAGGCAGGGGAGCGATCCTGCGAGCCGGGTCAGCGGAGCGCAACTGCTCTCGCAGGGCGCGGTCATCGTCGTCCATCGGTGCTCCCTCCGTCACGCCAACCATGTCCGGATGCCCCCTTTGCTTTCAGGAGCTCTTCCCTCAGCCGGGCCTTTGCGCGATGCAACCTGATCGCGGCGGCGTTTGAACTGATGCCGAGCACGATGGCTAGTTGCGGGCTCTCGAGGCCGTCCCAGGCCCACAGACGCAGCAACTCGGCATCTTCAGACCGCAACTGGGTGAGAGCCTCCCGCACCAGGTCAACGTCGGCCGCGCCGTCTGGGTCCACATCATCGACGACGGACGCGGGCGCGTCGAGCGCGATGACCTTTCCCACAACCCGGGCGCGGCGCCGTTCACCCCGCTGCGCGTTGGCGAGCAGATTGCGCGCGACGACAATCGCCCAGGGGACGGTCTCCTCGGGCACGGTTGGCAGTTCGTCGAGCCGTCGCCAGCACACGAGCAGTGTCTCGCTCAGCACGTCGTCGGCCGTCGCCGCGTCGGTGCGTCGTAGCAAGTAGCGCCGCGCGGGTTCGAGGACGAGCTCGGCGATCGCCCGGAATCGCTGCTCGCGCTCGGCGTCAGTCACAGGTCTCACTGTGCCTCATGTCCGGCGGCGGCGGCCGGATTTCAGCAGCGGTCGCGGTCGCTCCCGAAGTACGTGGCGATCTACGGAAACGACGGCTCACGGCGCGCTGCGATCGCGGGCACGTAGTTTTCGGCAAGCTCAATCAACGGGCGCCAACGTTGCGAAGGCAAGATTCCATGAGGTGGTTCGAGCGCAAAGGCGACCGCTGCAGCCGCAGGGCACGCGACTTTGCACTGAATGAAGCGGGGCTAGACGTTCCCGTTGAACAGGCTCGTCACGGAGCCGTCGTCGAACACCTCGCGCACCGCGCGAGCGATAAGCGGCGCGATCGACAGCACCGTGAGCGAGTCAAAGCGCTTCTCGTCGGGAATCGGCAAAGTGTCGGTGACGACCACTTCGGTGATGCCAGAGTCGCGCAACCGTTCGACCGCCGGGCCGGACAGGAGCCCGTGCGTCGCCGCCACGATGACGTCCTTCGCGCCGTTGTCGAACAGTGCAGTGGCGGCCTGAACGATGGTGCCTCCCGTGTCGATCATGTCGTCCACCAGCACACACGTGCGGCCCTCGACCTCCCCGACGAGCTCGTGGACCTTGACCTGGTTGGGCACGGAAGGGTCGCGGCGCTTGTGGATGATGGCCAGGGGGGAGCCCAGGTGATCCGACCACTGGTCTGCCAAACGTACTCGACCGGCATCGGGTGAGACGATGGTGAGGTTGTCGGGTGCCACGCGCGACCGCACGTACTGCGCCAGCAACGGCATCGCCCACAGGTGGTCGACGGGGCCGTCAAAGAAACCCTGAATCTGCGACGTATGGAGATCCACCGACATGATGCGGTCCGCGCCCGCAGTCTTGAACAGGTCCGCCATGAGACGGGCCGAAATCGGTTCGCGTCCCTTGTGTTTCTTGTCCTGGCGGGCGTAGCCGTAGCACGGCATGATCACGGTGATGCGCTTGGTCGAGGCCCGCTTGAGCGCGTCCACCATAATGAGTTGCTCCATGATGGCCTCGTTGATGGGCGCCGCATGGGACTGCAACACGAAGGCATCGGTGCCGCGCACCGATTCGCCGAAACGCACGTACAACTCACCGTTGGCGAACGTGTAGGCGGTGGTCGGGACTGGCTCGATGCCGAGTTCCTCGGCAACATGCTCCGCCAACTCGGGGTGCGCACGGCCGCTCGTGAAGACAAGCCTGCGCTCACTCGTATTGGAGATCACCGACATCATTGCGTACCCCGCTCGCTCCCCGCGTCGTCCTGACTGAACGATATCGGTTCTACGAGCCCCTGCTCGCCTTCGTGGTTGCGCTGCAACGCCCTCACCGCAGCCTCGGCCGACTCGCTTCCCGGGCGGTGCGACGCGACCCATCCCTCGATCACCTGCTGGGGGACGCTGTTGCGCCCGAGCGCCCCCGCGGGCACATCGCGGCGAACGATCGCGCCCGCGCCGGTGTAGGCGCCATCGCCGATCGTGAGCGGCGCAATCAGCGAGTTGTCCGAACCGATGCGCACATGATCGCCCACCGTGGTGTGGTTCTTGTTGACGCCGTCATAGTTCACAAAGATGGTCGCGGCGCCGATGTTGGAGTGTTCGCCGATCGTCGCGTCACCCACGTAGCTGAGGTGCGGCACCTTCGAGTTTGCGCCGATGTGCGCGTTCTTGGTCTCCACGAACGCGCCGATCTTGCCGTTGGCGCCCAGAGCCGTGCCGGGGCGCAGGTACGAGAACGGCCCCACGGTGGCTCCCGCGCCAATCGTCGCCGACGAGCCGTGCGTGCGGGTCACGGTCGCGCCCTCACCGATGCTGACGTCGGTGAGCGTCGAGTCGGGGCCGACGACGGCTCCGGTGGCGACCGAGGTGGTGCCGTGCAACTGGGTTCCGGGCAGCAGGGTCGAATCCGGCTCGAGGGTGACCGTCACGTCGATCCAGGTGGTGGCGGGGTCGACGATGGTGACGCCGGCGCGCATCCACCGGTTGACGACGCCCCGGTTCAGGGCGGCGCCCATGGCCGACAGTTGGGCACGGTCGTTGACGCCCTCCACCACCTGAGCATCCGGCGCCACAAACGCGCCAACCGGCTTGCCGGCGGCCCGGGCGATCGCCACCACGTCTGTCAGGTACAACTCGCCCTGGGCGTTGTCGCGATCGAGACCGCCGAGCACATCGCGCAGCGTGGTGGCGTCAAAGACATACAGGCCCGCGTTGATCTCGGTGATGGCGCGTTCGGCCTCGGTGGCGTCTCGGTGTTCCACGATGCGGCAGATGGCGCCGTCGGTGTCGTGGACGACGCGCCCATAGCCCGTCGCGTCGTCCACGCGGGCCGTCATGACGGTCACCGCACGGCCGCACGCCGTGTGGTCGGCGAGCATCGCGTCGAGCAGTTCCGTGTCCACGAGCGGCACATCCGCGGACGTCACCACGATCGGCCCGGTGGCCTGCATCGAGATGACCTCGTCGCGCGCCAGACCCAGGTGAGTCGCGGCCGCCATGGCCATCGCATCCAGCGCGCTGAGCCCACACCAGACGGCACGCCCGGTACCCGGGATGTCGTCCTGATCGGCCACCAGCGCGTCGGGCGCCGCCTCACGCACGTGTGCCGCCACCCGCTCACGCGCGTGACGTACCACCACGACGAGCCGTTCGGGCTCTAGCCCTTGGGCCGCGTCTATCGCGTGATGCACCAGGGAGCGGCCGCCGATGCGATGCAACACCTTGGGTGTGGCGGACTTCATGCGGGTGCCTTCACCCGCCGCGAGAATCATGACGGCAGCTGGTCGTGTGAGGCTCACCGCACCCCCTTGAGTGGGACAGGGACCCCGAAGGGCTGACCGGGCCAGTCTAGTCACGCCAGTTCCGCCCCCAGGATTCGAACCTAGACCGCAAGGCTCCAAAGGCCTGCATGCTGCCATTACACCAGGGCGGAACGGGAGCCGAAACTGGCTCCCGGCGAACCAGTGTGCCAGGAATCACGGCACACTGTGAACGTGACCGAACAACCCAAGCGCCCGCCGCGTGCCCGGATGACCGCTCGACAGCGTCGCGAACAACTCGTGGGAGTCGCGAGATCGCTGTTTGCGGAGAAAGGTTTCGAGGGCACCTCGGTCGAGGAGATCGCGCTCAGGGCGGACGTGTCGAAGCCCGTGGTGTACGAACACTTCGGCGGCAAGGAGGGCCTGTATGCCGTCATCGTGGACCGCGAAGTGGAGGCCCTGTTGGGCGCGCTGACCGGAGCCCTGTCGAGCCGCGGCCACCCCAGACAACTGGTGGAACGGGCCGCGCTGGCGTTGCTCGGCTACATCGAGAACTCGCCGGACGGTTTCCGCATCTTGGTGCGCGATTCGCCCGTAGCCCAAGCCTCCGGGACCTTCTCGTCACTCCTGGGAGACGTGTCGTCCCAGGTCGAGGGACTGCTTGGCGACCAGTTCAGCCGTCGCGGCCTGGACCCCTTCGTCGCACCGTTCTACGCACAGATGCTCGTGGGCCAGGTGGCGCTCGCCGGGCAACACTGGGCAGAGGTTCGCGAGCCCGCCAAACACGTGGTGGCCGCACACCTGGTCAACCTCGCATGGAATGGGCTGAGCGCCCTGGAGCGCAATCCGGCCATGTCGGACACGGACAACTGATCGCACGCCGCGGCGCATCGGGACGATGCAGGATTGCGCCCGGAGCCCCGTCGCCACGGCGGCCCCCGAGGCTGGGTAGGCTATCGTTCCACCAGAACCGCCCCGGTGGCGGGACCGCTGGCGGTCACCACGACGTCGGCCACCCCTGCCGCGGTGATCGTCGCGCCGATCGCGAGCGCGTGCTGACGCGACCTCGCCAGGCCCGCGATCGTGGGTCCCGACCCTGAGACGACCACCCCCAGGGCCGCGGCATCGTCCATGGTGTCGATGACGGCGGCCAGGCCGGGCGCCAGGTCCAGGGCGGGCGCCTCCAGATCGTTGGACAGCGCCGCGCCCAGTCTGCCCGCGTCGCCTGCGATGAGCGCGGCCATCACCTCGGTGTTCACCACCGGGTCGGTGGCGACGATCTCGCCCAGAGCCACCATCCTGTCGAATCGTTCGAACACGGTGGGGGTCGGCAAGCCACCGTGCTGGAGCGCGAAGACCCAATGGAACTCGCCATGGGTCATCGCCGGAGACAACCGCTCTCCCCTGCCCAAACCGATGGCAGTGTGGCCCAGCAGGCAGAACGGGACATCGGCGCCAAGTCCCACCGCAAGGTGGTGCAGGTCCGGGCGCGACACCCCGCAGTCCCACAGTTCGGCACACGCAAGCAGGGTCGCGGCGGCGTCGGCGCTGCCACCTGCCATGCCGCCCGCCACCGGCACGCCCTTATGGATGTGCAGGTCCACGCCATCGACGATGCCGAACGCATCCCGCACCGCCTGGGCGGCTCTCCACGCCAGGTTGGTGTCGTCCAGGGGGACGGGGAACGCACCGCCCTGCAGCGAGTCGGCCCAGTCCATCGTCAGGGTGATGGCACCGTCGGCGCGCATCGTCGCCGTGACGGTCTCGTACAGGTCCACCGCCTGAAACACCGTGGCGATCGGATGGTAGCCATCGAAGCCGCGGGGCCCCACGGACAGCTGCAAATTGACCTTGCCGGATGCCCGGGCCTTCACACGCCGCCGTGAGATGCCCTCGACGGCAAGGTCCGCCGTCACGATGCGACCCGCGCGCGCTCCAGCGCCTCCGCGATCCGCGCGAAGGCGGCGACGTCCAGTTGCTCGCCTCTGGCCAGCGGCTCGATGCCAGCCGCGCGTAGCGCGGTCTGTGCAGCCGTTGGCGAACCCGCGATCGAGGACAGGGCGCCGCGAAGCGCTTTGCGTCGTTGCGCGAACGCCGCGTCGATGACGGCGAACACCTCCCGGCGGGGTGCGGTGGTGAGCGGCGCATCCCGGCGCTTCATGAGCACCAGGGCGGAGTCGACCCGCGGTACCGGCCAGAAGACGGCGCGGCCCACGTTCCCCGCGCGGCGCACCGTACAGTACCAGGCGGCCTTGGCACTGGGAATGCCGTACGTGCGTGACCCTGGGGGTGCCGCGAGCCTGTCGGCAACCTCCGACTGCACCATCACCACCACCGTATGCAGCGACGGAAAGAACTCAAGAAAGCGCAGGATGACGGGTACGGACACGTTGTAGGGAAGGTTGGCCACCAACAGTGTCGGCTCGGTTTCGAGTTCCGTCACGGTCATGGCGTCGGCATGGATGACGCGCAGCCGCTGGGCGTCGTCGGGTGCGTGGCTGGCCACGGTGGTGGGCAACGCCCCCGCGAGTGTGGGGTCTATCTCGATGGCGGTGACGCGAGCCTGCGCCTCCAGAAGCGCGAGGGTGAGCGACCCCAGGCCGGGACCGATTTCCACGACGTGGTCGTCCGGCTTGACCCCGGCGATGCGGACGATGCGTCGCACCGTTCCGGAATCGACCACAAAGTTCTGTCCCCACTTCTTGGTGGGCGCCATGCCAAGCGATGCGGCGAGGGTGCGGATCTCAGAGGGTCCGAGCATCGCGGCCACGAATCACTAATACCAGTTCTTGGCGGTGAACTGGCCCCACGCGCCACACGGTGTCCCGTAGCGGCCCTGGATGTAGGCGAGGCCCCACTGAATCTGGGTGGCAGGGTTGGTCTGCCAGTCGGCGCCGTAGACCGCCATCTTACTTCCCGGGAGGGCCTGCGGGATGCCGTAGGCGCCCGACGACTGGTTTCCGGCCGTGTGCGACCAGCCGGATTCGCGCTTCCACAACTCATCGAGGCACGACCACTGGTCCCCGGTCCAGCCGTACAGGTCGAGCGCCATCTGTTGACCCAACGCACGGTTGGTGCCCCTTTGCACGTCCGTGGCGGGGGGGATGGTGAGGGCGCCGACGGCCACGATCTGGTCGGTCGGTGGCGTCACCAACACGGAGATGCCGGGGAATCGGTCGACCTCCACCCCGTTGACCGAGGTCACGGTGTAACTCACCAACTCGACCCCGGGGGAGCCGGCCTGTACCACGCGCTGGGAACCCACCTTGGCCTGAGGATCCGACTGCTGGATCACGTCGTTGGCGACCTCGTTCTGTGCCGTCACCGTCACCACCTCGACATCCGCATCGCCCGCACTGATGGGCGCCACTGCAACCTCGACCGCCGCGCCGTCTCGTTGGAGCCACGCGTCGGCGATGTTGGCGGCGCCAGCCGACGTGAATGTGGCGGCCGCGACGGCGCCTGCCACGACGGTGGCGCCCACCTGACGGTAGGTGCGCAGGCGCGCGCGCGTGCGCAGGCGGCGCTCGCGGCGACCGCCCGGAACTGGTGGAAGCGTCCGATACGTCATGGGTTCCCTAGGTTGGACACACGGATGTCAATCACCCTTTGTCTCACATGGACCCGCGTACGCGCAAACCCACGGGAATCGCGCCCGCTCATGGTATGGGCCTCACCATGGCCCATACAGTCGCTCGGAGATAGCGTTGATGGTGGTACATGCCCGTTCGAGGTCGCAACCTGCCACCTCCGCGATGGTGCGCATCGTGGTCGCCACCTGAGACGGCGAGTTCCCGTGCCCGCGTTGGGGATGGGGCGTCAAGAACGGCGCATCGGTTTCCACGAGCACGCGCTCGAGGGGTGTCACGGCGAGCGCCGCACGCAACGGCGCCGCGTTCGTGAACGTCACGTTGCCGGCGAAGCTGAGGTAGTAGCCGCGGTGGGCGCACACTCGCGCCAGGGCCGCGTCCCCCGAGAAGCAGTGGAACACGGTGAACTCCGGGGCCCCGTCGCGCTCCAACACGTCGAGCACCTGGGCGTGCGCGTCGCGATCGTGGATCTGCAGCACCAGGCCCCGTTCCTTCGCCAGTGCAATGTGATCTCGAAATGAGTTCAATTGGGCCTCGCGCCCCCCAGGTCCGGTGCGGTAGTGGTCGAGACCCGTCTCGCCGACGACCCGCATGCGCGGCATCTGGGCCAACCGGGCGATCTCGGCGAGCGCCGCATCGTAGTCCAGCCCGCTCGCATGCTCGCCCGC
>JASBTB010000043.1 GCA_030148645.1 Demequina sp. | reverse complement strand
ACACCGTGATGTGCTGCCCGAGGTTCCCGACTACCTGGACGTTCAGCTCGAGAAGTTGACCGCCCAGTTGGTGCGTCGGCCCAAGCGTGCCGAAGTGCCGATCTTCTGCGAAGTGCAGTTGGTCGTCGAGTACTACGCGCGCTAAGACGCCATAGTCTCTTTGCAGACCTGAACCAACGCGCCGGGCCACGGCACCTGTCGTGGCTCGGCGGCGTTGTCTCGTGTGGAGGTAGTGATGCGTACCGCGGAAATCAGCAAGCGCTGGCTCGAGTACTTCGCGTCCCAGGGACACGTCGTGGTGCCCTCGACGTCGTTGGTGTCTCCTGACCCGTCGCTGCTGTTCACCGTGGCCGGAATGGTGCCGTTTATCCCGTACATCATCGGATCACAGACATCGCCGCACCCGCGCATCGCGTCGGTCCAAAAATGCATTCGCACCAAGGACATCGAGGAGGTCGGCAAGACGACGCGTCACGGCACCTTCTTTCAAATGCTGGGCAACTTCTCGTTCGGCGACTACTTCAAGGAAGGCGCGATTCAGTTCGCCTGGGACTTTCTCACCGGACCCGAGTCGGAAGGAAAACTCGGCTTCGAACCCGATCGGTTCTGGGTCACGATCTGGGAGCAGGACGACGACTCGTTCACGTACCTGAAGAATGTGGGCGTCCACCCCGACCACATCGTGCGCCTGACGCGCGAGGAGATCTTCTGGGACACCGGCCAGCCCGGACCCGCAGGCCCCTGCGCCGAGTGGCATTACGACCGCGGACCTGCCTACGGACCCGACGCCGTGGGCGGCACCGTTGACCCTGGCGGCGACCGCTACCTCGAGATCTGGAACCTGGTGTTCGACCAGTTCCTGCGCGGTCCGGGTTCGGGCAAGGACTACCCGCTAATCCGGGAGCTGGACCAGAAGGCTATCGATACCGGCGCTGGCCTTGAACGCATCGCGTTCCTCAAACAGGGCGTGGAGAACTTCTTCGAGATCGACGAGGTCTTCCCCGTCATCGCCAAGGCTCAGGAACTGTCGGGGCGCGCCTATGGCGCGGACGGCGACGACGACGTACGCTTCCGGGTCATCGCCGACCACGTACGTTCATCGCTGATGCTGATCGGCGACGGCGTGATCCCCGGCAACGAGGGCCGCGGTTACGTGCTACGTCGACTGTTGCGCCGCTCCGTTCGCTCTATGCGCCTGCTGGGCGTCACCGCACCGTCTCTTGGCGCGCTCATCGAGGCCAGTTACGAGGCGATGCGCGCGTCCTACCCGGAGTTGGACAGAGAGTTCGAGCACATCAGGGCTGTGGCAAGCGCGGAGGAGGAGGCGTTTGGTCGCACGCTCACTCAAGGCACGTCGCTCTTCGACACCGCCGTGAGCGCCGCGAAGTCCGCGGGTGGCCGAGTACTCGGCGGCACAGCGGCATTCACTCTTCACGACACGTACGGGTTCCCGATCGACCTCACGCTCGAGATGGCAGCTGAGCAGGGCCTGAGCGTCGATGAGGGAGAGTTCCGATCGCTCATGCAGGCCCAGCGCGATCGCGCGCGTGCCGACGCCAAGGCTAAGAAGGGTGCTCACGGCGACTTTGGTGTCTACCAAGAGGTTGCGGCGAAGACACCATCCGTGTTCCGCGGCTACGACGAGTTGCAAGTGTCCTCGACGGTTGTGGCCATCATCCGGGATGGGGTGGGCGTACCAGCAGCGTCGGCGGGGGAGTCGGTCGAGGTGATCCTGGTGGAGACTCCGTTCTACCCCGAATCCGGTGGCCAGGATGCGGACACCGGCCAGATTCGCAGTCCGAACGCGACGCTCGACGTGACGGACGTGCAACGCCCCATTGCCGATGTCATCGTCCACTCGGTGCAGGTGGTCGAGGGCACGATCGCCGTGGGTGACGTGGTGTCCGGTGAGGTCGATCCCGTGAATCGCAGGCTTGCCTCCAAGGCACACTCCGCGACCCACCTCATCCACTCCGCAGTGCACGAGGTGCTCGGCAAGCAGGCGAACCAGGCAGGCTCGTACAACAAGCCCGGATACATGCGCCTGGACTTCTCGTGGACGCAAGGCGTGTCGGCTACCGCGCGAAGTGAGATCGAGGACATCGCCAACCGCGCGATCCGCGAGGAGTTGCCCGTCGACACCAGCGTGATGTCGCTGGATCAGGCCAAGGCGCTTGGTGCCATGGCCCTGTTTGGCGAGAAGTACGGCGACCGCGTGCGCGTCGTCGAGATAGGCGGGCCCTTCTCGCGCGAGTTGTGTGCGGGCACGCACGTCGACAATTCCAGCCAGATCGGGCTCGTGACAGTAACCGGTGAGGGTTCCGTAGGCTCGGGCGCGCGCCGCATCGAGGCGCTCGTTGGCGCCGACGCGTTCAGCCACTTGGCGGCCGAACGTTCGATCGTTAACGAACTCACGACGTCGCTCAAGACGCAGCCACACGAACTCGCCGGTCGGGTGCATTCCCTTGTTGAGCGGCTGGCCCACGTCGAAAAGGAGTTGGCCGGAATGCGGCAACGGGCGCTCTTAGCGTCGGCATCGGGCATCGCCCACGGTGCGGTGGACGTGGACGGGGTCCGCTTGGCGAGCCTGGCCGTGGCCGACGCCGCCGGCGCCGACGATCTGCGTGCTCTAGCTCTCGACGTGCGGGCCCGGATGGGGGACGCCGAACCCGTTGTGGTGGCATTGGCGGCGACGATGGACGGTAGGCCGTCCATCGTCGTAGCGACAAACGGGCCCGCGAGGGCCGCGGGCCTGCGCGCCGGAGATCTCGTGAAGTCCGCCTCACAGGCGCTTGGTGGCGGTGGCGGCGGCAAGCCCGACCTCGCCCAGGGAGGCGGCCAGGACAGCGCCGCGATCCCTGCGGCGCTCGACGCGATCACCGCATCGGTGGGGAAGCGTGGCTAGGGGGGCGCGCATCGGCGTCGACGTGGGCACCGTCCGCGTGGGCGTCGCGGCAAGCGACCCCGATGGCATCATGGCCTTTCCCGTCGAAACGGTCGCCCGCAACGACGAGGCGCCCTCCCGTGTGGCCGCCATAGCGGCCCAGCGCAGCGCGATCGAGGTGTACGTGGGCCTGCCACGCCACCTGTCGGGTCGGGAGGGAGTGTCGGCCTGCGATGCCCGGGCCTTCGCGACGCAACTGGCGGAACGCGTCCAGGTCCCCGTGCGTTTGGTGGACGAGAGGCTATCAACTACGTCTGCGTCCCGTGCAATGCGCGAAGCGGGACGAAACGAGAAGAGCCAACGAGCGACTATTGACCAGGCCGCCGCAGTCGTGATCCTCGAGACGGTCTTGGATGCTGCAAAGCGAGGGAATCTGGGTACAGTGGCCATGACGGTGGCCCGCGAGGAGAACCATGACTGACCTGTTCGAAGCAGAGACGACAACGACGACGTCTTTGGACTTGCGTCGGGTTCAGCGCCTCAAGCGCCGCGCGCGGCGGCGCAAGTGGGCGCTTGTCTTCATCGCCGTCGGTTTGGTGCTGACGGCCGTGGCCGGTTCGTACGCCTACAACTTTGTCACGACCACGTTTGAACGCGACAGCACTCAGGTCGCGGACTACGAGGGTCTGGGCCAGGGACTCGTCCAGGTGGTGATCGAGCCGGGCGACACTGGCGCGAACATCGCGGCGACGCTGTACAGCGCCGGTGTCGTGGCCTCGGAACAGGCGTTCATCCAGGCCGCACGAGCGAACCCCGACTCCTCGGGGATCAAGCCCGGCTTCTATTTCATGGCACGGGAGATGAAGGCCGAATACGCGTTGCTGGCGTTGCTCGATCCGAACAACCGAGACTTGCGCAAGATCACCATTCCCGAAGGTAAGACCCTGCCCTACTACTACGAGAAGATCGCGTCGCTCACCGGGTATACGTTGGACGAGGTCAAGGCTGCCGCCGAGGACACGGCGGCGCTGGGCTTGCCTGCGGAGGCCAACGGAAATCTCGAGGGGTGGTTGTTTCCGTCGACGTACAACTTCAATCCTGGTGTGACGCCGTCCGACGTGTTGCGAACGATGGTTGAAACCACCATCAAGACCCTCGACGACAAGGGTGTGGCCCCCGCGGATCGCCTGCGCGTCCTCACGGTCGCCTCGCTCGTCGAGATGGAAGCGGGCCTTGATGTCGACCGGCCACTCATCGCGGGAGTGATCTACAACCGTCTTGCCCGCGACATGCTGCTGCAAATCGACGCCACCGTGAAGTACATCGCCCCGTCGGAGGGCCCCTTCGTCAGCGCGGCGGACAAGGAAATCGACTCGCCCTACAACACCTACTTGTACGCGGGTCTGCCGCCCGGGCCTATCGCGGCTGCCGGCGCCGCTTCCATCGACGCGGCGATCACACCAGCCAGTCACAACTACTTTTACTACGTGACCGTCAACCTGGAAACCAGGGAGACGCGGTACGCCACCACCTTCGAGGAGCACCTGAAGAACACTCAGATTCTCCAACAGTGGATCGCCGCCAACAACTAGTGGAGCCAGCGCGTCGACGGGCGGGTGTTCTGGGTCACCCCGTATCGCACTCGCTGTCTCCCGTGCTGCATGCGGCGGCATACGCGGCGCTCGGACTCGACTGGGTCTACGACGCCATTGACGTGGACGAGTCGAGCCTCGAAGGGTTTCTGGCCGGTCTGGACGATACGTGGGCGGGGCTCTCGCTCACGATGCCGCTCAAGATCGAGGCCGCGCGCCTTGCCGACTTCGTCGAGCCTCAAGCAAAGCTCGTGGGCACCGTCAACACGCTGGTGCCCTCCGGTTTGGGGCGCTACCGGCAGTGGGTCGGCGCGAACACGGATATCCATGGGGTGACGGCCGCCTTTGCCGAGGCGGGAGTCTCGCGCTGCACCCGCCCGGTCGTGGTGGGAGGTGGGGCGACCGCGACCTCCGCGATCGCCGCCCTGGGTTCCATGGGCGCCGTGTACCCACGGGTCCTCGTGAGAAGTCGGGCCCGTGCCGGGGCGCTGATGAGGGCGGCATCCAAGATGGGCGTACAGCCTCGGTTCCTTGACCTCGCCTCGTCAGACGCGCTGGAGGCACTGGCTCAAGCCGATGTGGTGGTGTCGACGGTTCCGGCCTACGCCGGGGCGCACCTGGCCGAACGGCTCCTGCGCGCGGGCACTGCCACCACGGGGCACCTACTGGATGTCGTGTACTCGCCGCTCGTCACCCCTTTGACGCAGGCGTGGTCGCGCGGACAGGGAACGGCGATTTCGGGGGCGCGGATGCTGGTGCACCAGGCTGGCGAACAGGTGCGCCTCATGACCGGGCGAGCGGCACCCATGCAGGCCATGGATGCCGCCCTCACACGGGTGTTGACTACGTCATAGGCTTCTTCTTCTAAGGTCCCTGCCGATGTTATGTTCGGCTCCTGAGTTTCGGGGGCGTCATCACGGTTCTGGAGGCCGAGTGCAACAACTGGGCGAGATTCTGATCGCTGACGGTGTTCTCACCGAGCACCAGTTGATGGATGCCATTGACGAGCAGCGGGCACGAGGGCAGTCGCTGGGTCGCACCCTCGTGGAACGGGGCATGGTCTCGGAGGCGCAGTTGGTGCGCGCCCTCGCTCAACAGGTGGGCATGGAGTTCGTGGAGTTGGGCGATTATCCCATTGACCGCGCGGTGGTGACCATGGTCCCCGAGTCCGTGTGCCGCCGACACACCGCACTACCCGTGAGCGTCAGCGATGGCGTGCTGAAGGTGGCGATGTCCAACCCCGCAAACGTCGTGGCGCTCGACGACATCCGTGCCATCGCGAGGCTTGAGGTTGTCCCGGTGGTGGCCACGCACGATGACGTGTTGGCCGCCATCGATCGGTACTGCCGTTCGGATGCCGAGTTGGAGGACCTGCAGGGCGAGATCGACCAGGAACCCGGCGACGTCGACCTGGCGTCGATGGGTGCGGTCATTGAGGACGACGCGCCGATTGTCCGGTTCGTGAACCTCATCATCTCGCAGGCAATCCAGGACCGGGCATCCGATATACACATCGAACCGGCCGAAAGCCACGTGGGCATCCGGTATCGCATCGATGGCGTCCTGCATGAGATGCAACGCGCGCCGAAGGCGACACAGAATGGGATGATTTCCCGCATCAAGATCGTCTCGGACATCGATATCGCCGAGCGACGCAAGCCTCAGGACGGGCGGCTCTCGGTCACTCATCAGGGGCGAAAGGTCGACCTGCGCGTTGCCACGTTGCCGACCGTGTGGGGCGAGAAGGTCGTCATGCGCATCCTCGACAACGCCACGGCGACCATGGCTCTCGAAGATCTGGGGCTGAGTGACAACAACAGCGTGTTGTTCGAGCAGTCCTACGCGAAGCCCTACGGCATGATTTTGGTGACCGGACCCACCGGTTCGGGCAAGTCCACCACGCTGTACGCCACCCTCAACCAGATTGCCCGCCCAGAGATCAACGTGATCACGGTCGAGGACCCCGTCGAGTATCGAATTCCCGGAATCAACCAAGTACAGGTGAATCCGAAGGCTGGCATGACGTTCGCTGCCGCCCTGCGTTCTATCCTGCGCGCAGATCCCGACGTGGTGCTCGTCGGGGAGATCCGCGATGGCGAGACTGCTCAGATCGCGATCGAGGCCGCATTGACGGGGCACTTGGTGCTGTCCACGCTTCACACCAACGACGCCCCAAGTGCCATCACTCGCTTGACCGAGATGGACATTGAGCCTTTCCTCGTGGGGTCCGCGATCGACTGTGTCGTGGCTCAGCGACTGGCGCGACGACTTTGCCTTCAGTGTCGGCAACACAAAGAGTTCGAGACCGCGTCACTTCCTGACAGGTTGCGTGCGGCGGTGACCGAGCCGGTCGTGACCCTCTCGGTACCCGTGGGCTGTTCGCACTGTTCACAAACGGGGTATCGCGGACGTTTGGCACTCCATGAAGTCATGGCGGTGGGTGAGGAGATCGAACGGCTTGCCGTCAGTCGCGCTTCGTCGGCGGAGATCACCAGGGCGGCCACCAAGGGCGGTATGGAAAGTCTCCTCATGGACGGTTGGACGAAGGTCAGGGACGGGCTTACCTCGCTCGAGGAACTTCTGAGGGTGGTCAAATGATGAGGGCCGCCACACCGGAGCATGAAAGGCAACAATCATGAGCATTCAGGATGACGCCCGCAGGCAACAGTCCCCACAATGGGTTTCCACGGTGGCAGCGGGCGGGACGGGAGTCGGGTACGTGGCGCCCCAGCAGGAGTCGACGCACCATGAGCCGTTGGACACGCCTCCCGCGCAACGTGCGCCCGTGGTGTCCGCGCCTGCGCAGCAAAGCCCGACCCCGCCGTCCACAGTGCCGCACGGTGCCGCAACGCCCGCGACCACCAGGCCCTCTCGCATCGGTAGCGCGCAAGAGATGCAGCCGGGCGACCTGGACATCTCGGAAGCGCTGCGAATGATGCTGCGCACGGGTGCCTCCGACCTGCACCTGACCACAGGTGCACCACCTATGGTGAGACTCGATGGCCAATTAGCGGCACTTCCCGGCATGGAGGTGTTGAGACCGGACAGTCTGCGGCGGTCGCTCTACTCGATGCTGACACAAAAACAACGCGAGAAGTTTGAAGAGGACCTGGAACTCGACTTCTCCCATGCCCTGGTCGGGGAGGCGCGCTTCCGCGTCAACCTGTACCGTCAGCGCGATTCCACCGGGGCCGCATTCCGCGTGATCCCCTATGAGATCAAGCCCCTCGAGGCGCTCGGTATTCCGCCGGTCGTCTCGGGCTTCGCGCAGTTGCCACGCGGCCTGGTGCTCGTCACTGGTCCTACTGGTTCGGGAAAGTCCACCACGCTCGCCTCCTTGGTTGACTCAGCCAACCGGTCTCGAAGCGCCCACATTGTCACCGTCGAGGACCCGATCGAGTTCCTCCACCGGCACAAGCGCTCACTGGTGAATCAGCGCGAAGTGGGCTCGGACACCCACTCGTTCCAGCGGGCACTGCGGCACGTCCTGCGGCAGGACCCGGACGTCATCCTCATTGGCGAGATGCGGGACTTGGAAACCATCCAGGTTGCGCTGACGGCGGCCGAGACAGGGCACCTGGTGTTCGCGACGTTGCACACGCAGGATGCGGCACAGACGATTGACCGCATCATCGACGTGTTTCCCGCCGGGCAGCAGGGCCAGATCCGCACCCAACTCGCGACAGCGCTTCAGGGCATCGTCTGTCAGACGCTGCTGCGGCGTCACGATGGCCCCGGCCGGGCCGTGGCCGTTGAGGTCCTCGTGGCGACGCCCGCGATTCGCAACCTTATTCGGGAGGGCAAGAGCCACCAGATCTATACCGCTTTGCAGGCGGGAGCCAACCTGGGAATGCAGACGATGGATCAACATCTCGCCGATCTGGTCAAGCGCAGTGTCGTGCCGTACGAAGCGGCTTTGGACCTGTGCCACTCGGTCGAGGAGTTCCGGCGCCTGGCTGGCAAGCAGACCGGGATGGGAGGCTGATCATGGCCTCCGTGAAGAAGTTCGAGTACTCCGTTCGGGACGCCCAAGGCAAGGTCCAGAAGGGCTCCATTGAGGCCACGTCGGAGGCCGCGGTCGCGAATCGGCTTCGCGAAATGAAACTCGCACCGATCTCGATCTCGCACGTCAAGACGAGCGGACTGCAGTCGGAGATCAAGATCCCTGGGTTGAGCGACCGAATCTCCCTCAAGGACATCGCCATCATGTCTCGGCAACTTGCGACCATGATCTCCTCGGGACTTTCGCTGCTTCGTGCCCTGACGATTCTGGCCGAACAGACGCAGAACCAGGCTTTGTCCAAGGTGGTGGGAGAAGTCCGAGCCGACATTGAGGGTGGACGTTCGCTATCGGCCGCGCTCGGACGTCACCCCAAGGTGTTCCCACCCCTGATGGTGAACATGGTGCGAGCTGGCGAGGTCGGCGGATTCCTCGACAACGTCCTCGACTCGGTCGCCAAGAACTTCGAGTCCGAGGTCAAGCTGAGGGGCAAGATCAAGTCCGCCATGACGTATCCCGTCGTGGTGTTCATCATCGCCATCCTTGCAGTGGTGGGAATGCTGCTGTTCATCGTGCCGACCTTCGAGGCCATGTTCGCGAGTCTGGGGGGCGAACTTCCGTTCCTGACCCAGGTTCTGGTGACGATGTCCAATGGCCTCAAGGTGGGCGCGCTGCCCTTGGTGGTCCTCATCGTTCTCGGTATCTACCTGTGGAATGCGAACAAACGCAAGAGGGGCTTCCGGCAGCGAGTGGAGCCTCTGTATCTGAAGGCGCCCGTGTTTGGGGGGTTAATCCAGAAAGTCGCACTTGCCCGGTTTACCCGCAATCTCGGTGCCATGTTGCGCGCAGGTGTTCCCATCTTGCAGTCGCTCGACATTGTCGGCGAGGCCAGCGGAAACATTGTGGTCGAAAACGCCACGCGCGCCGTCCGGGACTCCGTGCGAACCGGCAACTCTCTTGCCCGACCACTGGCGTCGCACCCGGTATTTCCCCCTATGGCCGTGCAGATGATGGCGGTGGGTGAGGATACGGGAGCGCTCGACGAGATGCTGGATAAAATCGCGGACTTCTACGATCAGGAAGTGGAATCCACCACAGAGGCCTTGACCAGTCTCATTGAGCCGTTGATGATTGCCGTGCTAGGTGGCATCATCGGATTTATGGTGATCGGGCTGTATATGCCGATCTTCTCGGTCTTCGATCTTGTCAAATAGACTTCGCCCGGTGGCGTGTTTTCCTCCGGGCAAGGACGCGTCGATTGTGGCGCACTTAGAATATCGCACAGCACATGACCTAAGGAGAGACAACATGCTCGCACGGATTCGTCAACGCCAGGAAGAGGATGGCTTCACCCTCATCGAACTCCTGGTGGTCATGATCATCATCGGCATCCTTGCCGCGATCGCTATCCCCATCTTCCTGAACCAGCGCAAGTCGGCGCAGGACTCCGCCATCAAGTCGGACCTGCGTTCGACTGCGACCGAGGTCGAGTCGTACTACGTCACTAACCAGACCTACCCCGCCGCTGCTGGCGACCTGACAGCGGGGACCGTCCAGACCTCACCGGGCGTCAACATTGCCTACTACGTCGACGTTGACGGCTATTGCCTGTTGGGCACCAATGTCAACGGCGACGCCTCCCAGCCCTGGGTCTATGAGTCTGCCGGTGGCGGCTTGCAAGACAAAGCCACGCAAACCTGTGGTGGAACCGAGTCTGGTTCTTGGGGCCCATAGGCCAGCACCCGTGAGGGACGCTGTGATTCATGGTGAGTAAGGGTGGTGGGTAGGTAGGGATCTACCCACCACCCGAACCCCTTTTCTGTACCAACGGGAGGTAAGGGCCATGAGGGGACTACGGCACCACCGCGACGAAGGCTTCAGCCTGATCGAGGTGATCGTCGCGATCGTCATTATCGGCATCGTGGCCTCCAGCGCGCTGTGGTTCTTCATCAACGGCATGCAGACCTCCTCGAACCTTCAGCGTCAACAAGCCGCGGTCTCGATCGCCACCTCGGCGATGGAACGCTCCTTCACCTTCGATCCGCGCACCGGCGTCGCGACGGGCGTCTCCGGGCTGGTGGAGGGGCGATCGTCGAGCGCCGTCGCCACCGCCTTCTCGGACTTGTCGGGCTTGGGGGTAGACGGCGTGGCGAGCACCTACCCGCTTTCCGACACCGCAGGGGGTGTCCCGGCTCTACCCATATCCGAAACAGTGTCCCGCGCAAAGGTCGACTACACCGTCTACACCCTGGTGGGTTCCTGCTACCGGACGGCGACGACCAGTGGGGCCGACCAGGACTGCGAGAAAGTGGCAGGCTACAGCGACGAGCCCGCGGCGGTGCCGGTCGGCAAGGTTCGCATGCTACGCGTCGTCGTCGCGGTGACGTGGAACTCCATCGGCGACGAATGCAACGGCGTGTGCAGTTACGACGTCTCGACGCTTGTCGACCCCTCCCTCGACCTCGAGTGGAACCGTGTGATCGAGCCGGTGGCCGTGGAAGACACCTTCTCGTTCGCACCAGGAGACCCGGCAACGACACTCGACGTTCTCGACAACGACGTGTTGGGTTCGGTGCCAAGCTATCCCGTGAGCATCGTGTCAGGACTTCCCGCAGGCACGGGCTCACTGTCGACCCCGTCCTCGGACGGCACGATCGTGTACACACCGCCGGCCGCGGTGAAAGGAACCTGGGTCTCCGGCATCTTCCCGTTCACCTATCGCGTACGCGATGCGCGGGGCCAGACGGCCCAGACCACCGTCTCCTTGTACCTGCAACCTCAATCCGCCGATGACAGTTTCGACGCGTACCTGGGCCTGTCGCAGGTGTTCGATGTGACGGCAAACGACCTCGGCTCTCCCGTCGAGGTCACGATCGTCACACCGCCCGTGCGCGGCTCGATCGCCGTGAGCGGCACGCAGGTGACGTACACCCCCACGTCAAAGGGCCCCGACCGATTCACGTACACCTTTTCCGATGCGTCCGACCTCATCAGCGGGCCAGCCGACGTCCAGATCACGGTGCAGGCCGTCTCCGCCGTGGACGTGACCGTCCCCGTCACGTTCCGCACGAACAGCGATCCTGGCGCCGGGTGGCAGGACGTCTCCGCCGAGTTGCGCGGATCCCAGGACGCCTCCGCTCGGGTCATCGTCACCGAAAAGCCCACGCCGAGCAGCGGATCCGCTGCGGGAGCGCAACTGCGCGTAGACGGCATTGTGTACACCGGTGGTCGGGTCGTGGGAACCACGGTCGAGTTCCAGCCCCCCGTCACCTCTGCCGGGGAGTGGACGTTCCCGTTCGCGCTTGAGTTGAGGGGATATGCGAGCGATCCCGCCGTTGCGGTGATGCGGGTCACGCCGACGCCCACGGCCAACGACGACTTCGTCGGCGAATTGCGCCGCCGCGGGACCCGCACCATCCAAGCCGGACTCAACGACACCCCACAGACGTGGGGAGCAGGTAGCGGAATCACCGTCGTGCTAGGCGACATTCGCAACTGGCGGTGCGGTTCGTGGGACGTGTCACCGAGCGATCTCGCGCTCGGTCAGTTGAAGATCGCCTTGGGCAACCGCACGCGAGACAACTGCTGGGCGGAGTACACCCTCACGGGCGGCGGGGTCTCCTCGACCGCGCGAATCTACTACGACGTCGTGGGGGACTAGTGAGGCGAGCCATGTCATCACTGCGTAGCCGACTGCGAGCCGTCACCCGTCGTGCGGGTTCCGCCGATTCCGGGCTCAGCCTGATCGAACTCGTGGTGGCCATGGCGATCTTCACCATCGTGTTGGGAATCTACTTCTCGGCGTTGATCTCGATGTCTCGCACCACCGTGCGCGCGCAGGACACGGTGGACGCCTCGGATGCTTTGCGGGCAACCTTCAACATGATGGATCGCCAGGTCCGCTATGCCACGTCCGTCAATCGTCCGGGCCAGGGCGGATCGGGGTGGTGGTACGTGGAGTTCGAGGCGACCGACCTTCCCGAGGACCAGCCACCGGTGTGCTACCAGTGGCGCCTGGACTCCACGAACCAAGTCCTCTCTTTTCGCACCTGGAGCCAGGACGGCGCCAGCACGGTGACGCCCTGGCGGGGGGTGGCGTGGAATGTCGAGAGCGACGGCGGCGGCGCGCCCTTCGTTTTCACCCAGGCCGAGGGCAGCACTTTGCGGCAGTCCCTCACGGTGAAACTGCGCGTCACCGGAGCCACCACCGGCGAGGTCGCCGCCCAGTCGACCACGTTTGTGGCGCGCAACAGTTCGTACAAGTCGCCCAGCAACTTGGACACCAACAGCGACGGAGCAAGTGACACGCCCGTCTGCCTGACCGGAATGGACCGACCGTGATGATGCGCCCTGTTCAGACCCGCATGGAGCGGGCCGCCCGCAGCGACGACTCGGGTGCCGCCTTGATCACCGCACTCCTGGCCATCCTCGTGACGGCGACCTTCGCCATCGTCATGTTGGGGGTGCTGCTGTCCCAGATCATGCCCACACAACTGCAGCAGGCCACCACCCGCACCGTCTTCGCGGCCGAGTCGGGAGTCAACGTCGTCGTCGGCCAGATCCGCAACGCCGAGGCCCCCCCCGATGGCAAGGGCAACGTGTACGGTGCTCGGGCCCTGCTCCCGTGCACCGTGACGGGGTCCGTCTCCGCTGGAGGCTCGCAGGTCGCCTACGAAACCTCGGTGCAGTACTTCACCGAGGACCCGACGGGAAAGAGCACCGCCTGGCGCGCATCGAAGGACCTGTCGTGTATCCCCGGCAGTGGCCCCTCCGCCGATCCGACGCACGCCCTGATCACGTCCACTGGGACAGGCATCGACAATCCGCAGGAGCCCGGCGATGTCGAACGCTCGATCGAGGTCGTGTACGCGTTCAAGGTCACCAACAACAACATCCCCGGCGGGTACATCTATTCGTGGGACCAGGGCATCACGCCGGACCGCTTCTGCCTCGAGGCGACGTCGGTCGCAGTGGGCGCGAACATTCGCTACGTGGCCAGGGCAGACTGCGACGGGAAGGATGCGCAGCAACTGTGGGTCTACGACACGGACTATCGCATCAAACTGGCAAGCACCACCGTGCCAAGTTTTGACGGCGAGGCACTGTGCATCACCGCAACCCCCAACGGCTCGACACCAGTGGCGGCGACACTCCAGGAATGCGTCAGCCCCTCAAGTGCCTCGCGTTGGAACCAACTGTGGAGTTGGGAGGGCGGCGCGCGATGGCGTGGCCAACAGAACCCGATCAGCGCGGGTTACTCGGGTTACATGCTGTCATCGGGCACCATGAGCGCTCCCGGTGTCGGTTCGCTCCTGAAGGTGTGGAACCAGGGCGCCAACAACGCCGAGTGGGGCTCCTTCAACCCGGATCCGCGCGTGGGTGCGGGCGCGGCCGGGGCGAACACGCGCCAGATCGTCAACTATCTGGAGTTCGGGCGATGCGCGGACGTGACACACGGTTCGGTCGGGGAGCCGCAGATGATTGCCTACCCGTGCAAGCAGGATCCGAACCCTGCGCAGACCCAGTTGAACTGGAACCACAAGTGGTACTACGACGAGCCCGCGGGCAAGGCGGGTACGCAGGGACCCCAACAGATTTACGTGCTGTACAACAATGCCAGCAAGTACTGCCTGCGTTCGGCAGGCACGGAGGGCGGGTATGTCACCTTCACGAACGCCTGCTCGACGACCGCAACGTCTCAGCAGTGGACGCGAGCGGCGAAGACGGGCGCGTATGACACGTCGTACACCTTCAAGGATGGGTACGGTCGATGTCTGGATCTCGGTCCGTGGTACATGCAGGGCTTGCCGCAGCAAGAGGCCTGGTCGACGCTGGTGACCAAGACGTGCAACGCCAGTCTGAGTCAGAAGTGGAATGCTCCCCCCGATGAGATTTCAGCGGCCTTGACTGGGTACTGGGAGTTACCCTGATCGCCCCGGTCACCGCGAGTGTGATCGGGGGGATTCTCGGCGCCATCATCGGGTCGTTTCTGAACGTGGTGATCTGGAGGGTGCCTCGGGGTCAGTCCTTAGTCCGGCCCGGTAGCGCGTGCCCTCAGTGTGGGGCTGCGGTGGCGCCGCGCGACAACATCCCCATCGTGTCGTGGCTGGCGTTGCGCGGCGCCTGCAGGTCATGCAAGGCGCCCATATCGTGGCGCTACCCTCTGGTGGAATCGGGCACGGCCGGTGCGTTCGTGGCCGTGGTGTTGCTGTTTCCCGACGATCCTTGGGCCTGGCCCGCCTGGTGGTACTTCGCCGCCGTCTGCATCGCGTTGGTGGTCATCGACCTGGAGGTGATGCGCTTGCCCAACGCCATCGTGATGCCGTCCTACGTGGTGGGTGGGGTACTCATTGCCCTTGCCATCGCGTTGGGGTCCACGGGCCTCGACGATGGCATACGCGCACTCGTGGGGGCGATCGGGCTCGCACTGTTGTACGGGGTTCTCGCGGTCGTGAAGCCCGGTGGCATGGGCTGGGGCGACGTCAAACTCGCGGGAGTGCTCGGAGGATATCTGGGGTGGCTGGGTACGGGTCCGCTCGTGGCGGGGGGGTTCGCGGCGTTCCTGTTCGGGGGGGTGTGGTCGATCGGGCTGCTAGCGGCTCGTGGCGCGACACGCAAGAGCCGTATTCCCTTTGGGCCGTGGATGATCATCGGTGCGGCCGTCGCAGTGGTGTGGGGCGAATCGGTGTGGCGGACGTATACGTCACTTGTTCTTTAGCACAACCCTTGAGGCGGAGGCCCGACGTGCCGATGGATCAGTTGTCATCGGTGTGAACAGCGGTGGTGACGGCGCACAGAGAAAAGGATGGGCAATGGCAAAATCTCGCGTCATTGGACTCGACATCGGCACGACAATGGTGCGTGCCGCCGAAGTCGAGCAAGAGGGACGCTCTGGACGCGCGACGCTCATCGGGTACGGGGAGGTCGCGCTTCCACCCGGTTCCGTTGACGACGCGGTGGTGGCGTCGAAGACTGCAGTGGGAGGGGCGATCAGGCAATTGTGGAAGGACGTCAGGTTCTCGTCGCGCGACGTGGTGCTAGGCATTGGCTCCAGCAGCACCGCGGTGCGCGAGATCGATGTGGCGCACATGCCGATGAATCAGTTGCGCCAGTCGCTGCCCTTTCAGGTGCAGGACATGCTGCCGATGCCTGTCGACGAGGCGATCCTGGACTTCTTTCCCGGTTCACGGTTCGATGGCAGCGCTGGACCCATGGTGCGGGGACTGCTCGTCGCGGCCACCAAGAGCGCGGTAAGCACCAACGTCGACGCCGTCGAGCACGGCGGACTGCACCCACAGGTGGTTGACCTGAGCGCATTGGCGATTCTGCGTTCTGCCCTGGCGTCGCAGCGAGCCGACAGTGTCGTGGCGGTCGTCGATATCGGCGCTGCCATGACCACAGTGACCATTGCAGCCAAGGGCGTGCCGCGAATGGTGCGGGTCATCCCCACCGGGGGCCGGGACGTGACGAACGCGGTCGCGCGGCAAATGAATATTCAGGCGTCCGAGGCGGAAGGACTGAAACGGCAGATCGCAGGTTCCACGCAGATTCCCCCCGAGTGGGCCCTCGCCGCAGAAGCCGTCAACGAGGTCAATCGCTCGCTCGTCGACTCGATTCGCAACACGTTCGTGTACCACCAGTCGAACAACCCCGGAGCGGGCATCGAGATCGTGGTCCTCACGGGAGGAGGCGCCCAATTGAGCGGACTACCGCAACTGTTGTCCAACTCGGCAAGGATCGCCGTCACGTTCGGCGATCCACTCGCTGGACTGACGATCGACGCCAAGGCGGGTCGCCGTGTCACCGCACCGGTCACGATGGCGGTTGCCGTCGGCCTGGCACGGGCGGTAGCGGCATGAGCGAGACGATGCAACCTGCACAGGTGGCCGGCGCCCCGGTCCTGCCCCAGGTCAACCTGCTGCCGCCCCATGTGCGGGCCAGGCGCAGGGTCGCGGTAGCCAGAGTGTGGTTGGTGCTGGCGGTGCTCGTGGTCCTGTTGTTGACCTCGATGGCTGCCGTGTGGACTCAGTGGCAACGGCAGGCCGCCACCGCAGACTTGGTCGAGGTCCAGGACACCAACCAGGCTCTGCTCGCACAGCAAACCCAATATGCGGAGGTTCCGCAGGTCCTGCGGGAACTCAAGGCGCGTCAAGATGCCAGGGAACTGGCCATGTCAACCGAGATGCTCTGGTCTGCCTACCTTGCCGCCCTCTCAGCGGTTACTCCACTGGACGCTTCCATCGACACGATCAGCGTGGCCCAGGACAACGTGTGGACGGGTGCCCAAAATCAAGCGACTGGACCTCTCAGCACCCCAGGCACGGTGGGCCAGGTCAGCCTCAATGGCCGCGCGCTCACGCTGAACGGCGTCTCCGACTGGGAGGACGGGCTGGCGGCGATACCAGGCGTCGTCAACGTCGAAATGACGAGCATCGAGGTGTCCGACGACAACGGCAACGTCTACTACGCGGTGGGCGCAACGTTCGCCATGACTCCCGATGCGTTCGCCAATCGATTCCTTACGGAGCAGTGATATGAGTCAGAGCATCAAACCTTGGATTGGCATCACGGCGCTCATAGCCTTCCTCATCGTGATTGCGGGGTGGTTCGCCGTGATCGCTCCCACGAGGGCGGCCACCGCTGACACCCGGGCCAACATCGAGTCCGAACAAAACCGCACGGTCAGCTTGACGCAGGCACTTGAGACGCTCAAGGCCCAGTATGCGGACCTTGACGCCAGCCGTGCCGAACTAGACGACCTTGCCGTTCAAGTGCCGAGTGCGGCGCAGACCGCCGATTTCCGCCGACTACTGGTGGAGCGAGCCCAGGCCAACGCAGTGACCATCGTGTCCTTGACGACGGGTCTACCGATGGCGGCGCTTGCCGCTGTGCCGACGACCCCCGCGCAGCAGCCTGAGGGCAGTGATGCAACGACTGAATCCGCGAGCCCCAGCCCCAGCCCCGCGGCCCAGGAGCCCACGGCACAAGCACCGGCCACGCCGACCACGGCTGAACGAAGACTGGTGGGCATACCGGTGGACATGACGGTGATCGGGTCATACGACTCCGCCAGGGCCTTCATCGCCTCACTGCAGGCGACCGAAGGGCGCCTCTATCTCGTGTCGGGTCTGGGACTGGTGTCTCAGATCGACGCCCCGGGATCGGGGGGTCGCCCGGACACGTCCATGGGCGACGTCGAGTTGGCCATTCAAGGGTACCTGCTCGTCCTGACCCCAGCAGGTGCCAATGCCAGTGAGGAAGGGCCAGCGCCTACGTTGCCGCCGTTACCTTCGAGTGAACGCAACCCCTTCGCGCCCGTGAGTTGATGTCGGCGAACCTGCGTCGACGCCGGGCCGTTCGCGGCGTGGAAGAATGCATGTCATGCTCCGATGGTTGACCGCAGGCGAATCCCACGGCCCCGCACTGGTGGGCACCCTTGAGGGCCTCCCCGCAGGCGTTGAGGTCACGTCGGAGCAGATACGGTCGGCTCTTGCCCGTCGCCGCCTGGGCTATGGGCGTGGCGCGCGGATGGCGTTCGAGCAAGACGAGGTGACCATCCTCGGTGGGGTGCGCCACGGAGTCAGTCAGGGAGGGCCCGTCGCGGTGATGGTGGGCAACACCGAGTGGCCCAAGTGGGAGACGGTCATGTCGGCAGACCCCGTCGATCCGGAACTCCTGCGGGGTGGCCGCGCACAGTCGCTGACACGGCCGCGACCCGGTCATGCCGACCTGGTCGGCATGACAAAGTATGCACTCGACGATGCGCGGCCGGTCCTGGAACGCGCGTCGGCCCGTGAGACGGCGGCGCGCGTGGCGTTGGGCGCCGTCGCCGAGGCATTCCTTGCGCAGGCGGCGGGCATCACGCTGGTGGCTCACACCTTGCAGGTGGGCCCGGTACGGGTACCTGACGACGCGCCGCTGCCGACCGTGGACGCGACTGGCGCCCTAGACGCCGACCCCATTCGTTGTTTCCACGCGCCGACGTCGGCCGCGATGGTCGAGGAGATCGACGCCTGCCAAAAGGCGGGAGACACCCTCGGAGGCGTCGTGGAGGTTGTCGCCTATGGCGTGCCGGTGGGCCTGGGCTCGCACGTGCACTGGGATCGTCGCCTCGACGCCCGCCTTGCCGCCGCGCTCATGGGGATTCAAGCCATCAAGGCAGTGGAGGTCGGCGACGGCTTCGCCACGGCAGCGCGCAGAGGATCGGTCGCACACGACGAGATCGAGTACACCGACCAGGGTGTCGCACGGCGCACCAATCGCGCGGGCGGCATCGAGGGCGGGATGACCAACGGGGAACCGCTCAGGGTGCGCGCCGCGATGAAACCCATCAGCACGGTGCCACGCGCCCTCGACACGATCGACACGGCCACTGGCGAACCGGCGAAGGCGATCCATCAGCGTTCGGACGTGTGTGCGGTGGCCCCGGCTGCGGTCGTGGCTCAGGCAATGGTGGCCCTCACCCTCGCCGACGCTATCCTGGAAAAGTTCGGCGGTGACTGCGTCGCAGAGGTCGCGCGCAACATCGCGGCCTATGAGGCCGCCATCCCTGACACACTGTGCTGATGGCCCCTGTCGTCGTTCTGATCGGACCGCCTGGCGCCGGTAAGTCTTCGGTGGGGTCGCGGGTGGCGCGCCTCTTGGGCACCGGGCTACGCGACACCGATGCCGACGTCGAGGCCGCCGCCGGCCGTTCCGTGTCCGACATCTTCGTGTCCGATGGTGAGGATCGATTCCGGGAACTGGAACGTCTCGCCGTGTCCCAGGCGATCGCAGAACATGACGGCGTCCTCAGCCTGGGGGGAGGAGCGCCGATGAATGCCAGCACCCAGGCGCTCCTCGAGCAGTATGTGTCGGGCGGGGGAATGGTGGTCTTCCTCGACGTGAGCCTCCAGGCCGCCGTGCCGCGCGTGGGTCTCAATGCGACGCGGCCGTTGCTGCTGGGCAATCCTCGCCAAAGGTGGCTGACGCTCATGACTGAGCGGCGTCCCATATACGAACGGCTCGCGACCCTGACGGTCTTGACCGACAATCGCAAGCCTCATGACATCGCCCGACAAATTGCGGAGGCACGTGCATGACCGAGATCACGGTCGACACGGATCGCCGCTATACGGTGACGGTTGGCTCAGGCCTCGATGGCGCGATCGTGGCAGCCATACCGGAGCGAGCACGCAAGGTCCTGATCGTGTACTCGCCACCGCTGACGGCGCGAGCCGACGCGCTCAGCCGGGCGGTCGAGGCCCGCGGCATCGTGCCGGTGCGCGCGGAGGTCCCCGACGCCGAGCAGGGCAAGACGGCAGAGGTCCTCGCCTTCTGTTGGCAAGTTCTCGGCAAGTCCGACTTCACGCGTTCCGACGTGGTGATCGGCCTGGGTGGCGGCGCCGTGACCGATCTGGCCGGGTTCGTGGCCGCCACGTGGCTTCGCGGTATCGACGTCGTGCAGGTTCCCACCACCCTGCTGGGCATGGTGGACGCCGCCGTGGGGGGCAAGACCGGCATCAACACCAGCGAGGGAAAGAACCTCGTGGGGGCGTTCCATGAGCCGTTGAGCGTGTGGTGTGACACTGACAGGCTGGCAACTCTTCCCCGGCACGACCTGGTGGCGGGCCTGGCCGAAGTGGTCAAGGGTGGCTTCATCGCGGACCCAGCCATTCTCGGCATCGTCGAGACCAATGCTCACCTGCTGACGGCGGCGAGCCCGTCGGAATCTCGAGCGGACGTCGGCGCCGATACGCGCCCACCCCATCCGGCAGCACTTCCCGTTTTGGCCGAGTTGGTGGCGCGCACGGTGGCGGTCAAGGCGGCCGTTGTCGGGACAGACCTCAAAGAGTCCTTCCATCGCGAAATCCTGAACTACGGTCACACGTTTGGCCATGCCATCGAATACACGGAACGCTACCAGTGGCGGCATGGCGCGGCGGTGTCCGTGGGCATGGTGTACGCGGCAGAACTGGCGCGGTTGGTGGGCAAACTGGCCGATGCCGACGTGGATCGTCACCGCTCGATTCTGGAATCGCTGGGTTTACCGACGACGTACGCGCCTGGCCGTTGGGAGGCGCTCTACACCGCCATGAAGCGCGACAAGAAGACCAGGGGCGACCTGCTTCGATTCGTCGTGTTGCACGGCATCGGCAACCCGCAACGCCTCGAAGGACCCGACCCGGCCCTCCTGGTTGCGGCGTACGACGCGGTGTCCCGGTAGTAGTGCGCCCCGGCGCGTCGACAGCCGCTGCCCGCTACGCTGGGGCGCATGACACACGTGCTGGTGGTCAACGGCCCCAATCTGGGCAGGCTCGGCACTCGGGAACCCGAGAAGTACGGCTCGACGACCCACGACGAACTGGCTGCGCTGGTGATGCGGTGGGGAGTCGACATGGGGCTGGAGGCGGCGCTACGCCAATCCGACAGCGAGACCGACCTGGTGCACTGGATGCACGAGGCGGTCGATACCGGCAAACATGTGGTGCTCAATCCCGCCGCCTTCACCCACTACTCCTACGCGTTGCGCGACGCGTGTGCGTTGATCCCGGCCGCTGGGTTGACGTTGGTGGAGGTGCATCTGACCAATCCACAGTCCCGAGAGAGTTTCAGAAGCGCCTCCGTGATTTCGGGTGTGGCCACGGGCACGATCGCGGGTTTCGGCGTCGACTCGTACCGCCTGGCCCTCCAGGCCGTGGCCGAGCGCGTCGGCTAGACTGGCCGACGGACTTTTTCACTCAACTGCAAGGACAATTGTGGCGACCTCGAACGACATCAAGAACGGCTCCGTATTGAACCTCGACGGAAACCTGTGGACTATCATCGATTTTCAGCACGTCAAGCCCGGCAAGGGCGGGGCCTTCGTGCGCACCAAGATGAAGAACGTGATGTCGGGCAAGGTGGTCGACAAGACGTTCAACGCCGGCGCCAAAGTCGAGTTCGAGACGGTGGACCGCCGCGACATGCAGTACCTGTACAACGACGGCACCGACTACATCTTTATGGATCCCGACACGTTCGACCAGATCTCGGTGACGCCCCAAATCATGGGCGACGCCAAGGACTTTCTGCTGGAAAACGAGAAGGCGCTCATCGGCTCCCACAACGGCAACCCCATCTTCGTGGAACTGCCCGCGTCCGTGGTGCTGGAGGTCACGTACACCGAACCGGGACTGCAGGGGGATCGTTCGTCGGGTGGAACCAAGCCAGCCACTCTCGAGACCGGAAGGGAAATCCAGGTGCCGTTGTTCCTCGAGGCTGGCACCAAGGTCAAGGTCAACACCACCTCCGGAGAATACCTAAGCCGTGTGAACGACTAGATGAGCGCACGCACCAAGGCGCGCAAACGCGCTCTGGACATCCTGTTTGAGGCGGATCAACGCGGAGCCAACGTCTTAGACGTGCTGGAGGAGCGCGTGGCGCTGCCGGGTCGTGAAAGCGCCTTGCCCGAGTATGCGTCGCAGATCGTGACGGGCGTCGTAGCGCACTGGACAAGGATTCAGGAGATCCTGCAGTCCGTCTCGACCGAATGGACCGTGGAGCGCATGCCCGCGGTTGACCGGGCCCTCTTACGCATCGGCGTCTGGGAGATTCTCTTCCACGATGCGGTTCCCACGGCGGTGGCGATCGATGAGGCTGTGGAACTGGCGACAAGCCTGTCCACGCCCGAGTCTCCATCCTTCATCAACGGCGTCCTGGGCGCGGTCGCCAGGGACGCCCCGGCTTGGCGCTCTCACGACTGACGTCATCGACAAGCCCGTGGCGCAGGCTCACCGCAACGATGCTTGCGGGCGTGGAACAGACGTACGCGGTCACTGGGTTCCTGTTCTGATGCCACCGCCGCACCGGCCGGCGGCACGCTAGTGGAGAGGAACGATCGTGAGCACCCACACCGCAAAGGAGACCAATCGAAGTCCGAAGACGCTCTGGCGCCGACTTGCACTCGGCGCCGTCGCAGGAGTGATCGCTTCGCTGGTCATGGCGATGTACGCCATGATCGCCGCCCTCACGTATCAGGGCACCGGTTTCTTCACCCCGCTGTACCACATCGCCTCCCTGGTGATCTCGCCTGACCACATGATGATGTCGATTCAACAGGCGGATGCCGGCAATGCGTTCGCCTTCTACGCAGGGCCCGCTGCGGTGGGCGCCGCGATTCACATGATGACC
>JASBTB010000028.1 GCA_030148645.1 Demequina sp. | reverse complement strand
ATGTTGTGCTCGCGGTGGCCAGTAGCGCGTTGAGTCCGCGCACGCCGGAGTATCCAAAGGACGCACCCTGCTTGTGGTAGCCGTGGACCTCGACGATCGTGTCGTCGATATCGACCATCACGCGCTCACCGGGTCGCGCCTGCAACACAGGCGTGTCGGCGGCGAGGCTCACCAGCACACGCGAGGCGACGGCGTCGAGTTGGCGGACGTGCCCAAAGGTGAAGGCGCGCAGGAACGACCCCAACGTCGACGGCGCATACGTACCCTCGAACAGGCGACCCATGCCACCGTGACGCAGCACATTCATGTCTTGCGACACGAGTCCGCCCCCGCGAGCATCCCCGCCACCAGCGCAGAGACCTTCAAGCCGGCGTTCGCACCCTTGTCGGTGGGAACACTCAACCGGTCCTGAGCCAACTGGGAGAGCCCCGCGTGCTAAGCCAGACGCAACATCGGAACCAGTCCCGCGGCCGACACGAGATTCGGATCATCGAACACCGCTGACACCGCGGCCGGAACATGCTTGAATTGCATCTACGAGATGCCTCTCAAATCAGAACAACGGAACCCTTGATAAGTTCCATTATCCCTGATCCGAGGGGCATTCCCACGTCACGACGCCCCCTCAACACCCAACCCCATCGGTGGATCAAGGCTAAGGCACACAAACGCACGTGACCTGTCACACGGATCAGCCTCGTGCGCGGCGCGACGGCGGGGCCGTACAGAACTGGCAGAAGGACTCGAACCCGCAACCGCCCGATTACAAGTCGGGTGCGCTACCAATTGCGCCATGCCAACATGTGTGCCAAGTGCACGAGAGAAGGGTACCCTGTCGCGCTCGTCGCAAGTACCCTGCCCGCGTAGTGATTTCACTGGCTCGCTTGGAGCGTGTGCGAATGCCCGACACGCGGGACACCTACCGCCGGTCGCTCCCGGCGTTACTGGCCTGCGGCGTCTCGCACGGCCCGCTCCAGGGCGCCCTCCTGCGACCAGTTCAGGTCGCCAGGGTTGGCCTGGGGGTCCTGCATGACGCCGTTGATGGCGACGGTGGGCGTGCCCTTCATGCCGTCGATGCTGGCCTGTTCGGTGGCGCTGCGCACCCACGCCGCGTAGGCGTAGTCGGGGATCTTGGCGACGACGTCCTGTGGCACTGACGCCGCCACGGCAATCCCCTGGATCTCCGCATCGCTCAGACCCGTGGTGCCCTCTTCCGGCTGGTTGGCGTACATCCCCTCCATGAACGCGAGGAAGTGTGCGGGCGATTCCTGTGCGATGAGCGCCGCGGCCGAGGCGGCGCGGGTTGAGTACTCGGTGCCCTGGGAGGCGCGATCGAGAATCGACACCGGGTGGTAGTAGATGTCTGCCGTGCCTTCCTCGCGCAACCTCGTGATCGTGGCGCCCTGAGTCTGTTCGAAGACGCCACAGACGGGGCACATGAAGTCCACGTAAATATCGACGCGCACGCGGCTGTCGTCCAATGCCTCGCCCACCACGCCCGTGCGTCCCACCGGGAACCCGTAGTTCTGCGTCGCCACGGTGGGTGTGGCCTGATCCCCTGCACCCAGCTCGGCCACGTCGCCCTGGCGCACGATGTACGCCACGAGGGCCGCAAACAGGCCCACCAGAATGACGCCGATGACCACCCAGGTCACCGCCGTGCGACGCTCGTGAGCGCGGACCTGGGCTTGGGCCTTCTTCTTGCTTGCGGCGGGCCTGTGCGCGCCCTGGACGTTCTTGGCCATGTGCAGACTCCTTATTCGGGTCGGTTGGTCGCCACCACCGGCTCGCCGCGCATCCACGCGTCGAACGAGGTGGTGGTGCGAGGAAACACCAGCAGGAAGACGCCGAGCCCCACCAGGCCGATGCGCTCAAGCATGGAGCGAAGGTAGTCGGGAGCGGCCGCTGCACCGTCCGCGCCCCCGCCCGAGCATCCGCAGTCCGTGCTGTATCCCTTGGCCCATGCCCACGCCATCCCAAACGCGAACGCGGTCGTCATCACCAGCCACACCAGGGCCGTCGAGCGCGTGAACACACCCAGAATCAGTAGCGCGGCAAGCACGAGCTCGACGTACGGCAACGCGGTCCCCACAAACGGCACCACGGCCTCGGGCAGTAGCCGGTACGCCCGCACCGCGCGAACGGACTCGTCGACCTCCAGCATCGTCGGGATGGCCGCAGCGATGAGGATTCCCGCCATGGCGAGCCGGACCACCGCACTGATCCATGGCTGGACGACGCGCCAACGCTCCTGGTTCGGGGCGGTATCCAGTGGTGTAGTACCTGACATGGGTTTCCTCTAGCGCGTCTCGTGACTGCATTCTAGGCCGCCCCCGTGCGCCGCAACCGGGGTCCACAGTCCCGGCTTACGGGCCCACGGTCTGAGGCATCTGGGGTAGCGGCCACCACCAGGGTTCGGCGCCGACGTAGACGGCCACGGCGGCGGATCCGGCGACGATGAGTGCGACCACGATCCACGCGGCGCTCACCCCAGTGGTGGGCGCGAGCGCCTCCGTCACGCGATACGCCCCCTCGCGGGTCCTGAACGACCACAATCCCCACCACAGCGCACCGACAAAGACCAGCGCGCCAACGGCGAGCGCGACGGCATGACCCCACGCTTGCGCCTCACGGGCATCGGTGGCGACGGCTCCGCTGGACACCAGCCACCATCCAAGTGCACTCGCGCCGACACCTATCGCCGTCGCGGCAATGAGAGAGGGCAAGAGTTCGACAAGGGCGCGGACGACATGCCAGGGCACGCCCACCGTGTGGAGCACCGCGTCCAGGCGCCGCTCGCCCCGCCGTGCGCGCGCCTGTCTGATCGCCTCCGAGCGCGTGTACACCGTGCGTGCGACCAGAGCGGCAGTCGTGATCGCCGCGGCGGCCACGACGGGCGCGAGCATGGCCCCGGCCGATGCGGCGATCGCCCACGCCGCCACCAGGAAGGGACGACGGGCAGACAGTTCGACATCCTCGACCACCTCGTCCGAAGGCGACAACAGGAACTGATCGAAATCGTCGCGGGTGGCCCCCTCAAGCGAGTCCGCATCGTCCCAGGCGTCGGAGCCATCGGCATCGTCCTCGGTCCATCCAGCATCGACCGGCAACACCGCGGTTCCGCTGGACGAGTGGGGCGCGGCGTCCATCACCGTCGTGACTGACAACGATTCGTGAGGCACAACGGTGGTCGCTCCCCGCAAAGCGGCGATCACGTCCCGCATCCCCGGTCGAGCTTCCAGATCCCGGTCGAGTGCTGCGGCAAGGACGTCGGCGCCGGGGATGTCGGGGACCTTCCACTTGCCTTGCAGCGTGCGGCGGATGGCAGAATTTCCCGTGCCGAACGGTGCCTCTCCCGTCATGGCGTACGCCACCGTGGCGGCCCACGACCAGCGATCCGCGACGGCTCCCGGCTCGGCCCCGTCAATGACCTCTGGTGCCACGTAGCCAGACGTTCCGCTGACCAGACCCTCACGGGTGAGGCGGTCGTCGTCTGCGCGATGCGACAGGCCGAAGTCGATCAGCACCGCACCGTCGGGCGACATCATCACGTTGGACGGGGTGACATCCCGGTGCACCAGACCCGCCGCGTGGGCCGCCTCCAGCGCTCCCGCAATGCGCTCGGCGCAAAACGCAAGGTCCTCGCCCACCAAGGGGCCCCGCTGCGCAACCTCCACGGCAAGGCTCTCGCCCTCAATGAACTCGAACACCACGAACGTCTCGTCGTCGTCGAGTTCGGCGTCCCTGACGCGCGGTACTGCAGGGTGACGGATCGCCATGAGGGCCCGCACCTCGCGTCGCAGTCGTTCGGCCGCGACCTCGTCGTGTTGCGCGTCAACCCGCTTGAGCGCTGCGGGCAGTCCCGCCCCGTCGCGCACCAAGTACACCTGTCCAGAGCCGCCTGCGCCCAACTGGTGCTCGACCACATACCCGCCGATGCTGACACCGGGGTCGAGTGCGCGGCGAGCCATGGCATCACGTTACCGCTGCCGGGGCCACGCCGACAGACTCTCGGTCTGCCAGCCCGCCACAGATGTGGCACCATAGGAGGGCCGCCGCACGGTTGCGGCGGTAAGTGTCAGTGTGGACACCGCACAGGCGCTCTTCACTACGGATCGTCCGGCACGTACCTGCCGGTGAAGGGACCAGCAATGGCAACCGTGACCTATGACAAGGCCACCAGGATTTACCCCGGCACCGACCGCCCCGCGGTCGACCAGTTGGACATCGACATCGCCGACGGAGAATTTCTTGTTCTCGTCGGCCCCTCCGGCTGTGGAAAGTCCACCTCACTGCGCATGCTCGCAGGCCTTGAGGACATCGACGAGGGCGCCATTTGGGTGGGGGACCGCGACGTCACCAACGTGCAGCCCAAGGACCGCGACATCGCGATGGTGTTCCAGTCCTACGCCCTGTACCCGCACATGACCGTGGCGGAGAACATGGGCTTCGCGCTCAAGATCGCCAAGATCGACAAGGCGGAGATTCGCCAACGTGTCGAAGCCGCCGCCAAGATTCTCGACCTCGTCGAGTACCTCGATCGCAAGCCCAAGGCCCTGTCCGGCGGTCAGCGCCAACGCGTGGCCATGGGTCGAGCCATCGTGCGCCAGCCGCAGGTGTTCCTCATGGACGAGCCGCTGTCGAATCTTGACGCCAAGCTCCGTGTCCAGACCCGTACGCAGATCGCCGCTTTGCAGCGTCGGCTCGGCGTCACCACCGTCTACGTCACGCACGACCAGGTCGAGGCCCTCACCATGGGCGACCGCATCGCCGTGCTCAAGGACGGCCTGCTCCAGCAGGTGGGCACACCGCGCGACATGTACGACACCCCCGCCAACGTGTTCGTTGCCGGATTCATTGGTTCTCCCGCCATGAACATAGGCACCTACCAGGTGTTTGATGGCGCCGCCCAGGTGGGGCGCGGCAGGGTGCCGCTGTCGCGCGACGTGCTGGCCGGGCTCAAGGAAGAGGACAAGAACCACGTGGTGCTTGGCTTCCGCCCCGAATCGCTCGACCGTGCTGCCCCGAACGCTGAGGGCGCCATCCCCGTCGAGGTCGACGTGGTGGAGGAACTCGGTTCGGATGCGTTCGTCTACGGCTCGGTGCCCAACGAGTATGGCGACAGCAAGGACCTCCACTTCGAAGCGGGCGACTCGCAACTCGTGGTACGTATCGACCCTCGCGACGTGCCCAAGAAGGGCGACACCATCTGGGTCACCATCCGTGCGGGCGAACAGCACACCTTCTCCGCCGCTTCGGGCGTTCGCCTGAGCAGCGGGGGCGTGACCACGAAGTCCTCGCCCCAGAAGTAATCTGCGACGCTCCATGAGGGGCGGCCCGGTGATCAGGGCCGCCCTTCATTGCGTCTGGGCGCATCGACCCAGTCCTACACCCCCTACCCTGGACCTATGCCACTGCGCATCACAGGAGCCGCCGACGCCGCACTCATCGACCTGCCCTGGTCGGTGCCGCTCAGCGCCTGGCCGGAGGACCAGATCGCCGCGCTTCCCCGCGGACTGTCGCGCCACGTCGTCCGCTTTGTGCGTCACGGCGACGCCGTGCTGGCCGTCAAGGAGACCAACCCACACATCGCCCACAAGGAGTTCGCGTTGCTGCGCGAACTCGAACGGTTGGGCGCCCCGTGCGTCAAGGCTGTGGCGGTGGTGACCGAGCGCACGGACCACGCACACGAGGAACTGTCCGCTGCGCTCGTCACGGAACACCTTGTTTTCTCCCTCCCGTATCGCGCTTTGTTCAGCCAGGGACTGCGCAAGGGCACCCTCAAGCGACTGATCGACGCCCTGGCCGTGCTGCTGGTCCGTCTCCATCTGGCTGGCTTCTACTGGGGCGACGTGTCGCTGTCGAACGCGCTGTTTCGCCGCGATGCCGCCGAATTCTCCGCCTACCTGGTGGACGCGGAGACGGGCGACATGCACCATTCGCTGACCGATGGCCAGCGCGGCTACGACCTCGAAATAGCGATCACCAATATCGCTGGCGAGTTGCTCGACCTACAGGCCAACGACGATCTCGACGACAGCGTCGACCCCTTCGAGATCGCGGAGCGCATCTCGCAACGCTATGAGCAGCTATGGCTGGCGCTGACGGAGACGGAGACGCTGACCTCCAACATCCCGCTGCACGTGTCGGAGCGTGTCAAGGCTCTCAATTCCATGGGATTCGACGTGGGCGAGATCGACATGCAACACACCGAGGACGGTACCGCGTTGACCATCCGACCCAAGGTCGTGGACGCGGGTCACCACTCGCGCCGACTGCTGCGCCTGACGGGCCTGGACGTCCAAGAGAACCAGGCACGGCGCCTGCTCAACGACCTCGACGAGTTCCGTACCCTTCACATCGACGCGGCAGACGACGAGAGTTTCGGCGCACACCAGTGGCTCACCCGAATCTTCGAGCCGACCGTCCGCGCTGTGCCACGCGATCTGCGCGGCAAACTGGAGCCCGCTCAACTGTTCCACGAGGTGCTCGACCACCGCTGGTACTTGGCGCAGTCCGCCGGTCATGACGTGCCCATGCCGGTGGCGACCGCATCGTATGTGAAACACATTCTGCCGAACAAGGAAGATGAGGTGGCGGTGTTGGGCCGTTCGCTCGCGGAGATGACGGCCGAGTTGCCCGCCCTCACGGCCGAGGTCGGCACCACCTACGCGCCGCGCGACGCGCACGAGAACGACAACACGCACGGCTGGGGCACAGTTCCCGAACCCGACGACGCTGAGCCCCCCGTGGTGCGCAGGCAGACGACGCGCAAGCCGGTGACCGCGACGCCGCGGGCGCGCCCGACCTCCGCGACGGACGAGTAGCCACGTGACAAACCTGAACTCCGACGGCTGCGCGCGCCGAGCGATCTTCTTGGACTTCGATGGGACCTATGCCCACCACGGCGTGGTCCCCCGGGCCCACGCGGACGCGGTCTCATCCGCCCGCTCCCGCGGTCACCTGGTCTTCCTGTGCACCGGACGGCCACTGTCATTGGTGCCGGACGCCGTGTTCGCGTCGGGCTTTCACGGGTTCGTGGCCACGGCGGGAGCCTATGTCGAGTACGACGGCGAGGTCCTGCTCGATCGACGATTTTCGGAAGAACTCGCCGCTCGGGCGCTCAGTCACCTCGACGCCCACGGGGCGATGTATATCTTGGAAACGCCCGATGCGACGTTCACGCGGCAAACCGTGGTGGACACGATGACCGCGCATGCGCGGCGCTCAAAGAACCCGGCGGCCGCGAGGGGCCTGCACGGCATTCTCGACGCGTTGACCGTGCAGGAGGATCTGAGCATGATCCGTCCCGCGAAGGTGACGTCGTTTGCGGGGTCGGTGCCGCTGAACCACCTCGCCGCTCTCATCGGTCCGGAGGTGGACGCCATCCCGGCATCGCTGAGCGACCTTGGCGAGGGTGCTGGCGAGATGTTCCTGGCAGGCGTCAACAAGGCAACGGGTATCGTCACGGCGATCGACCACGTCGGGTTCAACCAGGAGGATGTGGTGGCCTGCGGCGATGGACCCAACGACCTCGAAATGCTTGAGTTCGCCGGTACCTCCGTGGTGATCGAGGGCTCGGCGCCTCAGTTGCTGGCGAAGGCCGACCTCGTGTCCGCTGGGCCGGAAGATGCAGGCCTCGTCGATGCCTTCGTCACGCTGGGGCTGATCGAGCGCCCGTAGCATCCTTCCTGCATCCAGTGCCCTCGCACTACCCCGATTCGCGCGCAAGGGCCCGCGAAGCCTCGTAGAGCGCGATCGACGCGGCAACCGAGGCGTTGAGGCTCTCGGTCGCACCGGAGATTGGGATGGAAGCGACCTGGTCGCACGTTTCGCGCACCAGGCGCGACAGACCGGCGCCCTCAGCGCCCACCACGATCACGAGCGGACCGTCGAGCAGGTTCGAGTCGGCCAACTCCACGTCCCCGTCAGCGTCGAGGCCGAGCACGAACAGGCCGGCCTTCTTGTAGTCTTCAAGGGCGCGCACCAGGTTGGTGGCACGCGCGACTGGCAGTCGCGCCGCGGCGCCAGCCGAGACCTTCCACGCGGCCACGGTGACGCCTGCCGCGCGCCGTTGCGGGACGATGGCCCCATGCGCCCCGAAGGCCGCCGCGGAACGCACAATCGCGCCCAGGTTGCGCGGATCCTGAATGCCATCCAGTGCGATCAACCGGATGGGGCTCGGCGCCTCCAGTAGGTCACCGGGCTGCAGATACTCGTACGGGGCCACCTCGAGCGCGACGCCTTGGTGTGCGCCGCCGTCGGCCAGCCGATCGAGCACGGGTTTGCTCACCTCCCGCACCTCGATCTCACGCTCGAGCGCCTTGGACACGATCTCGGTGATGCGGTCGTCCGCATCGACGCGCTCGAACACCAGCAGCACGTGTGCAGGAAGGCCAGCCCGTAGCGCCTCCAACACCGAGTTGCGTCCGATGATGACGTCGTCTGCCTGGGAGGTGCGGTCGCGGGGACCGCCGCGGGCGGAGTTGGAGGACGTCGCGGTTCCACGTGTCGACGCTGGCTTTGCCTTGTACGCCTTGTGATAGGGACGATCCTGCGCCCTCGGGGTCGGCCCCTTGCCTTCGAGCGCCTTGCGGCCCTTGCCGCCACTGCCGATGCTCGGACCCTTCTTGATCCGTCGCGTGGCGCCTGGGCGCTTCTGATTGCCTGCCATCAGTTCTCCTCTGCGAGCGACCAGCGCACGCCCTCCGGCGAGTCTTCGAGCACGATGCCCGCGGACGCGAGTCGGTCTCGGATGGCGTCGGCCGTCGCCCAATCCTTGGTGGCGCGTGCGGCGGATCGAGCGGCAATGTCGGCGCGCACCAACGCATCGAGCGCACCCATCGCGGCCGATGCCGCGGTCCCGGACGCCGACCACCTGGCCGAGGCGGGGTCCAGACCAAGCGTGTCCAGCATGGCGCGCACGTCCAGAAGCGCCGTCGTGAGCGCGTCGATGTCGCCCGCCGTTGCCGCAGCATTGCCCGCTCGCACCGTCTCGTGAACGTGAGCCAGCGCTCGGGGCACGGCAAGGTCGTCATTCATGGCCTCGATAAACGGCTCGGGCAACGCGGCCCCACGCACCTGGGCGCTGCTCGGTGAGCCCACCCGCTCCGACGCGCGTTTCACGAAGCCCGCCAAACGCGCCCACGTAGCCGCCGCATCGTCCATCGTGGCATCGGAATACTCGAGCATCGAGCGGTAGTGCACTTGCGCCAACGCGAGTCGCAGGGCGGGCGCCGGATAGCGCGCCAACACCTCGCTCACCAGCAGGCCATTGCCCAGCGACTTGGACATCTTGGCGCCCGACTGGGTGACCCAGGCGGCATGCATCCACATCTGCGCGAAGGGGTACCCGGCCGCCCGCGACTGGGCCTGCTCGTTCTCGTGGTGGGGGAAACGCAAGTCGAGGCCGCCGCCATGAATGTCGAAGGTGTCGCCTAAGAACCGCCGTGCCATCGCCGAGCACTCGATGTGCCAACCGGGTCGCCCCCGTCCCCACGGGGAGTCCCATGAGGCCGTCTCGGGTTCGGTCTGTTTGCGCGCCTTCCACAGCGCGAAGTCGCGCGGATCGCGCTTGTCCTGCGCCGAAGCGTCGGGCGCGGCGGTGAGATCCTCCAGGCCCTGGTGGGTGAGCGCCCCGTAGTCCGCGAACGAGTGCACGTCGAAGTAGACCGAGCCGTCCTTCTCGTACGCGTGACCACGCTCCATCAGCCGGGAGATGAGCGCGAGAATCTCGGGGATGTGACCGGTTGCTCGCGGTTCGGCCGCCGGTGGCACAACGCCGACGGCCGCATACGCCGTCTGGAACTCGCGCTCGAAACGCAACGCCCAGGCCCACCACTCGGAACCGGCATCGGCCGCCTTGGCGAGAGTCTTGTCGTCGATGTCCGTGACGTTGCGCACCAGCGTGACGGTCAGCCCCGAACGCTCCAGCCACCTGTGCAGCACATCCATCGCGACGGCACTGCGCAAGTGGCCCACGTGCGGGCTGGACTGCACCGTGGGACCGCACAGATAGATGCCGACGTGTCCGGGCACGACCGGAACCAGGTCGCGCTCCTCACGGGTGGCGGTGTCATACAGGCGCAGAGTCACGAGTGCAAGGCTACCGGTCCCGTCCAGTCGCTCCTCCGCCGGAGCCCCCGCTCCTCCTCGGACGCTCGGAACCGTTTTTGTTCCGACACGCCGCGCGCCCGGGCTGTGGACGCCAGTTGTGCTGCGCGTCGGCGCCCAAAACGGTTCACACCGTCTGGTGGTGTTGCGCGACCCTTGGCCCGTGATCAGCCTCAGGGGATGTGGCGGGCGATCAGCGCGGTGGCGATCGCCGCGAGCCCCTCTCCCCGACCAGTAAGACCAAGGCCGTCGGTTGTGGTGGCCGACACGCTCACGGGGGCGCCGACCGCAGCGGACAGGGCCGCCTCTGCCTCGGCCCTGCGCGGGCCAAGCGCGGGGCGGTTGCCGATCACCTGAACGGCCGCGTGGGAAATGTCAAAGCCCGCGCCGCGCACGCGAGTGGCGGTCTCTGCAAGGAGCGCCACGCCTGATGCCCCCGCCCATTCGGGGCGATCGGTGCCAAAGTTCGAGCCAAGGTCACCCAGACCCGCCGCGGAAAACAGGGCGTCGCATAGTGCGTGGGCCGCGACATCACCATCGGAGTGTCCCGACAGTGCGATCTCGTCCGGCCACGACAGACCTGCAAGGTGCAGGCCAGCGCCCGTACCGAACGCATGCGTGTCAGTGCCAATGCCGGTGCGCATCATCCCGAGATTCTCCGTTCGGCAGCGTCGAGATCCTCCGCATAGGTGATCTTGGCGCCGCGCGGATCTCCCTCGACCGTGCCGAGCCGGAAGCCGTAGCGCTGCGCAAGGGCTCCGTCGTCCGTGGCCTCGAAGCGTTCGGCTTGGGCGCGGGCGTGCGCGTCACGCAAGGCGCCCATCAAGAATGCCTGTGGGGTCTGGACCGCGCCAAGGCTTGGGCGCGGCAAGTATCGGAGATCGCCGCCAACGCCGGTGACTATCGTGTCCACCACGGCAAGCACGGGGATGACGGCATCGTGGGTCTCGAGTGCACTCAGCAGCCGCCCGAAGACCGCCACCGGCATGAACGGCCGTGCGGCGTCGTGGACCAGCACTGCATCGTCGCCGTCGAGATCGGCCAGCGCGTCGATCCCGCGCGCCACAGACGCCTGCCTGCGCTCTCCCCCCGCCACCACCTCAACGCGAGCACCAACGCCTGCGACGGCGTCGACGAAGGCCCCGACGGCATCGACCGGGGCGGTGACCACGATACGTTCGCACACGGCGGCCAGCGACGAAGCGGCCCACCGCACCAGTGGTGTTCCGCCGACGGTGACGAGGCCCTTGGGGGTGTCGCGGCCCAGTCGAGAGCCGCTGCCTGCGGCCGTCAGGACGGCCGCCGTGGTCACGACGCGAGAACCGCGTCGAGTCGAGTCTCTGCAGTAGGCTCGTCGCACTTCTCGGCAAGCGCCAACTCGCTCACCAAAATCTGGCGCGCCTTGGACAGCATCCGCTTCTCGCCAGCGCTGAGCCCCTTGTCGGCGTCGCGGCGTGACAGGTCGCGCACCACCTCGGCCACACGGATCACATCGCCAGAGGCGAGTTTCTCCACGTTGGCCTTGTAGCGCCGCGACCAGTTGGTCGGCTCCTCGACGTAAGGCTCCTTGAGGACCGCGAAGACCTTGAGCAACCCGGCGTGATCCACCACGTCGCGGACGCCCACAAGGTCAATGTTGTCCGCAGGGACCTCGATGGTGAGGTCGCCTTGCGCCACCTTGAGCCTGAGGTAAGTCTTTTCCTCACCTCGGACGGTGCGCTTCTTGATGTCTTCGATCTGGGCCGCACCGTGGTGCGGGTAGACGACTGTCTCGCCAACGACGAAGTTCATGTGTGTCCGTTTCCCCTTCGATCCGAGGGCTTAGTCTACCACCGCGATCGGGTCCTATACAGGACAGTTGGGCGCGACCGGAAACAGACACGCGGTGGATGGCAACGGCAGGGTACCGGTATCCTGTCCGCAGGTCCCCCTCCGCGAAAGGAAATCTCGTGCATTCACGCGCGAAGGTTGCCGCCGTCGCCCTCGGCGCCATGCTCCTTCTGAGTTCTTGCGCGTTCGGCGCAAACATCACCACTACCACTCAATACGACCCGTCGGACGGCACCTCCGCCACGGTGGGCGACGTGCGAGCCCAGAACCTGCTGTTGGTGACGACGGCCGCGGGCGAGCCCGCGGCCCTTGTGGGTTATCTGTACAACGACAACGAAGGGGCTGCGGCGACCGTGACCGTCACCATCGGTGACACCGCTCAAACCTATGCGATCTCACCTATGCAGGGGGTCCAACTGGGTGTGGACGATGGCGCGGAGAAGTTTATCACGATCGCCCCCGCCGATCCGGGGCTACTCGGCAGTTACACCGTGTCCGTCGACACGGTCGGCGTGGCCACGGGTGCGCTGCCCATCCTGGACGGCACACTTCCCGAGTATCAGCAGGTCCTCGCGGGCCTCGTGGACACCTCGCAGTAGCCGAAGCGCCCGATGCGACCTCCGGCCTAACCGAAGCGGCCCGAGATGTAGTCCTCGGTGGCCTTCTCTGACGGGGCCGAGAAGATCGTGGTGGTGTCGTCCATCTCGATGAGTTTGCCGGGCTTGCCGGCGCCCGCGATGTTGAAGAAGCCCGTCTTCTCGCTCACCCGCGCGGCCTGCTGCATGTTGTGGGTGACGATCACGATCGTGTAGTTCGTCTTGAGGTCCTGGATGAGGTCCTCGATGGCGAGCGTCGAGATCGGGTCGAGAGCCGAGCATGGTTCGTCCATGAGCAACACGTCGGGCTTGATGGCGATGGCACGCGCAATGCACAGGCGCTGCTGCTGGCCACCCGAAAGCGAAGATCCCGGCTCGCCGAGGCGATCCTTCACCTCATCCCACAGGTTCGCGCCCCGCAACGTCGCCTCCACGAGTTCCTCGGACTCCGGCTTGGGCATCCGACCGCTGTTCAGTTTGACGCCCGCCATCACGTTCTCCGCAATCGACATGGTGGGGAACGGATTGGGTCGCTGGAAGACCATGCCAACATGGCGCCGCACCGCGACCGGGTCCACCGACGAGTCGTACAGGTTGGTGCCGTCCATGAGGACCTCGCCCTCGACCCGGGCGCCGGGAATGACCTCGTGCATCCGGTTGAGCGTGCGCAGGAACGTCGACTTACCGCAACCGGACGGGCCGATCAAGGCCGTCACCGAGTTGGGTTCGATCGCGAGAGACACGTCTTCCACAGCGAGGAAGCCGCCGTAATAGACGTTGAGGTTGTTGACGTCAATGCGCTTGGTCACGTGTATTCCTTTACCGACCGGTCTTGGGCGAGAAGTACCTGGAGATGAGGCGCGCCACCAGATTCAGTGCCATCACGATCAGGATGAGCACGAGCGCCGCCGCCCACGCCCGGTATTCGGCGATCTCGGGCACACACAGCGCGTCAGGGTTGTTGCAGACCGCTTCGCCCTTGCGCCATTCGGACACGATGTAGACGGGCAGAGTCATCATCCGGCCGTCGAGCGGGTTGAAGTTCAAGGAGTCGGCCACGCCCACGGCGATGAGGAGCGGCGCGGTCTCCCCAATGACCCGCGCGATCGCGAGAGTGACGCCTGTGGTGATTCCGGCGAAGGCCGTGCGAACGACGACCCTGAGCACCGTCAGGTATTTGGGAACGCCAAGCGCATATGAGGCCTCGCGCAGTTCGTTTGGGACCAGGCGGAGCATCTCTTCCGAGGAGCGGACCACGACTGGAATCATGAGCACGGACAGCGCCACCGCGCCGGTGACGGCCGTCTTGGTGCCAGGCCCGAAGACGATGGCGAAGAGCGCGTAGGCGAACAGACCCGCGACGATCGACGGGATGCCCGTCATGACGTCGACGAAGAAAGTCACCGCCGACTTGAGACGGCCCCTGCCGTATTCGACCAAGTAGATCGAGGCGAGCAGACCGATGGGGATGGAGATCAGCGCCGCGATGCCCGTGATGATGAGCGTGCCCCAGATGGCGTGCAGAATGCCGCCCTCGGGCGCACCGCCGAACACACCCCGCATCGACTGCTGCAGAAACTCCAGGTTGAAGGTGCTGTCCCCATTGGAGTTCACCATGAAGCGTTCGACGCCCCGCGCCACCACGGTGTAGGAGAGCCAGATGAGGGGAATGAGAGCCACCGCGAACGCGATGTAGACCAAGACGGTCATGCCGCCATTGACGAACTTGCGACGGTAGGTCAACTCACCCAGCGCCGAACCTCGCTCAAGGGTCCTGTCGGTCATCAGTTGGCGCCCGAGAATTCTGACCTGCGCGACACGATCCAGCGCGCGAGAATGTTGACGAGCAGGGTGATGATGAACAGGGCCAGCCCCATCGCGATGAGCGCGCTGACCCCGTACGAGTTCGCCTCCGGGAATTGTCCCGCAATGTACGACGCGATGGTGTTGTGCTCGCCCGACTGAATGATGTTGAACGAGTACGACAGACCCACCGAAAGGATCATGAACACCGCCATCGTCTCGCCGAGCGCGCGACCCAGCCCGAGCATCGTGGCACCGATCATGCCGGAACGCCCAAACGGGAAGACGGCCATGCGGATCATCTCCCACCGGGTGGCGCCCATGGCCAGGGCGGCCTCTTCGTGCAACTTCGGCGTCTGCAGGAAGACCTCGCGCGTGACCGCCGTGACGATGGGGATGATCATGATCGCCAGCACGATGCCAGCGGACAGCGCCACGCGACCGGTGGGCGACACGACGCCGGTTACCGGGTCCGGTGCGAAGAGGGGAATCCAGCCGAAGGTAGACCCCAGCCACTGGTAGAAGGGCTGCAGGGCCGGCACGAGCACGATCGAGCCCCAGAGGCCGTAGACGACCGACGGAATCGCGGCGAGCAGGTCGATGAGATATCCCAGACCGGCGGCGAGGCGGCGCGGGGCATAGTGCGAGATGAAGAGCGCGATCCCGATCGACAGCGGCGTCGCAATCAGGAGCGCGATTCCCGATATGAGCACCGTGCCGAAGACGAGGTAGCCGATGATCTGAATGAGGCTCTCGCCAGCCGCGGGCTTGATCCACTCGACCTTGTCGGCCAAGACGGCCCCGCCGTCGGTCAAGGCGGGCCAGGCCTCGGTCACCAGGAAGGTCGCGACGGCCGCGAGCAGCACCAGGATCAGAGTCGCCGCGAAGGTCGACAACCCCGTAAACGCCGAGTTTGCCAAAAAACCCCGGTGTGCCGTGAGCGGGACATCGTACGTGTCCCGCTTGTCAGTGATCGTCACGCTGAGTCTCCGTCGGGCTCAAAGTAAGGACGGTGGTGGGTTCATCCTTACGGAGAAGCCCACCACCGTCCAATCGGCTTGACTACACGCCGCTCGCGGTGGCGATGCCCTCGAGGATCGACAGGATCTTGGCCGACAGGTCGGGCGAGATCGGAGCCGAGCCAGCAGCCGCAGCCGCCGCGGCCTGACCGTCCTGAGAGGCAACGTACGCAAGGAAACTGGTGACGTTGGCGGCAACCGTCGCGTCGTCGTACTTCTGGCAGACGATGGCGTAGGACGAGAGCATGATCGGGTAGGCGCCTGCGGCCGTCGTGGTGCGGTCAAGGGTGTAGGCGAGGTCGTTCGGACCGTTCTGGCCAGCAGGCGTCGAGGCCTCCAACGCGATCGCGGCACCCTCGGCCGACGGAGCGTTGTACGTGTCGCCGACCTTCACCGAGACGACGCCGAGATTACCAACCTGCGACTCGTCGGCGTAGCCGATGGTCCCCGAGGTGCTGGAGAGAATCTGGATGACACCCGCCGTGCCCTGACCGGACTCGCCCAGGTCGTTCGCCCAGTCGCCCGATGCGTCGTACGGCCATGCTCCGTCGGATGCCTTGGCCAGGTAGTCGGTGAAGTTCTTGGTGGTGCCCGACTCGTCCGAGCGGTGAACGATCGTGATGGCCGCGTCCGGAAGAGCCACTCCGGGGTTCTGGTCCGCGATCGCGGGGTCGTTCCACGTGGTGACCTTGCCGTCGAAGATCTTGGCGATCGTGGAGGCGTCCATGTTGAGCGAGGTGACGCCGTCGAGGTTGAAGGCCACGGCCACGGGAGAAACGTAGACGGGCAAGTTGATCGCGCCGTCCGCACCGCAACGGTCCAGGGCGCTCGCGTACTCGTCCGCACTGAGGGCCGCGTCGGAGCCGGCCCACGCCACGGAACCGTCGAGGAACTGGGTGCGACCGCCGCCGGAACCGACTGGGTCGTAGTTGATGGTGAGGCCGGGGTTGTCGGCCTGGAACTTTGCGCGCCATGCCTCCATGGCGACCTGCTGGGTCGAGGCACCCGCGCCGTTGAGTTCTCCTGACAGCGCCCTAGCACCTGAGGTGGCGGGGCCGTCGGAGTTCGGGGGTGTGGTCGTGGGGTTCTCGTTCGAGGCGGAGCAGGCCGTCAGCAGGAGCGTGAGCGCGGTCGCGGAAACGACGGCGCTCGAGCGAAGTGCGATATTCACAGAATTTCCTCACGTCTTGACACATCCCGGCGTTTGCCGGTCAAGTACCACGCTAGGGGCGCAAGGTAACGGGCGGCACCACCTGTCGTGAACGCACGGTGAACGTTCGGTGAACGCAGGTCACGGTTCGACAACGCCTCCCGTATGGGGGCTCACGGCTCGAAGGTGTAGCCGACTCCACGCACCGTCCGCACGTAGCGCGGTAAGCTTGGTTGCTCCTCGATGCGGCCGCGCAGGCGCTTGATGTGGACGTCGAGTGTCTTGGTGTCGCCAAAGTAGTCGGCACCCCACACGCGGTCGATGATCGCCTGCCTGGTGAGGACGCGTCCCGCGTGGGAAGCGAGCACGTGAAACAGGGCGAACTCCTTGGGTGGCACGGACTGTGTCACGCCGTCCCTGGTGATCGTGAGTCGTTCCGGATCGAGCGTGAAACCGGCCACAGTGAGCCGTGTGGGCTCGTCACGGCGGTCATCCGGGCTCCCTTCCCGACGGCGCAGCACGTTGCGGACCCGCGCCACGAGTTCCCTGCCGCTGAATGGCTTGGTGACATAGTCATCGGCGCCCAATTCGAGGCCGATGATCTTGTCGATCTGGTCGTCGCGCGCGGTCACCATGACCACCGGCACGTCGGAACGCGTCCGGATCGCGCGGAACACGTCCGTTCCCGAGACCTCGGGAAGCATCAAGTCAAGCAGGACGATGTCGGCGCCGTCGCGCTCGAACGCATCGATGCCTTCGCGACCCGTGGCCGCCAGGGTCACGTCAAAGCCCTCGCGTTCGAAGATGAACCGCAGCGAGTCGCGGTATGTTTCCTCGTCTTCGACGATCAGCACGTGGTCGCTCACTGGGACCCCTCGTACCCGGGCAATGTGATGGTGAATGTCGAGCCCACCGCGGGCTGGGACCACACGGTGACAGCGCCCGAGTGCTGCAAAGCCACGTGCTTGACGATGCTGAGACCCAGTCCTGTGCCGCCCGTCTCCCGAGCCCTGGCGGGGTCGGTGCGGAAGAAGCGTTCGAAGATGCGTTCTTGGTCCGATGCGTCGATGCCGATGCCTTGGTCGAGCACTGCCACCGACACGGCATCGTCCTTCGCCGTGACCGAGGCGGTCACACGCGCACCCGGATCGGAGTAGGCGATCGCGTTGTCGATGAGGTTGCGCACCGCCATCACCAGGAGATCTCTGTCCCCCAGCACCACGGGCCGGACGCGGACATCCGTGACCAGTTCGATCCGCCTGTTCTCCGCGGCGAGGCGGGCGCCCTCGCAGGCTTCGTGGATGACGCCGGCGACGTCGACCTCCTCATGGTCAAGCACCGACTCGCCCCCCTGGAGCCGCGAAATCTCGATGATCTCCTGAATGAGTTTGGTCAGCCGCCTGGCCTCGCGCCGCATCTTGACGGCGAACTGCCGAACGAGTTCCGGCTCGTCGGATGCGTCCTCGACGTTCTCCGCCAACAGTGACAGCGCGCCGATCGGGGTCTTCAGTTCGTGCGAAACGTTCACGGCGAACTCGCGCCGGGTCGCCTCCGCAGCGCGCTGTTCCGTGTTGTCGTTGGCCACGGCCAACGCCAGCTCCGTGTCGATGGGGGTCACGCGCACGTGCACCTGGGTCAAAGCGCCGAGCACACCGCGACGAACTTCGATCTCCTCCTCAACCACCTCGCCCGTGCGCCATGCCCGTTCGGCAAGGTCCGCCACGCCGGCGTGAAGTGCGCCGTCGGGGCGGGCGATACCGAGCGACGACGCCGAATGGTTGGAGAAGGCGGCCCTGCGATCGGGGCGCACGATCACGGCGCCCGACTGCAGTGCGGCGATCACTTGCCGCGTGCGGTGCGGCACCAGGGTGCGCGCCACGACTTCCTGCTTTGCGCTGCGGCGCAACACCAGGGCTCCCGCGAGCATCCCGATGCCAAAAGCCAGCGCCGCCACGACCCATCCGAGTGGTGTCATGCCGCCACAGTATCCAACGCGGGTCCCCTTTATCGGCTCGTCGCAATTGAGGGTGTACTTGGGTGTGCGCGTCGGCGCTGGGTTGGGGGTCGAGGTCTTCCGATGATGGGAGTTCTCACGCTGCGGATCTGAACGGCCTCGACATGCCCAACGCTGCCTTCGTGTGCCCTAATCTGACCACGCTCTGCCGCCTCGATATTCTCGGCGTGGAGGCGATCGGGGGGCGCGTTTTGCTGGGTATCGGGCTGTGTTGGTGTGTCGTGGTGTCGAGTCTGACGACGGGTGACACCGGTGTGTTGTGCCGGGCGTCGCGAGGGACATAGTGACGCATCGGCTGGCACATGAACCGCTGAGGTGGCGGCCAACGGCGTTGCTGGTCCACGCTCGCCATTGCCCACGCACGGAATGCGGGTATGTGGCAGCAGGACACATCGATGGCGACCGCAGCACGGGCGAAGATCTGGCACGGTGGGTTTCGGCTCCCGCCACTCGCCCCGACAGTCGCTGGGTGTCAGCAGCCATACCTGGAGGCTTGCACAAATCGTCGGCACGGCCCTCGTCGAGGGCTCAGTAGTCGGTGTGCACCCGCTCCATCGCCACCGCATCGACCCCGACTGGTCCTTCATCGGACATGCGTCGGCTCCAGGACGGCCCGCCAGCGTTCCGATGTCGCAGAGGGCTTCCTCGCTTCCGCGGCCTATGCCGTCGTGGTCCCGGTCAAAGCCCCGATAGTCCGAGATGGATGCACCAATTTGCGTGTTAGCGTTAAGTGCGCCTCTCGCAACGCAGAGGGACAAGAGGAGTAATTGATGACTTTCCACCCCCTTCACGGCATCGGTGCGGTACGACCCGAGGGGTGGGTATATGCCCGCGCCCCCATGATCATGTACTGGGAACTCACCACAGCGTGCGGGCTCGCCTGCCAGCATTGTAGAGCGACAGCAATGCCCGAGCCTGGGCCCGGCGAGCTCAGCACTGCGCAGGCGTTATCGGTCCTGGACTCAATTACTGAATTCGGTTCGCCACTGCCGCATATCGTCCTCACCGGCGGTGACCCTCTTCGCCGCGGTGACCTCGACCTGCTCATCGCGGAGGCCGGTAATCGCGGGATCGGGGTGTCGCTCGCGCCAGCCGTGACCCCCCTCTTAACCCGCACGCGCCTCGCCGAGGTCCGTGACGCTGGGGTGCAGGCAATTTCACTGAGTCTTGACGGCTCCAACGCCGCACACCACGAGGGTGTCCGCGGAGTCTCCGGCAACTTCGATGCAACCATCAAGGCACTGGAGGATGCGGCAGCGCTCGGCATCCCGGTCCAGGTCAACACTCTGGTCGCCACCCAGACTGTCAATGACCTTCCCGCCGTCTATGAGTTGCTGCGCCAGCACAAACTGACTCGCTGGAGCCTGTTCTTCCTCATCTCGGTGGGGCGGGGTACCCAACTCGAGGAGCTCGCCCCGGGAGCGGCCGAACGCGTCATGCACTGGCTGCAG
>JASBTB010000024.1 GCA_030148645.1 Demequina sp. | reverse complement strand
GTGACCAGCACGTCGTCCTCGATGCGAATGCCGATGCCACGAAGTTCCTGGGGCGCGACCAGGTCGTCGGCCTTGAAGTACAGGCCCGGCTCGATCGTGAAGACCATGCCCGGCTCAAGCACGCCCTCCATGTAGAGTTCGCGCTTGGCGGCCGCGCAGTCGTGAACGTCCAGCCCCAGGTGATGCGACGTGGAGTGCACCATCCAGCGGCGGTACAACATGGCCTCAGGGTCCTTCGCGTCCGGGACGATGCCCCAGGCGGTGAGGCGCGTCTCGATGACCTCCATGGCTGCCATGTGGACATCCAAGAACCGGGCGCCCGGGCGGGCGACCGCGAAGCCAGCGTCGGCCGCTTCGAGCACCACCTCGTAGACCTTGCGCTGGATGGGCGAGAACTGGCCGTCAACGGGCAGGGTGCGGGTGACGTCCGCCGTGTACAGGCTGTCCACCTCCACGCCCGCGTCGAGCAGGAGCAGGTCACCGCGGCGAACCTGACCGTCGTTGCTGATCCAGTGCAGTGTGGTCGCGTGGGCGCCCGCGGCGGCGATCGTCTCATAGCCCACCGCGTTGCCCTCCTCGCGGGCATGGCCATCGAAGGCGGCCTCGACCACGCGCTCGCCGCGCTTGTGCTCGATCGCACGAGGCAGTTCTTTCACGGCGCGGGCAAAGCCATCAATGGTGGCATCCACGGCGTCGCGCAACTGCTGAATCTCGTAGTCGTCCTTGACGAACCGCATTTCGCTGAGGGCCCGGTGGACTGCCTTGGTGGGCTGCGCATGCAGGCGCAGACCGCGAGGGAGGTCCTTCAGAGGGGCCGTGCTGATCCCGGTCATGGCCGCGAACTCGGCCAGTCCGGGGCGGCGGCCGATCCAGAACTCGCCGGAGCGGGGGTCGGCGTAGAAGCCCTCGTCGTCGTGGCCTGCCGGCGGCAGCAGGTACAACGTGGCGTCGTGCCCAGGCAGGGGCGCGTCGGCCGATCCGTGCGGCTCCATCACCAACACCGCGCCCGGCTCGTGGTCGGCGCCCAGGCCCGTGAGGTAGGCGAAGTCGCTACTGGGACGGAAGCGATAGTCAGTGTCGTTAGAACGGACCTTGAGGTCGCCCGCGGGGATCACGATGCGCTTGCCAGGAAAGATCGCGCTCAGGCGCTCGCGACGCGCCGCGGCGTAGGGGGCGGCTGCGGAACGGGTGGTGCGGACATCGTCCGGCTCTGCCCAGCCCGTCGTCAGGAAATTCTTGAACTCCTCCGAGGTGGGGCGCGCCGCTCGGGCACTGTTCGTATCCCGGCTTGTGCTGTCAGTGTGTTTCACCCGAATATCGTGGCACGGCGGTGGCGGGCCATGTCACGCATGCGGAAACGGGGGCCTCGCCGCGCCCCGTAGGCTGGCCGCGTGCGCATCGACCTCCATACCCACTCCTTCGCCTCGGACGGAACCGATTCGCCTTCAGAGGTTGTCCGGGCAGCAGACGCCGCGGGCCTCGATGTGGTCGCCCTCACCGATCATGACTCGATGGTCGGCCTCGAGGACGCCGCCGAGACGGCCGGCGCACTGGGGATCAACTTTGTGCCCGGCGTCGAGGTCTCGTGCACGCATCGTGGCGTTTCGATTCATGTGCTCGCCTACTGGCCGGACCCATCGCACCCCGACATCGTCTCCATGCTCGAACGCACCCGCGCCGCGCGCATCGACCGGGCCAAGGAGATGGTCAGACTCATCGGGCTCGACTACTCACTGACGTGGGAAGACGTGCTCGAGTACGCCGGAAACGCGGACACGGTGGGGCGGCCGCACATCGCCGATGCCCTGGTGGCGCGGGGTGCGTTTGCCAATCGGGACGACGCGTTTGCCGTGGTCCTTGCGGGAAACTCCGACTACTTTGTGCCCCATTATGCGCCCGACGTGCTCGATGCGGTGCGCACCTTGCGCTCGACGGGCGCCGTGCCCGTGTTTGCGCACCCCGGTGCCGACGGAAGAGGGCAGGTGGTGCCTACGTCGGCCATTGAGGCGATGGCTCGCGCGGGCTTGGTGGGTCTCGAGGTCGAACATCGGGACCACTCCGAGGTGCAGCGCGGCCGCTTGGCGCGCATCGCTGAGAGGCTGGATCTGGTGCACACCGGAGCGTCCGACTATCACGGCACCGGCAAGCTCAACCAGTTGGGGGAGAACGTCACGTCGCCTGCGGCATTCGAGGCATTGCAGGCGTTGCGGGGTTAGGACCCTCTTGGGGCTACTCCGCTGCAGGAGCGGCAGAAGTTCCCCGACCGCCGCCGGAGCGGCGACGTTTGCGGTTGCGGCCCCGCTTGGGGGCACCGTCGGTGGACTGGCCCTGAGGAGGCGCTGCCTCGCGCGGGCCACGGGTTGGGCTTGTGGGGGCTTCTCGACGCCCACGGCCCTCGCCGGATCCGCGACCCCCGTCGTCGTTGCGTCGTCCCTGTCCACGACCCCCGTCGCCGCCGCGCCCGCTTCCAGAACCCCGGCCGCCGCGTCCGCCTCCGGAACCGCGTCCGCCCGAGCCGCCTCCGCTTCCTGGCCCGCCACGCTTGCCGGTCTCGCCCAGGTCCTCCACCTTCTCGGCATCGAGGCCCTCGCGAACCCGGGACGATCGGGGCAGGGTTCCCTTGACGTCCGCGGGGATTCCGAGTTCTTCGAACAGGTGAGGCGAATTGGAGTAGGTCTCTTCCGGCTCCGGGTAGCCCAGGTCGAGGGTGCGGTCGATCATGCCCCAGCGCGGCATGTCGTCCCAGTCGACGAACGTGACGGCCACGCCCGTCTTGCCCGCGCGTCCGGTACGGCCGATGCGGTGCACATACGTCTTCTCGTCTTCGGGGCACTGGTAGTTGATCACGTGCGTGACGTCCTCGACGTCGATGCCTCGTGCCGCCACGTCAGTGGCTACCAGCACGTCGATCTTGCCAGTCCGGAAGGCGCGCAGTGCCTGCTCGCGGGCTCCCTGGCCGAGGTCGCCGTGGATGGCGCCAGCTGCGAAGCCGCGCTCGCGAAGGTCGTCGCTGACCTTAGCGCAGGTGCGCTTGGTGCGGGCGAACACGATGGTGAGCCCGCGGTCCTTTGCCTGCAGTATGCGTGCAAGCACCTCGATCTTGTCGAGCGCGTGAGCGCGGTATACGAACTGGGCGGTCGCCTTGACGGTGGCTCCCGTGTCGTCGGGTTCGGAGGCGCGGATGTGGGTAGGCTGCGTCATGTAGCGGCGGGCAAGGGCCACCACTGGCCCGGGCATCGTCGCGGAGAACAGCATGGTGTGGCGGCCCGCTGGCGTGGCGGCCAACAGTTTCTCGACATCGCCGAGGAAGCCGAGGTCGAGCATCTCGTCTGCCTCGTCGAGAACCACGGTGCGCACGTAGCGCAGGTCGAGGTGACCCTGATTCATAAGGTCGATGAGGCGGCCCGGCGTGCCGACCACCACTTCGACCCCTCTGCGCAAAGCCTCGATCTGAGGTTCGTAGGCGCGGCCGCCGTAGATCTGCAGGATGCGGGTGGAGCGCCTCTTGGACGCCATCTCCAGGTCCCCGCCAACCTGGACGGCGAGCTCGCGGGTGGGGGCGAGCACGAGCGCCTGCGGCTTGCCGGCGGCTTCCCCCAACTCGTCGAAGCCAGCCTCTCCTGGCGACACCGCGCGGTGGAGCAGCGGGATGCCGAAGCCCAGCGTCTTGCCGGTGCCGGTCTTGGCCTGCCCGATGATGTCGTGGCCGGAAAGCGCCACGGGAAGCGTCATCGATTGAATGGGGAAGGGGGACGTGATGCTGTGGTCGGCGAGTGCCTCCACGATGAGTGGGTTCACGCCAAAATCGGCAAAGGTCTCGGTAGTCATGTGGTCCTCAAATGCGGGGCGACGTGGCGTCGCTGGCGGGTAGCCGATCGCGCATTATCCGTAAGAAAGCGGCGTCACGCCGCGCATCACATGCGACCGGTCAACCATGTGGTCGTGCCCAGTCTAGCGGCTCCCACTGTGCG
>JASBTB010000010.1 GCA_030148645.1 Demequina sp. | reverse complement strand
ACTTGCCACCCAGCTGTCGGGACAACTGACGTCGCTACGGGCGCTACCCCAGGGCGACCATGTGTTGACCCTGACGGTGAACCCCGACACCTTCGGCCCCGTCAAGGTGGTGGCGCGCATCGGTGCGGATGGCGTGAGCCTCGAACTGCTCGCAGCGTCGGACCAGTCGCGCGCCGCGCTGAGGGCCGCCTTACCCGACCTGCGCCGGGACCTCGTGGCCGTGGGGCTGGACCCGCGACTCCAGGTGGGGGACGGCGCCTCCTCAGGCACCAAGGACCAGTCGACGATGGCCGACCCGAGGGGCTTCGGCCAACAGCCCTCTGGAAGGTCCGGAGCGGGTGGCCCGAGAGGGTCGACCATGGCCTCATCGTCCCCCGAACCCCTGGCGACCATCCCCTCCCGTGTTGCCCGCCAGGGCGGCATCGATCTGGATCTCTAGGAGCCACCATGAGTATCGACCCCGTCTCAGCGTCCGGCACGTACACCGGCACGGCGCCCGCGACCCCACCCAAGCAGAAACTGGACTCCGAGGTGTTCATGACCCTGCTGGTGGCGCAACTGCGCAACCAGGATCCGAGCTCACCCATGGACACCAACCAGATGATGTCGCAGCAGACGCAGTTGGCGTCGCTCGAACAGCTCACGGGCCTGAACAAGAACGCCCAGGAGCAGTTCGGCCTGACGATGCGCATGGCCGCCATGGGCATCGTGGGCCGCGAGGTGAGTTACACGGACGCCGACGGAGCCATCGTCACCGGCTCCGCCACGGGTGCCTCGTTCGCGGGCGCGGTGCCTTCGCTCACGGTCGGCAGCGCCGCCGTGAGCCTCGACCGCATCCTGTCCATCAACCCCTCCGGCGCCTGAGGGTCCGGATTAGCAAAGGAAATCGATCATGCTCCGTTCGCTGTTCTCCGGAATCTCCGGATTGCGCGCCCACCAGACGATGCTCGACGTTACGGGCAACAACATCGCCAATGTCAACACGGCCGGCTTCAAGTCGTCGCAGGTTCAGTTCCAGGACACCCTTTCCCAGGTGCTCAGCAACGCTGGTGCCGCGCAGCCCGGCATCGGCGGTACGAACCCCGCGCAGGTGGGCCTGGGCGTCAAGGTGGCTGGCGTCACCACCAACTTCCAGCAGGGTGCCTCCCAGCTCACCAACCGCCAGACCGACATGATGATCTCCGGCGACGGCTTCTTTGTGGTCAACAAGGGCGGGGAGCAAGTGTACTCGCGCGCTGGCGCCTTCTCGTTCGACGCACTCGGTCAGTTGGTCACCCCCGACGGCGGCTTGGTGCAAGGGTGGGCGGCGGATGGGGCTGGCAATATCGACCTCAACTCCCCGCTGACCACCCTTCGCCTTCCGGTGTCGACCCTGATGGGCGCGCAGGCGACGCAGGGCAGCGTCTTCGAGGGCAACCTTCCCTACGACGCCGCCGTTGGCACCACCCTCAACCGCCAGGTGGATGTGTTCGACGGCTCGGGTGCGCCGCGCACGCTCAACATGGCGTTCACCAGGACGGCGGCGGGATGGGACATCGTGGCCGCGGTGGCGGGGACCGCGTCGGCCCAAACCGGCACCATCACGTTCAACACGGACGGTTCGCTCGACACACTCGCCTTTGCGGCGATTCCCGCCGATGCCGCCGTGGGTACCCAGGCCATCACGGTGGACCTGTCGACACTCACGGGTTACTCCGGCTTGGAGACCATTTCCGCTGCCAGTCAGGACGGACGTGCCGCGGGCGGATTGCAGTCTTTCGCCATCAATTCGGACGGCACCCTGCTCGGCTCGTTCTCGAACGGTCTCAAGCAGGCCATCGGCCGTGTGGCGCTCGGAAACTTCGGCAACCCCTCCGGTTTGGAGAAGTCTGGATCGTCGTTGTACCGCCCCACCGTCAACTCGGGCGACGCCCAGGTGGGCGCCGCCGGCGCGGGTGGGCGGGGCGTGCTGTCGGGTGGATCGCTTGAGATGTCCAACGTGGACCTCTCGGCCGAGTTCACCAACCTGATCGTGGCTCAGCGCGGATTCCAGGCGAACTCGCGCGTGATCACCACCTCCGACGAGGTCCTCCAGGAGCTCGTCAACCTCAAGCGTTAGTCGCATCGGCGCCTTCCCTTCCCGATCTCGCGGGCGCGCCCCGGGCAGCGGTTTCCACGACCGTTGGGCGCGTCGGGCACCGCGAGCATCGGGGGTGATGGGGCACCGCTGCGGCTAGCATCGTCGAACGGCCGGAGCCCTCGACCCGAGGGCTCCGGCCGCTCGTGGCCGTGCTTAGAGCGGGCAGACCGTCGCGGGAGCACCGCAAAGCGGCCTGCGGCGTCGGCGCTCCCGCGTGGGCGGGGCGCTCGCCGTGGATTTGTGGTGGTGCTCCGACGCGCACCCGGCTGGGCGGGCGCCTCAGCCGCACGTTCGCTCACACCCTGGCCACCGCCGCCGATGTAGTAATGGAAGCGGGGCCCACGGAAGGGCCTCGGCACACAGACCAGGGACGGTGATCGACCGTGATTATCTTGACGCGCCTCACAGGCCAGCGTTTTGCGGTGAACCCGGACCTCATCGAGCGGGTGGAGACCACGCCGGACACCATCGTCACCCTCGTCGACGGGACCAAATACCTCGTCAAGGAGGACCTCGAAGACATCGCGAGCCTGGTGGTCGACCACCGAGCGGCGGTCGTGGCCAAGGCCATCGACGTGGCACAGGTCGACCAGGGCACCGCGATCGCATCTGTCACCGGTCTGCGTCACCCACCGCGGTTCACGGTGGCGCCGGAGGCCGACTGATGGACTTCGCCACGATCATTGGGATCGGCGCGGCATTCGGCGCCATCGTCTTGGCCATCTTTCTCGAGGGCTCGACCCCCATGGCGGTGATCCTGCCCGCGCCCATGATGCTGGTGCTGGGAGGCACCCTCGGTGCGGGCTTGGCCACCACCACCCTGGTGGACTTCACGAGGGCCTTCTCCGGGCTACCCAGGTTCCTGCTGTACAAGAAACAGGACATGAACGCGACGGTCGACACCATCGTGTCGTTGGCGGACAAGGCCCGCCGCGAAGGCCTGCTCGCACTCGAGGACGCCACCCGCACCATAGACGACGACTTCCTGAAGGACGGGTTGCAGTCCGCCATCGACGGCGTGGATCCAGAGGACCTGCGCGCCATGATGGAGACCAAGATCGACGCGCGCCGCGCGAAGGACAAGGTGATCGCCAAACTCTTCACCGACATGGGCGGCTTTGCGCCCACCATCGGCATCATCGGCACCGTGGTCTCGCTCGTGGAAGTGCTCGGAAACCTCGAGGAACCCTCCACCATCGGAGAGATGATCGCGTCCGCGTTCGTGGCCACCCTGTGGGGCCTGTTGTCCGCCAACCTCATCTGGCTGCCCATCGCGGCGCGCATCAAGCGCATCACCGAGATCGAATGCTCCCACATGGAACTCGCCATGGAGGGCCTGTTGGCGATTCAGGCCGGGTCCAATCCGCGCGTCGTGGGCGAACGCCTGCGGGCCTTGGTTCCCGACCAGCCCAAGCAGGCCAAGGAGGCGGCATGACCAGAAAGCACCACGAGGAGGAACACGAGAATCATGAGCGCTGGGCCGTGTCCTACGCAGACATGATGACCGTGCTCCTGGCGCTGTTCATCGTGCTCTACGCCATCTCGGTGGTCGACAAGACCAAGTTCGAACAGTTGCGGGTCTCGCTCGCACTGGGTTTCGGACAACCGGTGGCGACCTCCCCGTTGCAGGGATCGTCGGGGCCGCTCAACGGTGTGGAGTCGTTCCAGATTGCGCCCAACTTCACCGGCGTCAGCGGCGCGACCCAACCTGAACTCACCAACGCGGATGTGACGCTCTCCGAGCAGGCGGAGAACTTTCTTGCGGCGGTCAAGGAATACGAGCAACTGAGCGACATTCAGGCGCAGATAGAGGCCTCCCTGACGAGCAACGGGCTCGACGCGGCGGTCGCGTTCAAGATCGACGAACGTGGCCTGATCATCGGGTTGATTGGGTCCGACGTGTTCTTCGCGTCGGACGATGCACAACTGACCACGACCGCCCAACGCGTGGTCGACACGATGGCCGGGCCGGTGCGCAACCAGAGCCGCCAGGTCTCGATCGAGGGTCACGCCAACGTGTTGCCTTCGCACAACTACGCGACCAATTGGGAACTCTCGAGCGCACGTGCGACTCAGGTGCTGCGCCGCTTTGTCGAATCGGGAGGCGTCCCGGGCAACATGATCGCCGCAGTGGGCTACGGCGACGCTCGGCCAGCGGTGGCAGGCACGTCCGAGCAGGCCCTGGCCGCGAATCGACGCGTGGATGTCGTGATCCAGTCCTCCGCCTCGGAGAAGGTGCGTGCGCTGCTGGCGCAGATCGCCCAGGCGTCGGCGGACGGCACCCTCACCGACGACCAACTGCGTGCGGAACTCGAACTCGCAACAGCGCAGGCCACCAGCCAGGAAGGTGCATCGCCATGAGCACGGAAGCTCGCATCGTCTCCCCTCAACAGAAGATCGGTTCACGGCCGACCGGAGGTTCGTCCACCGCGCCCGAACAAGACAGCCCCAAGCGCGGCAAGAAGAAACTCATCATCGTCGCCGCCGTCCTGGTGGTGGCGATGGGCGTCGCCTGGTGGTTCCTCGCCGGTCCAGGCGCCAGCGCACCCGCAACCGATGCGGGAACCGCCCCGGCAGCGGTGGCTGCCGAACCGGAATACGAACTGGGCGCCGTGCTTCCCATCGATCCGATCAGCATCAACTTGGCGGGGGGCCGCTACTTGCGCCTCGGTTTCGCTTTGCAACTGGTCGCCGGTGCCGGTGGACCGGAGGGCGGCATCGACCCGTCGATCGCGTTGGATACGGCGATCGCGTTGTTTACGGGCCAAACACAGGAGCAACTCGCCGATCCGAACTATCGAGAGGAACTCAAGCAACAGCTTCAGGACCAGCTGTTCGATCTCTATCACGAAGAGGTCGTGGCGGTCTACTACACCGACTTTGTGACCCAGTAGGGGGACTCTTCGAGAGGTTTTTCTCACACCGCACGCACGGCCAGTGCCTGGCGAGGCGGCAAATCCTTCATGCCGGCGCAGCGGCGTCGATGGGGTGCCCGTGACGAATCGGGCCTCTCAGCGACGCAAGCGCGGCTCCGGCACGCCCGAGGTCTACGACTTTCGGCAGCCGATGACGTTGACTCGTGAGCACGAGCGCGCCATCGAGGTGGCGGGACAGACGTTCGCGCGCCAGTGGGGCACCCTGCTCAGTTCGCGCCTGGGAGCACTCGCATCCGTCTCGCTTGAGACCATCGAACTGCGCACGTACGACGAATACATCCAGTCGTTGCCGCAGACCACCACGATGATCGTGGTGCAGGTCGAACCGAGTCGCACGCCCGCCTTGCTGCAGATCCCCACGGACGCCACGATGACGCTGATCGACTGCCTGTTGGGCGGCCCCGCGGTCACGCTGGAGATGCCGTTCCGCGAGATGACCGAGATCGAGTGGAATCTCATGAAGGGCATGCTCGACCACGCCGTCGACGAACTCGCGTACGGCTTCGCCTCGATCGCGCCCCTGCAGTTCGAGGTCCGCACCGCGAAATACAACCCCCACTTCATGCAGGTGGTTTCCGCCTCCGAGCCCGTGTTGGTGCTCGGCTTCGAGATGGCAATCGGCTCGGTGACCACTCCCATCACGCTGATGGTGGTGGCCGAGGCGCTCATGGCGCACTTGCGCGAACAGGAGCACGTCGCGGGGCGCACCGACGAGGAGCAGCGCGAGTATGCCGCCGCGGTGGACCTGCTGTCGCAGCGCATGTGCGAGGTTCCCTTGCCCGTGTCGGTGCGGTTCTCGGGCCGGACGATGGGCGCGAAGGACATCACCGAACTCGAGGTCGGCAGCGTCGTGTCGTTGCACCACGGGGTAGACCGTCCCCTCGACGTCGTCGTCGGCGACGTCACCCTTGGCCACGCAGCGATCGGGGTCAACGGCACCCGCGTCGCCTGTCTTGTCGTCTCCACCGAGGAGGAAGAATGACCACCGCCACCGCTACTGGGCGCGCCGCCGCGGAGCAACTCGCCGCTGTGCTGCCGACCGCCGTGTCGCTCGTTGTCTCCACGTTCGACCCCGCGCAGGGGCCCGACGCTTCCGCCACCGCCGTGCGCGCCCACTTCGTGGGTTCCACCAGTGCCGACCTTTGGGTGATCGCGCACGACGCCATCGCCGAGGCACTCGGCAGCGCGGGAGAGGACGCCTTGGCCGCCGACGCTCTGCGCCCCGCCCTCGAGGCCGCCGCCGCCACGCTGGGTTCGGGGGTTCTCGACACCGCCGAGGTGGTGCCGATCGGCGACTTCCTCACGGACCCCGACGTCGAAGCCTTCTCCCTGGTAGGAGAAGACGGCGCCGCCCGAGCCTGGTTCGCCATCCGCGTGCGTGTGAACGCCCCGCAGCCCGCTGGCGCCGCTCACGTGCCCCTGGATGCTGCGGCCGAACGTTCCCGAATGCGCCTGCTTCACGACGTGGAACTCGTCCTGACGGCCGAGATCGGCCACACCCGTCTGCCGATGCGTCACGTGCTCGATCTGGTTCCCGGCACCGTGTTGGAGTTGGACCGGGCGGCTGGCTCACCTGCGGACGTGATGGTCAACGGTCGCCTGGTGGCCCGAGGCGAGGTCGTGGTGGTGGACGAGGACTACGGAATCCGCATTACGGAGATCGTCTCCACGGAGGGCGGCCAGTAGATGGAAACCGTCCTGCTGGTGGCGCGCGTCGGCCTGTCGTTGGCCGCCGTGCTGGGACTGTTGTGGTGGCTCAGCCGCCGTGTGCAGTCCTCGACGACCCTGCGTCGTCGTCGCCGCGAGGAACTGGTGGTTCTTGGCCGTCAGCAGCTGGGAGGCAAAGCCGGGGTGGCGCTCATCGAGGCGTCCGGTCGGCGCCTGGTGATTGGCTACGGGGAGCAAGGCGTACGCCTGCTGCACGATGCCGGCGAGGTTCCCGAGCAGGAGCAGTCCGACTCGGCCGAGCCGTCGGAACTCGACCACGAACTCTTCACCTTGACCTCGGCGGGTGGCCCTGCCCACCAGTCCGCCACCCCCGCGAAGGCGCGTACCGCCGCGTCCGTTCCTGCCCACTCGACGTCAGCCCGGACGGCCGACGTCAGACGGCCCCGCACACCCCTCGAGGGATCGATCCTGGCGCCAGGCACCTGGCGCCAGGCGGTGGTGGCGGTGCAAGAATGGACCACTCGTCGTACATGACCTCCGCTACGCTCCGGCGTCCGCGTGTGGCTGTGCGCGCCCGATCCCTGGGTGTCGGCGCCGCCGTCGCATTCGTGGCCGCACTGGCTTTCGCCGCTCCCGCGGCGGCCGCAGTCGGGCCCGCCGACCCGGTTGCTCCCGTCGACCCGACGCCCGTGGCGGGCCCCGGCGTGGCAGTGGACATCTACGGCGTGGACGGTACGCCGTCCAGTTCCATCGTGGTGCTCATCGCGATCACGCTGCTGTCGGTCGCGCCGTCGCTGCTGCTGATGACCACGAGCTTCACGAAGATCTTCGTGGTGCTGACGCTGACCCGCAACGCCATGGGACTGCAGGGCACCCCTCCCACCCAGGTGCTCGCCGGGTTGGCGCTGTTCCTGAGTTTCTTCATCATGGGCCCGGTCTTCGCTGAGATGAACGATGCGGGCATCCAGCCCTACCTGCAGGGCGAGGTGTCGTTCTCCGAAGGTGTGGGGGATGCGGTCGTGCCCTTGCGGGAGTTCATGCTGACGCTGACCAGGGAGTCGGACATCGCGCTGATGACGCGGGCGGCTCAGGCACCCAATCCCGAGACCAGTGCCGATGTTTCCATGACGACCTTGCTGCCCGCGTTCATGCTGTCCGAACTGCGGTCGGCGTTCATCATCGGCTTCGTGATCTTCATGCCGTTCCTGGTGATCGATCTGGTGGTGTCGGGCGCACTGATGTCGATGGGCATGGTGGTGCTGCCACCCGTCCTGGTGTCGTTGCCCTTCAAGTTGCTGCTGTTTGTCCTGGTGGATGGCTGGACGCTCATCATCTCCGCACTGATAGGGAGTTACGGCTGATGGACACCTCTGCAGTTCTCAACATCGGCTTCAGCGCGCTCGTGCTGGCCGCGAAGTTGTCCGCCCCGATCCTCATCACGGCGCTTGTCATCGGCTTCGCCGTGTCCTTGTTCCAGTCGGCCACCCAGATCCAGGAAGTCACCCTGTCGTTCGTGCCCAAGGCGATTGGCGTCGGCGTCGCCCTGTTGGTGGCCGGCAACTGGATGATTCAGGAATCTGTCGCGTTCACCACCGGAATGTTCGAACGTCTGCCGGGACTTCTGGGCGGCTGACGTGAACCTCTCCCTCGACCTCGGGCTCGTCGAGACCACCATGCTCGCAAGCGTGCGTATTCTGGCATTTCTGGTGGTCGCGCCACCGTTCTACTCCAGGGCGTTTCCCGCCCCCGTGAGGGTCGCGATCTCCTTGGGAATGGGGCTCGTGGTCGGGCCGCGTGCCGTGGAGGCGGCAGGGAATGTCCCCGGGGCGCTGCTCGGCTCCGGAAGTCTCGAGTTCCTGGGTGCTCTCGTGCTGCAGACCGTCGTGGGGCTCGGGTTGGGATTCCTGGTGCGGATGGTGTTTGCGGCGGCCCAGTCTGCCGGGGCCGTGATCGACCTGTTCGGTGGATTCCAGGCAGCCCAGGTTTTTGACCCCTGGAGTCAAGCCCAAAGTTCGCTGTTCGCCAAGTTCTACGACTTCTCGGCGCTGGCCCTGCTGTTCGCGTCGAACGGGCACCAACTCGTTCTGGGGGGTTTGGTGCGCACGTTCGATGCCTTGCCACTGGGCGAGGGGCTCAACTTTGCCATCTTGGGCAACCTGCTCACCAACGGACTCGACGAGTTGTTGGTGGCGACGTTGCAGATTGCGGGACCGCTCATCGTCGTCATGTTCCTGGCCGATGTCGGCCTGGGTCTCCTGACCCGCGTCGCCCCCGCGCTGAACGCCTTCCAATTGGGCTTCCCGCTCAAGATTTTCCTCACCCTGTCGCTCGGGTCCATCGCCTACCTGACGTTGCCCAGCGCGGTCAATCGTCTCACCGAGCGTGCCGTCGAATTGGTGTTGGGGGTGACCTCATGAGCAACGACGCCGGTGGCGAGAAGACCGAGAAGGCCACACCGAAGCGGATGAAGGAACTGCGCCGCGACGGATCCTTGCAGCGCTCGCAGGACCTGTCCGCCTGGGTGATCGTGGCAGCGGTCGTCGCGGTGCTACCGCTGACGCTACGGCTGGCCTCCGACAGCGCGCGCGTCCAGATGGCGACTGTCGCGATGATCGCCGCGTCCCCCGAGGTGCCGCTGGCGCAGCAGGCGCTGTGGGACGCACTCACGTCGCTGTTCGTGACGATGGCGCCACCATTGGGGGTGGCGGTTCTGGCAGCCGTCGCCTCCAGCGCCGTGCAGGGTGGCATCCGTTTCGCGCCAAAGAAACTCAAGCCGACCTTCAAGCAGTTCAAGCCCAAGGAAGGCGTCAAGAAGATCTTTGGCGGTCAGGCCTGGTGGAACGGCGCCAAGGCGGCGCTCAAGGCCACGGCTATCGGCGTCGTCCTGTACCTGGTGATCCAGTCGTTGGTTCCGTTGCTGCTGGGTTCCGGCGCGCACTCGTTGACGTCGATCATCGACACCACCGTAGGTGGGGTCAACGACCTGGTACGCGTCGCAGTCGTGGCGGGGCTGACGCTTGCGGGTGCCGACATGCTCATGGTCATGAAGCGCAACCGCAAGTCGACGCGAATGTCCAAGAAGGAAGTCAAGGACGAGAACAAGAACTCCGAGGGCGACCCGCTGCTCAAGGGAGCGGTCCGTTCGCGCCAACTCGCGATGAGTCGCAACCGCATGATGGCGGAAGTGACCCACGCCGACGTCGTGCTGGTCAACCCCACCCACGTTGCTGTGGCTCTCAAGTATGAGCCCGGTCGTGGCGCGCCCCGCGTGGTGGCCAAGGGTCAGGGTCACGTGGCGACCCGCATTCGCGCAGTGGCCACCGACAAGCGAATCCCGATGGTTCAGGACATCGCCTTGGCCCGTGCCCTGCACGCGGCCTGCACGCTCGGCGACGAGATTCCCGCCGAACTGTACACCGCTGTTGCCCGCGTCCTCGCGTTCGTTCTGGCCCTGCGTCGTCGCGGCGCAGCGGCAGGTATGCACCGCAACCCCCACGCCGAGGCGGTGGCCGCATGACGGACCGTCTCACCATCGAAACGGAGGTTCGCTCATGAGTGGACGCCTCAGCCAATTCGCCGTGCCCGTCGGTGTCGTCGGCATCGTCCTGCTGCTGGTGGTGCCGCTGCCAGCCGCCTTACTGGACTTCCTCATCGTGACGAACATTGCGATGGCGCTCGTGGTGCTGTTGACCTCCATGTACGTCAAGCGGCCGCTGGACTTCTCCGTGTTCCCGTCGATGCTCTTGGTGCTGACCCTGTTCCGGCTGGGACTCAACGTCGCCTCGACCCGCCTCGTGTTGCGCGACGGTTACGCGGGTGAGGTCATCGGCGCGTTCGGCCAGTTCGTGGTGGGTGGTTCGCTCATCATCGGCCTGGTGATCTTCCTGATCCTCGTGGTCATCCAGTTCGCGGTCATCACCAACGGTGCGGGCCGCGTGGCCGAAGTGGGCGCGCGATTCACGTTGGACGCGATGCCGGGCAAGCAGATGGCGATCGACGCCGACCTCAACGCAGGCCTTATCGACGAGGACACGGCGCGTCAACGGCGCGCCGACATCGCCGCAGAGGCCGACTTCTACGGCGCGATGGACGGCGGTTCGAAATTCGTCAAGGGCGACGCGATCGCTGGCATCATCATCACGATCGTCAACCTGTTGGGCGGCTTCGGCATCGGCATGCTGCAGATGGGCCTGAGCCCCGGCGAGTCGCTCGAGCGCTTTTCTCTGCTGACCATCGGTGACGGCCTGGTCACCCAGATCCCTGCCTTGCTGATGTCCGTCTCGACCGGTCTGATCGTCACCCGTGCCACCGCGTCCTCGGACATGGGTACTGCCGCGAGCGAGCAGTTGACCCAGTCGCGCACGGCACTGACGATCGCGGGCGGGGGTGCCATCGTGTTGGCGCTGGTGCCCGGCATGCCCAAGTTACCGTTCATCCTGGTGGGCGCGGCGCTGCTCATCACTGGCCAACGCATCGGCGCGCGCGACAGGGCGGAGCAGGCCACCAAGGAGCTCGTGCCCGCCGACGCCACGGCACCCTCGCCCGACTCGCCCGAGGCGCTCATGGAACAGATGCGCGTCCACGCCCTGGAGATTCAGTTGGCTCCGGACCTGGTCGACCTGGTCGGTTCCGGCACCGATCAAGACCTGCTGGCCCGCGTGCGCGGACTGCGCCGCAAGATCGCCATGGAGTTGGGGCTCGTGGTGCCGCCCGTACGCACCCGCGATTCGGTGGAGTTGCCACGCTCGACCTACGTGGTGAAGATCGCGGGCGTCGAGGTGGGACGCGGGGAGGCGCCCTCGGGGCGACTTCTGGCGCTGGGCGACCATCTCGAACAGATCGTCGGAACGCCGGTCCATGAGCCCGTGTTTGGGCTCAACGGCAAGTGGATTCCCACAGAACTGCGCGCCCAGGCCGAACTCGCGGGCGCCACCGTCGTGGACCGTGTCTCGGTGCTGGTCACGCACTTGGGTTCCATCGTCACGTCCAACGCTTCCCGACTGCTCACCCGTGAGGACGTGCGGGTGCTGGTGGAGGGTGTCAAGCAGGTCAACCCTGCCGTGGTCGACGAGCTGGTGCCGGGGATGCTGTCGCTGGGGCAGGTGCAGGGCGTGTTGCAGGGGTTGCTCGCGGAACGGGTGTCGATCCGGGACCTGCCGCGCGTGTTCGAGGGTCTGACGTTGCGCGCCAAGGCCTCGGCCGATGCCGAAGGCCTGATCGAGGCCGCACGCGCCGCACTGGGGCCCGCCGTGGCCGCGCCGTATGTGCACGACGGAACGCTCCGTGTCATTACCCTCGAGCCTGTGTTGGAACAGCAGTTGCTTGAGTCACGCCGACCCGGCGACGAGGGCACGCAGTTGGTGGTCGACCCGGACCGTGTCGAACGGTTGCTCACGAGCCTGCGGGACCGCGTGCAGGAGGTGGAAAATGGCGGTCGGGAGGCGATAGTCGTCTGTGCTCCCGGTCTGCGGCCCGCGCTGCGACGCACCGTGGCACTGGCGCTACCCACCATGCCTGTGTTGTCATATGCGGAAGTGACGTGTGCTGCCGTGCAGGTCGAGACCGTGGGGGTGGTGAACGATGTCTCAGCGCTTGCTGCTTGAGGGAAGCGACCTTGAGGCGTTGATGTTGCGCGCCCGGCAGGAGTATGGCTCCGAGGCGCGCGTGGTGTGCGCCGACAAGGTGCGCACCGGCGGCGTGTGGGGGTTCTTCGCTCGCGAGAGGTTCGAGTTGACCCTCGAGATTTCCGATGAGGTGGCCGCCGCGGGCCTTGCCGCCGGCCCATCAGACGGCGCAGGCGCGGCCGTGCACCCGCCCCTGGCGACGCCGCACGACCAGGCGTCCGACGCCCAGTTCGCCGACGAGATCGCCGACGCGAAGGCGGCGCGCGAGGCGATGCTGGCGGACACGAGGGGTGCGCAACCGGAGTTCGCGCGCGCGCCGCAGTCCTTCGCGCAGTCCTTCGCGCGGGCCGATGCCGTGGCCGATGCCGTGGCCGAGGTCGCCGAGGTCGCCGAGGTCGCGGACACGGCCGACATGGCGCGATTCGACGCCCTTGTCCTGCAACTCACCGAGCAGGCGGCGACGGCGCGCGCGGTGACCCCACCGCGGTCGCGGGGGTTTGCGCCCGCGACGTTCCCTGGCATCGACCGAGCCGACACGGTGGTGTTGCGGTCCGCGACCGCAGCCACTGCGGCACATGGCACCATCG
>JASBTB010000003.1 GCA_030148645.1 Demequina sp. | reverse complement strand
GCGCGTACCCACCCATGCTCCGCTGAGGCCACACGCCACCGCGACCACGACGGACACCGACCACCACGGCCCGCCCCACACGAATGCGGCGAGCAGTGGCGCGACGACGACGGGCACGGCCACGCCGGTAGCGAGCGACGCCGCGCCCTGGGCACCAAGACTCGCGCCAATTGTGCCCGGCTGCGCACCAAAGGGGCTTTCTCCTGGCGCAGGAACTCGATAGGGCAACAGGACCGACGCGATTGCTGCGATGCCAAGCCCGACGCCCAGCACCCCCATCGACACCAGCACCACGGCAGGCAAGGCCCCCCACCGGCCGGTCAGCGCCGCAGCCACGACCGCCGCAGCCGCTACCGCGGGCGCCGCCCACCCCATCGTCGCAAGCAGCCGACCCCTCATGACCTCGGGCCCGTGCGCGCCCGACACGATGTCAAGCCACAGCGCCGATGCGTCGTAGGCAAGGTCGTTGTGCCTGCCCCAGCCGATGGTGACGCTCAGCGCGATGGGCAACGCGAAGAGCCACGGCCCCCGGGGTCCCAATGCGGCTACGACGATGCCCCCCAGGATTGTGGGCATCGCGAGCGCTCCCACCAACTGGGCCACATACCTGGAATCGGTCCGCCACGACCGGGCAGAGCGCGCGAGCACAGCCCGAGTGGTAGGCGTTGCGCGCCACCCCGGAACCCGTCGTTGCACGGCGGCGAGGATCCCGTCGCCCGTGCGCAGCGTGGTGCTCGCACGCGATGTCGGGTTCACGAGCGACTGTTCCACTGCGGAACGCCAAGCCGCGAGGAGCACCACGAGCCATGCCGCAACCATCGCAAGGCGCCACACGGCGCCCCAGGGTTGACCGAACACGACCGCGCTCGGCGCCGCGAAGCCCGCCGCCCACGGCGTGTTCGCAACCGCCTGCAGGGCCGTGGTGAGTTCACCCGCGAGAAAAGCATCGAAGCCGTCCGTACGAACCCTGACGATCGTCGCGCTCACCAGCGCGATCGTCGCAAGCGCCAGCCCGACCAGCACGAACTTGGATGCCCGCGTTGCGAGCAGGCGGGTCGCCCACAGCGTCGCCAGCCGTGCGGACGCGACCCAGGAGGCCAGCGACAGGGCCCCGCCGACGGCTGCGACAAGGACAACCCAGGCACCCTGAACCTCGCCCCGCCACGTGGCCACCATCACGCCAGCGACAACCACGAAGAACAGCGCGGGGACCGTCGTGAATGCCGCCACCACGATGCCGGGCATGAGGCGACGGATGTCGACACCCCACGGCGCAAAACGGGACGGGTCAAGGGAGTCGTCCACTCCCGTCGCCAGCAGCGGCACCAGCACCCAGGCGAACGCGATCAGGGTCGCGGCAGCCACGAGTGCATCCTGCTTCAATCCGGGTGAGCGGGTGCTGAGGACCTGGCTTGCGAAGACGAGCGAGGGGATGAGGGAGACCGACCAGATCATGCCAGCCGCGACCACCAGCAGCCTCCACCGGTCTCGCCGAAGTTGATGGCGCGTCGTGCGCCACCTCAGACTCAGGATTGCTGCAACCACCACAGATCCCTGTGTTCGCTGGCGTCGCCCACCAAGTCGACGAACCGCGTTTCCAAGTCGCCGGTGCCGCGCACCTCGTCCAACGTTCCCTCGGTCAGGATGCGGCCAGCACCCACGATCGCCACGCGGTCGCACAAGCGCTCGACGAGTGCCATCACGTGAGACGACATGACGACGGTTCCTCCCGAGGCCACGAACGCCTGGAGGATGGAACGGATCGCTGCGCCAGACACCGGGTCAACGGCCTCGAACGGCTCGTCGAGCACGAGTACTCGCGGCGCATGCACGAGCGCACACGCGAGACCCACCTTCTTGGCCATGCCCGCGGAGAAGTCGGCGACGAGGGTGCCCTCGGCGGTGCCAAGATCGAGCGCAGCCAGGAGGTCGTCGCGCCGTAGGCGCACCACGGCAGCATCGAGTCCCCGCAACACACCCGCGTAGGAGATCAGTTCACCGCCCGTGAGGCGGTCGAAGGTGCGCAGCCCGTCGGGAAGCACTCCCAGCATTGGTTTGGCCACGGTCGGATGGCGCCACAGGTCCACCCCGTGCACGAACACTTGGCCTGCGTCGGGCGTGAGCAGTCCCGTCGCGATCGATAACGTGGTGGTCTTGCCCGCGCCGTTGGGACCGAGCATTCCGTAGAACGAGCCTGCCGGGATGTCCAGGTCGATGCCGTCGACCGCCTGCGTCTTGCCGAAGCGCTTGCGTAGCGCTCTCAGTGCGAGGGCTGGTGCGTCCGACGGCATGGCGTCAGAGTAGCCCGCGCATGGCCGCGAATCACGATCCGGGTGCGATACCCCACTCGGCTGGCAAGGCCCCGATTGCCGCCTGACCGAGAGGGTCGGAGGGTATCGAACCGGCCGAGCGCACCTGCGCCGCCCTGGGGACAGGGATGCAAGGAGCGACCACCGGCCAACGCTAGGCAAACGCCAACAACACGCTGATATATCCCCCGAAGACAAGCAAGAGCAGGCCCGCCTCGAGTCGCGTCACGCGTGCCCTGCCAATCGGCCACACGGCAAACACGACAAGGGCCGCCGTGAGGCCGAACACCACCGGGAAGTCTCTGCTGACCAGGTCGGGTGACACGGCAACCGGGGCGATGAGGCCCGCCAGGCCGATCACCCCGAGCGTGTTGAACAGATTCGACCCGATGATGTTGCCCAGCGCAAGGTCGTTCTCGCCTTTGCGCGCCGCCGCAATCGACGACGCGAGTTCGGGCGCGGACGTGCCGATAGCCACCACCGTCAGGCCGATGGTGAGGTCAGACCACCCGAGCCGGTCCGCTATTCCCACGGCTCCCCAGACCAACACTCGCGAGGAGACCACCAGGAGCACGATGCCCGCGACGAGCCACGCCCACGCGGCACGGCGGCTCAGGTGGTGCGCAACAACCTCCGCCTCGACATCCCCCGCCAACGCCGCGTCGGCAACCGTCCCGGCCAACCAGATCGACCACACGATGAGCGCGACCAGCACCACCACCAGCACGACGGCGTCGGAACGCGATAGCTCCTTGTCGAGCATCAGTGCGCCTGCCAGGACCGTCACGCCGAGCAACACCGGCAGTTCCTTGCGCAGGACTCCCCGGTACACGAAAACCGGGGTCAGCAGCGCCGTCACGCCCAACACGAGGCCGATGTTCGCGACGTTCGATCCCACGGCGTTGCCGAGCGCAACTTCGGGAGAGCCCCCCGCCGCCGCGAAGGCAGAAACGACGAGTTCCGGAGCAGAGGTGCCGAACCCGATCACGAGCATGCCGACCAACAGCGGCGCCATTCCCAAGTATCGGGCTACGGCCGCGGCACCGTCGACGAAGCGGTCGGCGCTCCAGGCGAGCACGGCGAGCCCCGCCAGGGTTGCGGCGACGGCGATCAACACCGCACGAGACTACCCGGACACGCGTCTCCCCCGCAGGAGTGGAATGTGCGTGAGGCGCGTGACGCGAAACCTACGCTCACGTAGGGTGAGGGTAGTCGCGCCGCGTGCGTGAGTTGCTACCGCAGCTGGCAAGCCGGCTCACCATCTGTCAGGAGAGTCATGTCTTCCACGTCCCGGCCCGCGCCCCTACCCCCATCCCGGGCGCACGTCAATCACGTCACTCGCTCGTTCACAGAGTTGGCGTCCACGGTGCGCGACACGGGCCTGCTGTCCCGGTCGTACCGTTTCTATGCGGTGTATGGCGCCGTGCTGCTGCTCGCTTTCGGCGGGGTCATCGCCGGTGCCGTGGCTGTGGGCGACTCCTGGTTCCAGTTGCTGGTGGCAGGCGCCCTGGCAGCGGTCCTCACCCAGGTTGCCTTCTTGGGGCATGAGGCCTCGCACCGCGCCATCCTGGTGTCGGGGCCCGCGAACGACCGCCTGGGGCGGTTGTTGAGTACCGTCGTCGTGGGAATCAGCCACCAATGGTGGATGAACAAGCACTCACGCCACCACGCCAATCCGAACCAGATCGGCAAGGATCCTGACATCGACAGCGACACCATCAGGTTCACCGAGGTGGACGCGTCGACAGCCAGCGGGATCGTCCGGGAGATCGTCAAGCGCCAAGGCTGGTTGTTCTTTCCGCTGCTCACCATGGAGGGCCTGAACCTCCACTACCGTTCGGTCGCGTCGCTCGTCACCCACGGCACCCGGCGTCAAAAGTGGACCGAACTGCCCGCGATTGCGCTGCACTTCGGGCTCTACCTGGTTCCCCTGTTCTGGTTCCTTCCTGTCGGCATGGCCTTCGCGTTCCTCGGTGTCCAGATGGCCGTCTTCGGCGTGTACATGGGTGCATCGTTCGCACCCAACCACAAGGGCATGATGATCGTGCCCGAGGGCACGAAGATGGACTTCCTGTCCAAGCAGGTGCTCACCAGCCGCAACATCCGCGGCGGCTGGGGGATGAACATCTTCATGGGCGGACTGAACTACCAGATAGAACACCACCTGTTCCCGAACATGGCTCGCCCCCACCTAGCACGCACCCGCGAGATCGTGCGCGAACAGTGCGCCCTCCTGGACTTGCCGTACACCGAAACCTCACTGCTCGAGTCCTACGCGATCGTGATCGGCTACCTCAACCGCGTGGGGCTCGCCGCACGCGACCCCTTCGACTGCCCCGAGCGGGTGGCGTTGGGACGCGGTTAGCGACCTAAACCACGTCCCCGGTGGTTGGGACCAAAGGCACGCAGTTTCGGGGACATGCGACCTAGTCTGAAGGTGTTCCATGCGGATATGAGGATCGCGAAGAAGCAGGCCTCAGACCGCCTCTTCGCGGTACCACGATGACGTCGGTACCGTAGGTGGCAGGCCTCACCGGCTCTCGGAGCGGTTCGCCCATGTTCGCTCCGCGCATTGGATCGAACAGGCGTCACCATGACTGCTCAACGGCCCCGGTATCCAGGACTTCCCACCGTCATCCATGGAAACGGCGCGGTGGCGCACGTCATGAAACACGTGTGTGGCGGAGTCATCGGCTATCCCATCACGCCGTCCACCGAGATCGCCGAACTGTTCGAACAGGCACGCGCCGAAGGCCAACTCAACGTGTGGGGCAAACACCCCTTCTTCGTGGAAACGGAGGGAGAGCACTCCGCTCAGAGTGGAGCGCTCGGTGCGGCACTCACGGGGGGCAAATACATCTCGAACGCCTCGTCGAGCCAAGGCATCCTCTACGCGATGGAGTCGCACTACGTCACCGTAGGCAAGAAGATCGGCGGTTTCGTACTGCAGGTCGCCGCGCGCGTGGTTTCCAAGCACTCGTTGAACGTGATGGCGGGCCACGACGACATCTATGCCCTCCTGCCCTCCGGCTACACGATCCTCTTCGCTTCCAATCCTCAAGAGGCTGCCGACCTAGCCGCCATCTCCTACCGCGCATCGGCGCTATCGCTTATCCCCGTCGCCAACGCGATGGATGGATTCGCCACCAGCCACGTGATGAGCGAGGCGCTGCTGCCCGAACCTGCCCTCCTCAAGGAGTACCTCGGCGACCCGGCGGGCCGCATCAAGGCGCCGACGGTGGCCCAAGAGATGCTCTTCGGCGCCAAGGGTCGCGTCTTCCAGTTGAACGAGTACCTGAGTCAGCGTGTCGACGCCTTCACCGACCAGGCTCTCGCCGCCATCCGGGAACACCTCGACGCTCGCGCAGAGGCGATTGAATCCGACAACGCTGGTCGCCTCATCGAGCCCACGCAGGCCTGGATCCCCAAGGATCTCCAGCCCCAGTGGCGTCGTCAGTGGGTCAACGCCTACCAGAAGGGCACCCGTCAACTCGTCCCCGCCCTGGTGGACCTCCACAACCCGGGAGTGACCGGGACGGTCCAAAACCAGCCCGACTTCCAGGCGGGGGCCGTCGACCACCGCACTCACTTTGCCAACGCGGTGCCAGCGCTCCTGCGCCAGTGCATGGACGAGTACGCAGCCCTTACGGGCCGCTCCTACTCACCCGTCATGTCCTACGACTGCGAGGACGCCGACTACATCATGGTGGGCCTGGGTTCGATCACCGACGACGTGCGGGCCGTGGTGCCGCACATGCGCGCGCAGGGACTCAGGGTGGGCGTCATCTCCGTGAAGGCCCTCCAGCCCTTCCCCGAGGCGGAACTTGTCGCGGCACTGAAGTCCGCCAAGGCGGTCACGGTGCTCGAGCGCTCCGACGAGACGGCGCTCACGCGTGCCGTGACCCAGTCTCTGTTCAAGGCCCGGGCCAATGCCGACCGTCCACAGCACGCGGGCATCCCGGCGATGGCTGACACGCCTTCGTTGACGACGGCGATCTTCGGGTTGGGCGGACACGACGTGCAACCGCGTCACCTGATCGCCGCCTTCAGGCATATGGCTGAAGGCAAGAACACCCCGCTCATCTACCTGGGCTCTCAATTCTTTGGCAAAGACTCGGCGCCGTCGCTCGCGAGCCTCGAAGACACGCTGCGCGTGGCCTACCCCGAAACGCAAGCCATGGCGCTTGACACAGAACCGAACCCCGCCGGTCTGCTTCCCGAGGCTGCGTTGCGGATCCGCTTCCACTCGGTGGGTGGATACGGAACCGTCGCCACGGGCAAGTTGCTCACGGACATCCTTGCGGGCGTGCTCGACATGCACTCCAAGTCGGCACCCAAGTACGGTTCCGAGAAGAGTGGTGCACCCACCAACTACTACATCACCCTCAGCCCCGAGCCGGTGCTCTTCACCAACGCGGAACTCGAGGACGTCGAAGTGGTCGTCTCTCCCGACCACCAGGCGTTCGTTCACACCAATCCCCTCAAGGGACTGGTCGACGGGGGCACATTCATCCTGCAATCGGACCTTAGCCCTGAGGACGTGTGGCTTAGTTTGCCTGCGCATGCACGTCGCACCATTCGTGAAAGGCACATCAAGTTGCTGGTGGTCGACGCCTTCACCGTCGCGAAGAAGCACGCCCCCACACCCGAACTCGAGACCCGGATGATGGGCATCGCGTTCATCGGCGCCGTGGCGGGACACGTCGACCGAGTGTCGTCCGGTGCCTCGCAGGACGCCATCCTCGACAAGGTGCGCACCCAGATTGGCAAGAAGTTTGCTGGCAAGGGGGATGCCGTCATCGCGGGCAACATGGCGGTGATCGAGGACGGCATCGCCGCGACCGTGGCGATCGACTACGACGCGCCGACACTGATCGACCGTGAGAAGAGCCATGTCGCGGCCGCTGTCCACACCGGAGCGCTGTCGGCATCGATGTGCCCGAGCACGACGGCGGCGCGTACGAGTAACCTTTTCGACCCTGGCTACTACGAGGATCTGATGGCGCGCCCGTTCCGCGAGGGAACCATCGGCGAGTCCCCCGTGCTTCCAGGCACGGGACTGTTCATGCCAGTGGGCACTGGTGCGTCCAAGGACAAGGGCCTGTTTAGGCGGGTGGCACCGATCTTCGATCCGGCGGCCTGTACAGGGTGTCTCGACTGCGCCATGGTGTGCCCCGACGTCGCGATCCCCAACGCCGTCCACGAAATCCACGACCTGCTCTTGACGGGCATCGCGAGCATCGAGGCCACCGAACGGCAGCGAGACGCGCTGCGCGCCCAGGTATATCCGCTCGCCGAACGGGTTCGGGAACTGTACCGCCAGGACAAGACCGAGCGTCCTTTCGCCGAAGTCGTCGCCGCAGCGGCCAAGGGCCTCGAGGCGGGCAAGCCGTTGCGCACCCACCTGGACGCTCTTGTGGCCCAGGTTGCGACCTTCCCCGTGGCACGCACCCGACCGTTCTTCGACTCGATGGAGAAGGAGGTCCCTGGTAGCGGCGGCCTGTTCTCTGCGGTGGTCGACCCATGGAAGTGCACCGGTTGCCTCCAGTGCGTGGAGGTATGCGGCCCTGGCGCGCTTACGGCCGTCGACCAGGACGCGGATGTGCTGGCGATGCTCGATGAGCGCTTCGCGGTGATGACGACGCTTCCGAATACTCCCCCACGCTTCACCGAAGGCTCCACGAGTCCCGACGGCGACATCAAGCGCATGTTGCTCGACCGCACCACGTACTACGCGACCACGGGTGGCCACGGTGCCTGCCGCGGTTGCGGCGAGGTCACCGCGATCCGCCTCGTGACGTCCATGAGCCGCGCACTGGGCGACGAGCGGCGGGCCGCGTACGTCGAGGAACTCGACTCACTCATCACACGGTTGCAGGCCAAGCGCGACGGCCTGACGCGCACGGACAAGGAGCGCCGCGAACGCATCGACGCCGTACTGGTGGACCTCGACCGCGCGCTGTACCTGTCCGAGGCAGGGCCCACGGGCGGCGGGCCCGCACCCACGGTGGTCGCGAACGCCACCGGATGCAGTTCGGTATACGCGTCGACCATGCCGTTCACTCCCTACCTCGACCCGTGGGTCAACAGCCTGTTCCAGGACGCCCAGCCACTCGCGTCGGGCATCTACGAGGGAATCGCCACCCAACACGTCCTCGAAGTACGGGCCGTGCGCCAGGCACGGCTCGAACTGGAGGACGCCTACGACCCGGACGTGCATGGCAAGGATCTCGCCACGTTGTCGTGGCGCTGCCTCACCGAGGACGAGCGGCGCCTCATGCCCACCGTGCTCACGATCGGTGGCGATGGGGCAAGCTACGACATCGGCTTCGGCGCTATGTCCCGCGTCCTGGCAAGCGGCACCCCGGTCAAAATGGTGGTGCTCAACACCGGCGCATACTCGAACACGGGCGGCCAGGCATCGACAGCCAGTTTCATCGGTCAGGATGCGGACCTTGCTCGGGTGGGCCGGGCACACGACGGCAAGCAGGAAAGTCGCAAAGATCTCGCCCTGCTCGCATCGTTCCATCCGAATGTGTTTGCCAGCGCCACTGCCACGGCCATGCACAGCCACTTCCTCACCACCGCGATGCAGATGCTCACCTACCAGTCGGGTGCCGCGGTGATGGACATCTACACTCCCTGTGGACCCGAGAACGGCATCGCCGAGGACCTCTCCAACTCCCGGTCGCGGCTTGCGGTGGACAGCCGCATGAGCCCGCTGTTTGTGCACGACCCGCGCAAGGGATCCACACTGCGCGAGCGCTTCTGCCTGGACGGCAACCCCGATGTGAACAAGCCCTGGACCACGAGCACCGTGGAATACATCGGCGACGGTGGCCAACTCGAACTGTTGACCACCGCTTTGACCCCCGCCGAGTTCGCACTCGGCGAGGTGCGCTTCAAGAAGCAGTTCCACAGGCTCGCCGAGCCCGATGACGCGGCCGCAGTCCCGGTAGCCGAGTACGTCGAGTTGAGCGCCGCCGACCGCGAAGGCCACGTGCCGTTCGTGTACGCGACCGACGCCGACAAGCGCCTCATCAAGGTGGCGTGCACGGACGCGATCGTGGCACTCGTCGAGGAACGTCGGCGCTTCTGGCAGACACTCCAGTATCTAGCCGGCCAGCACGAGGACCAACTGAAGGGAGCCCACCGTGCCGAGGTCGAGGCGCTGAAGGCGCAATACGAGGAGGTTCTCCGCCTGCGGGAAAGTTCACTCGACGACATTGCCAAGGCGATGTCCGACCTGGCTTCGTCGAGCAAGGCCCCACCAGCCGCACGGGTTTCGCTTGGCGGGTCGATGCACCGCGCGGGCGGCGTGGCAACCGCCCCGTCCGCCCCTTCCTCGCCTGTCGCGATGTCTGACACGGCGCCTGCATCCACCGCACCGATCTACTTGAGCCCCGACGATCAGCCGCTGTGCAACGACTGCGGCACCTGCTACCAGGAACTTCCGCAATTCTTTGAAAAGGTCACCACCATCATCGATGGCGAATCCCGCATCGTCGCCAGAATGATCCCCGGAGCGGTCGACACTGTCCAGATCACACCGGAAATCCGCAAGCGCATCGAGCGAGTCAAGGCCTCGTGCGATGCGGAGATCATCACGTGAGCACCGCGACCACTCCGCTTCCCGGGGACCGGGCACCCCAGGAGGACGTTCGGCGCTATCTGAGCGCCCGCGAGGCGCTGGATGCCACTCGCGTGGAGATGGAGGAGTTGGAGGGCTCCGCCGGGGTCGAGACCTTCAAGCATCAACTCGAGTTGCTCAAGCGCAGGCTGGTAGCCGAGCCGCAAGCATTCCGCGAAATGTTCATCGAGGACGGCATTGCGGCGACGGCTTGGGAGTTCCAGCAGCCCGAGCTGAGCGACGAGTTTGTCGAGGTGCTGTGGTCCATCCTGTCCCGCGACGACGACGCAAGCGCCGTGATGATGCGGTTCCTCTGGAGTTTGCCTCTGGGCAAGAAGCGCTCCTTTATCCGCGGAATCGAGCGGGTGCTGTCCGACCGGTACCCCATGTTCGCGGGATACTCCATCGGGTGGCCCGCCAGTCAGAGCATCGCGCCTTACATCCGCGACGCGGACACCCGCGCGGGCGACTTCGGCCTGGTCAACGAGGGATACCTGGGCTACATGAACCACGGCTTCACCGCGCGCGATGTGGACTTGTTCGTGTGGCTTGAGGCGATGCGCGACAAACAGTGCGAAGAGAAACCGTGTGAGTTGGGCATCTATCTGGCGGGGCACAAGGCTCCCGTGGGTGGTTGCCCCGTCAAGGTACACATCCCCCAGATGCTCGACCTGATCGGCCAGGGCCGCTTCCGCGATGCCCTCCGCCTCATCGAGGGGTCCAACCCGCTGCCCGACGTCACCGGTCGCGTCTGCCCGCAGGAGCTGCAGTGCCAAAGCCAGTGCATCCTCAAGCACCCGCTGGCGATCGGCCAGGTCGAATGGTTCCTCCCGCAGCGCGAAAAAATGCGCAACCCCGACGGCGCCACCGTGCAGTTCGCGGGTTTGCCCGACCCGTGGAAGCAGGCCACCAAGCCGCCAGTGGCGATCGTCGGCTCCGGCCCCGCGGGCCTCATCAACGCGTACCTGCTCGCCGCTGAGGGATTCCCCGTCACGGTGTTCGAGGCATTCCACGCCCTGGGCGGAGTGCTGCGGTACGGTATCCCCGAGTTCCGCCTGCCCAACGACCTCATCGACGATGTCGTGGGCAAGATCACGCTTTTGGGCGGCAAATTCGTCGCCAACTTCGTCGTCGGCAAGACGGCCACGTTGCAGGACCTCCGCGACGCAGGGTTTTGGAAGATCTTTGTGGGCACCGGCGCGGGCTTGCCGCGCTTCATGAACATCCCCGGCGAGCACCTGCTCAACGTGATGTCGGCCAACGAGTTCCTCACGCGCGTCAACCTGATGCAGGGTCTGCGCGAAGAATACGAGACTCCCTTGCCCGAAACCCACGGCAAGGAGGTCCTCATCATCGGCGGCGGCAACACCGCGATGGATGCCGCACGCACGTCGCGCCGCTTGGGCGGCAACGTCACGATCGTCTACCGACGCACCACAATCGAGATGCCCGCTCGGGTGGAGGAACTCCACCACGCCCTCGAAGAGGGCATCGCCGTCAGAGAACTGTGCTCGCCTTCGGAGTTCCTTGGCAACGAGTCCGGGTTTGTCACCGCGGCTACCGTGGACGTGATGGAGTTGGGCGAGCCCGACGACACGGGACGTCGTCGCCCCGTCGCTACCGGACAGACGGAGACGATCCAGGCCGACCTGGTCATCATGGCGCTAGGCAACTCGTCCAACCCGATCATCAAGGAGTCAGAGCCTCGCCTAGAGACGTCCACGTGGGGCACCATCGACCTGGCCCACGACGGCTCCCAAGAGACCACGCTGCCCGGGGTCTACACGGGCGGCGACGCGGCCCGCGGAGGTTCGACGGCCGTCAACGCGGCCGGTGACGGTCAAAACGCCGCCCGCGAAATCCTCGGCTCGGTCGACCTGCCAGCCCACGTCATTCGCGACATGGTCGCCACGGCGAATGCCTACACCGCGAAGGGGTTGAGCGCCCAGACGATCCTCTCCAAGTCCCGACTGAGCGACGGCATCTTCGAGTTCACCGTGCGTGCACCCCTCATTGCCGAGGCGGCGCGGGCAGGTCAGTTTGTGCGGGTACTCCCGTGGGCGCATGGCGAGTTGATCCCGCTCACGCTGGCCGACTGGGATGCGAAGGCTGGCACGATCTGCCTGGTCGTCCAGGGCATGGGCACCAGCAGTATCGAGATCAACAGGATGAACGTGGGCGACTCGTTCGCCGGAATCGCTGGCCCGCTTGGCCTGCCCAGCCGCGTCGAGCGTTACTCGGACAACTCAACGGTGGTGTTCACCGCAGGTGGCCTCGGCCTGCCGCCCGTCTACCCGATCATGAGGAACCACCTCGAACGAGGCAATCACGTCACCCTCATCGCCGGTTTCCGTAGCATGAGTCTCATGTTCTGGACGGGTGCAGACGAGCGCGTCGGCCGTCTTCAGGCCCAGTACGGCAACCAGTTGACCGTCCTTTACGCCACGAACGACGGCTCGCTGGGGTATCAGGGGTTTGTCACCGGGCCGCTCGAGGAAATGCTCGAAGCCAACAAGGTCGGCACGGGGCGCACCATCGCGGAGGTCGTCACCATCGGTCCACCGTTCATGATGCGCGCCGTCAGCGATCTCAGTGCGCCCTATGGCGTACCGTGCGTGGCGAGCCTCAACTCGATCATGGTCGACGCCACCGGCATGTGCGGCGCCTGCATGGTCCCCGTGGTGATCGAGGGCAAACCGGTACGCAAACACGCCTGTATCGACGGGCCCGAGATCGACTCGCACATCATCGATTGGGACAAGTTCCTGCCCCGCTTCAACCTGTTCAAGGTGCAAGAAAAGGACAGC